>JAJDDG010000172.1 GCA_029260435.1 Phycisphaerales bacterium | reverse complement strand
GTATGGAAGGTCTACGAAGAAATCGTCAAGGACGTATGAGTTGGCTGATCTAGACCTAGAGCTTGCCGACACACTCCTCCTGGGGCTCGTCGCGGGGGGGCACGCCCGGGACTATGACCTGTGGGAGGAGCCAATGTCATTCAACGTGCGGATTGATGGGGAGCAGTTCATGTCCGCGCTCGGCTGGCGCGAGGCCGCGGAGGCAGCGGCGAGGGCGGTGCTGGGTGGGAGTTGATTCCAAGTAGTCACATTGTTATATTGGGTCAATGCGAAAACTCCGACTTTCTCAGGGTAAGTACGCACTTGTTGATGACGCTGACTACAAAGTCCTCTCTCGTTGGAAATGGACGTTCATGGCAACCAACGATTCTCGTGTTGGGTATGCCTACCGGAAACAACCAATGCCGGATGGGAGCAAGCGCTCTGTGTTGATGCACCGACAACTCATGGGCGAGCCGAAACCCCCGTTAGTCGTCGATCATCGTAGTGGTAATGGATTGAACAACCAACGAAAGAACCTCAGAGTTGTGACTTGGGGTGCCAACTTGGCGAATACGAGGAAGTCGCCCGGGAAAACTTCCAAGCATCGTGGGGTCCATTGGTCAAAACGACATCAACGTTGGATTGCTAAGGCTGCTAAGGACGGGCACATGCACTACGCCAGTCCTGCGTATCATCACGAAGAAAGTTCAGCGGCAGAAGCGGCTAAGAGACTCTACCGAGAACTATGGGGAGACAAGTACCTTGGCTGTTAGTAATGCTCGTGTTACATCGAGTCATACATGGCTTAACGTCCCACACGACATACTTGTTGCCTACAATGCCGCCGATTGCGTTGCCACCATCCGTGGCGCCAAAGCCCTGCGCCGAGCACTGGAGGCCAGAGGCCAATGGGAATTCTACCGCACCCGCACTTGGGCCACGGTGCCCAGTGTGCTGGCGATGCAAGCGAGAGGACTGCCATATGACCCAGCGCGTAAGACTGCCTACCGCCGGAAGCTCCGCGCCGAGCTTCGCGAGACCGACTCGGAGCTGCGAAGACTGTTTGCCGAGCACCACGACGGACTCCGTGTTCGTGTCGCCTGTGCGTTACAGACTCTTGCTTGGGTCAACCCAGACTTGGGAATTCCCGGGTGGTTCGGCAAAGCACCCAGTAAACGCCTCAAGCCTAGCAAGGCTCATCCCAAGGGACGAATCTCTCGCCGACCTGCTCCCTTCACGAAATCAGAGTGGTCGAAACTGGCAAAGGATCTTCCCCACGACATCAAGGACGCCAAAGGCAAACAGCTAGGCTTCAACCCGGGCTCCGACGCACACATCCGACGGTGGCTGTTCGGCGCCCTCGGGCTGCGCCCCAGCACCAAGACCCCGGGCGGCGCCGCCAGCGTGAACCAAGACGCACTGAACAGGATTCTCCAGCGCAAGCCCACGAGCAAAGCCGAGGCGGAGCGAATCGAACGGGCGACACCTGTGATCCACCGCCTCATGCACCGGGCGCGGTTGGAGCAGATTGACCAACAATACTTGGACCCACAAGTCATAGAGGTGACCGATGCCGAAACCGAAAGTAGCAACTCCGACATTCTACAAGGTACTGCCGAATCTCGACGAGATCGGCTTCATGCTCAAGGGGCCGTTCTTGCGTCTAGTAATGTCCGCAGTGGAGCAAAGTCTATACTCCGACGTGGAATACGGCAGCCTAACGAACGAGCAAGCGGAGGCACTCTTGAAAAAGATGTTGGACTGGTCAATCGAAACAAGACTATTCGGGGCGGCGCTCAAGGAAATCGCCGAGGAGAGAAACCCACTAGGCACTACCGGGTTTATCCCAGAATAAAGCTCGACCACCAACGCGGCGGCCGACACAGCTACGCGGACCCCCCGGTTCATAGTTGGCCTAGCGAGATCCGACACATCGTGCGCGCACGGCCCGGCCACTCCATCGTCGGCCTCGACTACTCCGCCATCGAGTCCCGCGTGTTCGCCCACCTCACGGAGGACACCAAGGACCTAGCCACGTTCGCCAAGCACGACGAGACGCACGACCCGGTGTGGGACATCCACGTCCGCACGGCGGCCGAGTTGCTAGGTGAGCCCCCCGAGGCTGTTGTGGCACTCCGTGTGCCAAATCCCGAAGGCTTCGCCGGCCGCCGCGGCCTCGCCAAGGGGTTCCGCTATGGCACCATCCAGTACGGCGGCGATCCGGCCACGGTGAAAGGCAAAGTCTTCTGCCCCTGCGAACGGTGCCGAGACCGCCTCCCCCCTACCCTCGACCTCACCGCCGAGCAGCGCGTCGCGCAGGCCCGCCGTTGGTTCGCCGGGCACCCCAACGTCATCGTGTGGCGCAGCGAAGTGTCCCGGCAGGCACGCTCGCGCCGCTGGATCGAGAACCCATGGGGCCGTCGGCTGTACCTCACCGCCCCCTGGAGCAACGACTTGGAACGGTTCGTGTGGAATTGGCATATCCAGAGCACAGCCCGAGAGATCATCCGCACCGCGGAGATCAAGTGCCACCGCGCCGGCCTGCCCGCCATCCTCCAGCACCACGACGCGCTGTACTTTGAGGTGCCCGACCACCTTGTGGCACACACTGTGTCAACTGCTCGTGCTATCATGGAAGCCCCGGTGGCTGAGCTTGGGGGGATGGTGTTCGTCACTGATCCCGAGGTCGGGCCGAGCTGGGGGGAGTTGGACCATTACCATGACTGACCGCATCACCGCCCTGACCGAGCTACTCGCCATGCAACGCCAAATCGACGACCTAACAACCGAACTAGCCAACCTAATCCAACAAACCGAATTCCTGACCGCCCACTTGACCAACGCCGCCAACCGCACAGACGAACTCATCAACCTGTTCAGTGCGGAGGGCACCAGTGGCGGCCAAGACTCCTCCGTCCATTAGCGACACGCAGCGCGCCCGCGAGGGCAGCCTATCGCTAATCCGCGGCGCATCGCCGGACCCGCTCGCCCCCCCGATCCGCCGGCTCTCCGAATGGGTCAACCTCTCCCAACGCATCCTCGACGGCACCACGGTTGACCTCAAGCCGTACACCACCCGGGTGCGTCGGGTGCTCGAAGGCCCGAGCATCCACAAGGACATCAACGCTCAGGTCTGGGCAATCCGGTACGTCCGGGAGTTCGCTGATATGCTCCCAGGGAACGAAGGTGCGGCCCTCGCCGGCGCAGCCTGCACGGCCTTCAACATCGACCCGGTGCGGCTGGAGTACCTGATCTCCCTCACCCGGGACCGAGACCTCCGCACCGCCCTCAAGGCCAAGTACGTGGAGCCGGGGCCGAGGCTGGCCCACGAGTCCGTGTACCCGACGACGGGCTGGATCGGCGCGTACTTGGAGTATTCCCAAGAGACCCCCGTGCCCATGGGGTATGACTTTTGGACGGCCGTGGGGATGCTAGGCGCGGCCGCTCGCCGGAACCTCTACTGCAACGAGGAGGGGTTCTATTTCATCTACCCAAACCACTACACGATCATGGTGGGGCCTAGCGCGATCGGAAAGTCCACCGCCCTCAAGACTGTCGGCCAACCCATCCTCGAACGTGCCAACGATATTGTGGACCGGCTGATCTACGACCGCCTCTCCGGCACGCTCCCCAACATGGCGCACCTCCCGGACGACCGCACAATCAATGTACTCACGAGCAAAGTCACCGACGCCAAACTCATGCAGGAGTTGGCGCTCGCCACCCGGAACATTGAGCTGGAACGGGACAAGATCGTCACCGTCAAGTCTCGCCAGTCCATCGGGTACTTGGCGAACGACGAGTTGGTCACCCTGTTCGGCAAAAAAACCCACGCCCCAGAGAACATCATCGCCCTGCTCACGGACTTCTACAATTGCCAAGACAAGCCCTCCGGCCGCGGCGCCGTCACCCAAGAGTACGGCAAGCTCGCAGACCTGTGCCTCACCTTCATGGGCGGCACCACGCTGGAGTGGCTCAACCGCAGCATCACCGAGGACGCGTTCGCCGGTGGCTTCATGTCCCGAGTGATGTACGTGCATCGGCCCGATGACCATGACGAACGGTACTATGCGCGGGGCGCGCCGCCCCTCGACCCGGCACGCCGGGAGCAACTCGCCCGGTTGCTAGTCCCTTGGATGCTCCTCCCCTGCGAAATGGAAATGGAGCTGACCGACGCCGCGGCCGACCGTTTCTACATCCCCTTCAAACGCGAAACCCACAACCTCATCCGCCACCCCAAGGACATGCGGATGGTCCCGTATTACAAACGCCGGGTGCCGCACCTGCTCAAGCTCGCCATGGTCCTCACGATGTCCAATGCCTTGCACGGTCGCACCGAAGAACCCACCGAGATTGACTTGGAGCGTGAAGGCTCCTGGCCCATCGACGCCGACGCCCTCGACCAAGCCATCACGATTCTCCAACACGAGGAACAGTTCCTCCCAGCGTGTTTCTCCCGCGTGGGCCAACACGCCGAAGACAAAGCCGTCGAGGACATCATGGCGCAGGTCCGCAAGCTGAATGAGCGCACCGGGGAGCCCGTGTCGGTGGGCACCATCCGCACCTGGGCTCGCCGCACCCACGGCGCCAAGGGCGCCAAGGCCCTCGTGGATGACATGATGGAGACCGGGGTGGTGCAGTGGCGGATGAGCGAGAACACCAAGGGCCCGAAGACGAAGGAGCTTTGGGCGGTGGATGTGCTTGGGGAGAGTGGGGAGGACCCGTTGGGCGAGGGGGCCGAGGGCGCGGAGCCCAGGGTCTAGTACACCTCCGCCAACCGCACACCCATCTGCGCCAGCCCCACGAGCAACGGCCTTAACTCCTCCGCAATAAGCGGCGGCACGATGGCATTTGGCATACCTGCTGCCAATACCTCCCCCCGCTGCTGACACGCCGCGTGCGCCAACACAGGGAGGTCGCTCGCCCCAGCCACCACCGCCACCCGGCCGTCCACGCCCGCGAGCCGCAGCCCACCACTGCCCCGTGGTGCGTCATCCATGCGGACATCGTGGAGATATGTCCCAGGGGTGTGGAGCAATTCCTCGGGCAGCTTCGTCTCAGCCACCCACCGGAGCGTGCGCTGCGCCGCCAGCCACTCCCGCCGATGGTCCCCGTGCCGGGCCGGCTCATCGCTGGCCCTCGGCCCGAGGGGTGCGTATGGCCACGGCGGCACGGCCACAGTGCCGACGAACACGAACTGGGCCCTCGGGGGAGCCACGTCCCCGGCGAGCATCCCCACCACCCCGCCCGGCCACGCTTGATCCATGGCCTGCCAGTGGAGGTCTTGCCAGCCGCGCTCTAGGCCCACCAATTCCCATGCCCCGTCCCGGAAGTCCAAGTGGGCTCGCCAAGGGCCGCACGGGCCATCCTCGGCCAGCTTGACCGCGAGCGTGGCCTCTAGCGCCTCCCCGAACGCACCCTGCGGCACTGCCATGAGCATCCCCCCCGAGGGCACGCCACCGCCGCCGTGCGCCACCCAGAGGTGATGGGCCGCCGGCCCCCCCGTGGGGCTGTTCCACCCACCCAACACGAGCTTGCCGGCTGTGCCCTCCAGTGGCTCTGCGCCCCACACGTCAGGCGCCTCGCCCAGCGCCTTCGTCCAGCGATGGGAGTCGGTGACCACCGTCGCCCCATGCTGCCGCGCCGCGATCTCGATCGCCTGCCGGCCCTTGCCATTGGGGGCTTTCTCGCCCCCGGTGAGGAGCTTGCCCCCGAACCGACCCTCCCAGCACAGCTCGTATGGGTCTCGGTCGGCGAGCACGAGGGCATTGTGCCCAGCGTCCTCTAAGCGGGCGGCCAATGGCAGTAGGCTGTGGGTGAGCGAGAGCACGAGGAACGTGTTGGGCACGGGCGTGGGGTCGGACATCCTGGGGCCTCCGGGAGACGGTGAGTCGTCCCGGGCACCCTAGCGCGATTGCAATGCCTGTAGCAAGCGGTCTGAGCGCCGATTCGGGTCGTTGGTCGGTGCTTCAGCCGTTGAGCCCTGCACCCCTTCGGTTGCGAATGCGCTACCAGCCGGCAGTAGTTGGTCGAGGTTCGAGACAAGTTGACCGACAGCACGGCTCGCCGTCCGAGTGCCGGCCGGCACTGTAGACCCAACTGTCAACCAACGCACAGCTCGCGGGTTCGTGAACAAAAACGACAGTGCCAACGGCCCAAGAATCACGGCGCCGCTGGTACGATCGAATCCCGACTCGGAACCACCTGCGATGTCAAGCACCGCGCCAAACTGCGCGAGCTTCAATGCGATGGCGAACGTTTGTCCAGGGCCGGCCTTCCGTTGCGTTGATGCAAGTGTCCTCGCGTATCCAGTGAACGCAGCCAACCCGCCACCAGGGAACAACTCCTTGCCAGCTTCATCGCCAAGTTTCTCGATCTCACCTAGCAACCGCTTCCCCGAGATCCCACCCTTCTCAACATCCCTTGCAGCACGGAACGTCTTGTCTAGCCATTCGCCTTGCACAGCTTTCCAAGTATTGGGGTCGGCACGACCAGCCGCGATAGCTTGCTCAACAAACCCTCGGACCTTGTGAATCCGACTCGGCCGATTGTTGCGAACTGCCAAATTCACTATCGCCTCGGGGTCAGCTTCCTCAATGAGCTTTTTCATCACGCCGTTGTTGAACGCAGTGTGGCCAGTGTTTGCTAGTGCGTTCGCGTTACGCCACAACCCAAGCACCTCTGGCCCGGCAGCACGGGCCGCAGTCTCCATGTTGCGGTCCAACATACTAGCAAGGCCCTTCGCCATAGCCTGTGTGCGTGCCGGTAACGCATCCCCCGAGACTCGCCCAATAGACAACAAGTCGGACCGCAGTTGCACCGACTCACTGAAACTGATCTCAACTTTATTTAGTGTCTCGCTAATCCTCGCGCCAATGATCTCGGGTGTGTCGGCGCCGGAGCTAGTGAAAAGAGGAACTCCCTCACGGGCGGGTGTGACTGTACGAGAACCGCGGTCGAGTACATCACCAGTGACGGCTCGGGCCGTGCCAGTCTGTGACTTCAACCCCTTGTCGAGGCTCTTCTTGAAAATCGCCGCTAGCTTCTGGGTGTTACCGATGTTGACTTTCTTAGAACCAGCGACCTTTTCGAGTTTTTTGAATCTGCCACGGATGGCGCGTTGGTGGATATCTACCCGGTTTTGGAGGGCCAACTGCAACAACTCACCAGACTCTTTGGGAGTCGCAACCTTGGCTCGCGAGACAAGATCCTCGATAAGTCCACTAGCCACGTTCTCTGCGCGACCACGGACATTACGCAACCGTACACCACCAAACACACTTGCCTCGGCAATGTTCTCAAACTCATCGAGCAACGTGTTGTCTACGAGTTGGCCGGGCGTCGGCGTCGCACCGTGAGCCTGCAATGTGCGAGAGGCTTCTTCGGCACCGGCCTCAAGCTGCCCCTTGAACGGTGCCATAATCTTGCGGAACCCCGGCAACTTACCCACCTGCCGGCCGAGCGGTCGCAATACAAAACGTTCCGCGGGGACGCCAAGGGCCTCACCGAGCGCACCTCGCGCCGCGCCTTCGGCAGCTCGCGTGAACAAGTCTTCGTCGGGGCCTGCAAGCGCGCCACTCACGGCACCTTCACCAATACCAGCGCCTGCCATCCGCGCCGCCATCAAAGCCTTGAACCCTTGCAACCCCAATCGCCTACCGCCCATTGCGAGAAGACCGCCACCACCCATGCCACCTGTCATCTCAGCAATCACGCCACCAACCTTGCGTTGCTGCTCAACGCGCTGGTTGATAGCTTCGTTCTCGGCGCCGGCCTGCACAAACCTGGGGTTCTCTGAACCAATGTTCCCGGGGAAACTCGTGCTAGGGCCGCCCTCTGGGGTCAAGTTTGTCGGGCGCGCAGGTGCCCCCAACGATCGCAACCCGCCGCCGCCAGTCATCACCTGCCTGAGTTTGTCTGCCGCGGGCATACGTTACTCCCTCAATCCAAAGTCACGTTCGGTGGCTTCCTCAGCCAACCGAGTAATCTGCTCTGGACTCAACCCACCACTCTCGTTGAGTCTCCGTGTATGGAATGACTCTCGGGCATCCATCACCTGCAACGTGCGATCCAACGACACCTGTCCATAGAGCGAGTCGATCGTTGACGAATCTTCGATAGCCCGCTTGATGGTTTCGTCGCCAAACCCGTCTCGCATGAGCATGTGCTGGCGGGCGATGTTCAACCGCAACGTCGCGATAGTCGTGTTGAATTTCGAGACGAACTCCGTGGGCGAATCGTCCAAGTTCGGGCGTGTCTTGATGAGACGTTCAGCCTCCGATGCGGACATCTGCGCGCCCGTGATCTCCTTGATGTAGAGATTCAAGTCCGACTGCACGGACTGTTTGAAGTTGGCGAACTTGGCGACTTGTTCGCGCATTCCCAACGGCACAGTGCCAGTGACCCGCTCGACCTTGGTCGCCGCTGTCAATGCCATTTGCATTGGAGCCGTCAGAAACGTGGGGTCGAAGCTATTGGAGATTTGGTTCAGCCTGTCCACAGAGCCAAGCGATGCATTGAGGTTGGTCTGGAGCTTCGTCCGCATAGTCTTGGTCGCGGGCTGCTCGTTGAGGTTCACCTCGACTTGGGACTTGGCAGGGATCGGCGCGAACTGACCACCGTTGGGTAGCTCGGTGGTGCGGATCACACGGCGGCCTGTGGGGCTAGTCGGGTCATACACCAACGTGGTACGGGACTTGTTCTTACGTTCCTGCTGAGACGTGGAACGACGGAGGTCAAGGTCTTCCTGAACGCCAGCGGGTAGCCGGTTGCGGAACTTGTTGAACACAGGCTCACTAGCACCGGCAATCCGGTCTAGCATTGCTTCACGACTAGCACGCTGCGCGAGCGCCTGCCGCTGCCGCGCCTGAAGCACCTGCCCCGGCGTCAGCGCGTTCTCCCGCACATTGAACTGCGTGGTGGGCTCTTGAATCGACACCCCCGGCAACACCTCGTTCCGCTGCACCCGGGTGCTCACGTCCGTGGTGAAGGCTGGGGCGTCGGGCACGGGGGCGAACAGGTCACCCCCGGCGCCGCCGCCACCCTGCGGGTTCGGTCCCCCCGGCTGCGGGCCGCCAGCCGTGAGCTTCGGAGGCCCTGCGCCATTCACTGCGCCCTCGGGGTCATCGGCGTTGATGCCCGTGGCGACGCCATCAAGGATACCCGAGGCACTCGGCGGCGGCTGCGCCGCCTGCGGCTCGCCCTGCGCCTTCGCCAACACGCCCATGGTCTTGGCGCGGTTCCCGGCGAGCGCGATCCGCTTGTCCCGCTCGATCGCCTCGGCCTCGGCCTGCGCCTGCGCGACCGCAAGCCGATTCTTCGCCTCCCGGTCCTCGAACTTCCCGGCGCTCGCTGCGGTCTTGGCGGCAATGTCCATGGCGAGGTGGGCCGCTGCGATGTCTGCTACGCCGGCCATTACTGACCTCCCTTGAGTGTGGCGCTGGCGCTCGCCTTGGCCTCACTCGCCCGGCGCCGTTTGTTCAGTGCGGTGAGGATGTTGGTCAGCGAAGCGCTGCCCGCCGCGATCCGCTCCGCCGTACGCTCAGCCTTCGTCGGCGGCGCGCCGAGCTGGATAAACGGCACCCCCTGCGCTCGCGTCTGGGCGAGCTGCCGGAGGTCCCCGCGAAACGGCTGCCGTGCCTGCTGCGGGTCCACGATCGGGTCCTGTGGGGTTTGGTCCGCGAGGAGACGCTGTGCGGCCATGGTGGCGAGTAGGCGGCGGCGTTCCTCGGGACTGAGCAACGCGAGTGCTGCACTGGCACCGCCCGGACCCTGCGGTGCGCCGGCCGCCCCTGCGACACCGCCAGCGCCACCCGCCAGCGCCGCCACACCCTTGAGCAATTCATCGCTTTGGTTCGGCATAGCCTGTGTCTCCTAGCTCCCGAAGATCGAGAACGAAGCGTCGTTGGAGTTCTGGGAGTTCTGGAAAATCTCTGAGGCGGTCGTGCCAGTGTTGGCAGTGTTGAAGTCTACGAAACTGCCACCCGTGCCACCTGCCGCATTGCCACCACCCGTGCCACCAAACAGCCCAGCGAGTGAGCTAACACCACCAGCGGTGCCACCGCCGCCACCACCCAGCGCCCCAAGCAACGGCCCAAGTGCCCCGAGCACTGACCCAATCGTCCCACCAGAGTCAGGCGCAGCGCCCTGTTGGATGAACCCAGCCGAGTTGGACAAGGCGTTGGAGAGAGTTGGGAGGAACCCGGCGAGCCTCGACCCCGGGCGCGTGGACTCGGAGCGTTCCCGGAACAACTGCCCTTGGTTGCCTTGGAGCACCGCGGCGCCCGAGCGAAGGTTCAGGGGCAGTTGGAAGATTCGCTCCGCAGCACCCGACCCAATGAAATCCGCGAACCGACTCGTCGCGGCTTCGTCCGCCCCAACTTGCAGGGCACCAAGGTTGAACCCCAAGTCTTCGCCAGATTGGTTCAAGGCGTTTGCGAAGCCCGTGCCGGCGATGTCCTGGCCGAATCGGGCAGCCAACTCAGGGGCTGTTTCCGTGCGGAGCCGATGCACCTCCCGGTCAATGATCGGCTGGAGGTCCGTCGGACGCCCCGTCGTCGCTAGCTCGCGAGCCCCCGGGAAGATGTCATCCCGAATGAACCCTTCGGCCTCGTTCACCAACTGGAGGAACGGAGCGTTGAACCCGCGGGTGGTCTTGGACTTACGGTCGGCGCCGAAGAACCGCGCCGAGGCACGCTCAGCCGGCGTGATCGGGATCGGGTTGAACAGGAAGTCAGCAATCGCCTCCTGCCCGGGGCCGTTCGGGCTGCCCGTCCCGAACAACGCGCTCCCAAGATTCGTCAGGTCCGAGAAGAATGGATCAAAGATCGGTTGGAGGCCGTTGCCGCCTCCGCCCCCACCACTGTCGGAGGTCACCGAATCGTAGACACCATATGCCGTGCCAGCGATCCCGACCACTGCCGCTGTAGTCGCAAGACTCATGTTGGTTCTCCCGCGCCTAGATACCCTTCGCAATCAGCGCCGTCAGGTATCGAATAAAATTGCCCTGCCCGCTTGGCGACCTCATCCGCAATCAACGGATTGTCATAGTCCACCATGAGCATGTCCTCGATCTCCGCGATATCGCGTAGCTCGTCCGGGTTCGTATGGAAGGTTGTCCAAACGGTGTCCTCAAGAACTAACAACAGCCGACGGGTGCCCGGCTTGGTGACCCCAGAGTGCGGTGCTTGGATCGGAATCCAACCCTGCCCCTCAACTAACACGAGACACTTGCCGGCACTGACCACGTAGGGGTGCTCGGTTTTGTGGATGCGGGTGGTGACGACCGTGTTCGCTGGCATTGTGATCTGGCGGATATACATGCCGGGCGTGAAACGATGCACGAGCGGGAGGAACGAGATTTGCTCGCCCTTGGCTTGGTACTCACTCCCGGCCCGCTGAAGGATCTTGGCCTCCATTTTGTCGATGAGACCGGGCGTCGCTGGCACAAGCACCTCGTCGGGCACGGCGAGCGTTTGCCCTTCGCCTACCTCGATTTCGCTCGCCTCTAGCATAGGCTCCTCCACGCCGCAACAGGGTACCCCGGGGGCTACCATATGTCCACTCCGTACAGCCACAGGAGCACCGTCGCCGGCTGCGCCCCCGAGACCGTCCGCGTGCCCCCCGAGTACAGCCGCAGCTCGATGTCGTTGGTGTTGATGGCATCCCCGATCTCGTAGTTCACGGACATGGAGTCCACGGCCGTGGCGCCGACGCCCGAGTGCTTGATCCCCATCACGCGCCACACGACGTTGGGGTTGGCGGACGCGGTGCCCGTGGTGTCAAGCTCAAGGTTATGGGTGACCGTGGTGGCCGTGTCGAGCGCAGTGAACGAGACCGTGACCCATGAGCCTTCCATATTATGCAGCAGCCCGTTGGGGTGGGCGGAGCCGCCCTCCGGGTGGGTCGGATCGCCCTCCCGGAGCCCAGCGCGCAACGCCAAGTCAATGTCCCCGATGGCAGTCTGGAGCTGTGTGAAATACTCCTCCAGCCCTGGGATCGCCCGCAGTGCCTCAGGCGGATCGGGTAGCTCGATGTCGATGATGGCCATGGCGCTCGCCTATCCCGTCTGCCCGGCCATGTCCCGAGAGCCATACACCCACATCTCGGGGGCGAAGGAGCGGATGAGTGCGGGCGCAGTCCCCGAGGCCCGGTACGTTAGGTGACTACCACGGAGCCGGAAGTTCGCCTTCACCGTGTGCTGCTCCAGTGCCGTGTCCGTGGGCTCGTCCAGGGAGAGTGTGTGCGCCTGCGAGCGATTCCCGCCGTCCGTGAGCGCCTCCAACGTGATCGCCGGCCCACCGACATTGAGATAATCCATCCCCAACTCATGGAACGTCCACACGTCGGTGAGGCCGTCCGGCGCCCGCTGCTCGTGCGGCTCCCAGGAGTACGTGGGCTCGGCACCGTCCCGGGCCGTGAGCCCCGGGTCGTGGGACATGATGTGACCACCCTCGGTGCCGTGCAGCAACCCCTCGAACCCGAACCTCGGCATCAAGTCCGCGTACGTGGTGCCCGCGGCCTCCAACTCGGCATAGGTAGTGCCGTCGGCCTCCAACTGCGCATAGGTCTTCCCGTCCCGCAGCACGGTGTCCTGCTTGAAAAACACCGTAGGCCCATAGTCCTGCGGCCACGCCGTGTCGGTGGGCACGTCGTAGATGATGGTGCGCTGCGCCTGATGGGTCCGGGACGGGTAGCTAATATACACTTGGTCCCTGAACGGCTCGTACTCGCACGAGATCCGGTTGCGGTTCTCGATGTCGAGGTCCTCGTACCACGTCTCGCGCCACTTGGTCACCTCAATGTCCTTGCCGCGGGACTCCTCGAATCGGGCGAGGCCGGCTTGCTTCCAGCCACCCGCCGCGTTCAACAGCCACCAACCGTCGTTGAACACGCCGAAGTGCAGCAGCGGAGAGATCGCCGTGACCGCGTTCGTCGCCAGCAGTCCCCGCGTGCGGGACAGCTCCGAGAACTGCAACGGGTCCGTGAGGAGTCGCTTCGGCTTGGCGAACGCTACGCCGTCCCCAAAGTACAACACCAGCCGGTCCCGCATCGCGAGCACGCGCTGGCCGGGCTGTTGGAAAATGTGAAAGTCCCGGCCGCCTGCGCCGCGGTTCGCCGGGTCCGGGTCAGCGGTCGCGGGCGCAGTCCAACGCAACCTGTTCAGGTGCTCCGTGCCCGCCTCCTCGGTCCCAAAGAAATACACCCGACCGTCGAAGGACTCGACGCTCCGTGCCTTGAATGGGGATAGGGCTGAGAACCTGTCCAGCTCATCATAGTTCCCTTGGTTCCCCGGGCTCGCAGCGCCGTCCGGCGTGCAGTACACCGGGCACGTCGCCGAGTTCAAATCCCCACCGCACCAAATGAACATGGGCTCCGCGATGGGTGTGGCACTGCCGTTGCGGGTCGGGGCGCCAAACGGGAACACGGTGGAGTCGAGCAAGCTCTCGCGGGTGGGCGCAGCGGTCGCAGCACCCCCGGCATTCAACGTGAGTGCCGTCCACGTCCCCGCTACGTCCCGGTACGGGGTCATGTTGTTCGCGCCACCATCGCCCGCGGCCACCACCACCCTCTCGATGGTCTTGTCCACGTCCTGGTATTGGCTGCCGAGGATGATGGCACGGGCACCGCCAGCACCGAGCGCAGTGCTGGTGTCCTGCGTGTACCCCATGGATTGGCCCAACCACAGCCCCCGTTGCCGCGTGGCGAGCTGCACGAGGTTCCGGCACACCCGGGCACCACCGAACCCGGCCTTGTCCGGCGGCATGTCCGGCACCCACCCCGAGAACACGGTCGAGTTGCGGACGCGCCGGCGCATCCGGCGCGCATCACTGGCCTTGCCTTTCTTGGCGAAGAACCGGGCCTCGGCGTTGCGATATGCGCCAATGTTGGTGGGCACAGGGGCCTCCTATCCGTGGGGGATGACTTTGGCTTGGAGGGTGGCGATCACGGTGGCGGAGGTTCGGCCGATGGTAAAGTTGTTAGTCACCCGATAGGCGATCGCCTGAAACCTATGCAGCTCGCCACGGTCTGCCGCGAGCACCGGCACCTCTTTCCAAAAGTGCTCGATGCTGCCAACGGCTGTGCTACCGCGGTCGCCGCCACCAGCGTCCCAATAGTCGGTGGTGATCGGCCCGGGGCCTGCGCCAGCCGGGTCTACGATTTTGCGGAGCCCGAACACCACCTGCCCTGCGCCACCGCCTAGCACAGGAATCCAACCCTTCACCTCCACACGCCAGAACCCGACCCCCGCGAGCCCAGGCGTCACGTCGAGGTTCAGTTCAGGGGTGCCAGCACCACTATCCTGCACCATGACCTGGGCCGTGCCTTGGGTCGTCGCAGTGATGGCGGTCGCACCCGCCGCCCCCGTGACGGTGCTTTCCTCGGCGAAATGCCCGGTGCTGGCCGTGGCGTCCACACCCGACCACCCGGTGCCGTCCCAAGGGAACGCACTCCCCTTGACCCACATCATCACACCATCGTCATGGGTGCCTAGGGCCGGGAGGTTCTGGGGGCTCGCGCCCGCGCTCGGGATCGCCAGCGTCTGCGCCGCATACGGAGGCACTTGATTCGACTTGAGCCAAGTGCTCGGCTCGCCGGTGATGTTAGTGCCGTCCACAAAGAACGCACGGGCGCTGCCGGGCACTGGCCGACCGGTGTCTTCGTAGTTCGCGTTGGTAGAGCCGTCGCCATAATCCATGGTCCGTTGGAGTCGGTACCGGAGCCGCTGGCGTGTCTCGCGCAGCTCGTTGTCAGCGCGGCCCGCGAGGTCCGGGTCAGTGGGGTTGGACTCAAATGCCGAGTTTACGGGGTCGCCAGCAGCCATGGGGCGTGCCTCCTAGAGCTAGGGCTCAGTATACCGTGAAGCTATCCATCGAGTCGTACGCGCCCTCGACGTTCATTTCGATCGGCTCGTCGTCCCCGTCCATGGCGAACTGGGACGCAATCTCGTTCACCTGTCGGCCAAAGTTCTCGCGGGCGTCCTCGGCCATTTCGGGGTCGCCCAGCGCGAGCCACCCACGGTACGCAGCACCGACGCTAATCACCTCGTCCCACTCAGGTTCGATGAGTGTGTCACTGGCAGCTTGGGTGAGCTTCGCAGGCCGGGCATAGGCGTCTACGAGGAGTAGCTTCCCGGCGTCCGCGCTACTCGGCGCCCGGTCGATAAACAGGTTCGTCCGCCACCGGGTGTAGCGGGTAGGTAGGCCGGTGCTGGTTTGGATTCGCTGTATCTTGCGCCACGTTGTCGGGCGGAGTTGCCGCCGGTGCGCCGTGCGGTCGTAGTTGGGACTCAAGGTGATGGAGCTGACTGAGGTATCGTCGCTCAGGTTCACGGCGTAGATTTGGAACAGGCCACGGATCGCCGAGTCCTCTGGCACGTACTCGCTAACGCCTTCGACGAGCGGGATACCGAGGGTCACCTCTAGGTTCGGGTGCCGGTAGACACGGGGCTGGCAGACCCATTGGTAGGCCCAGTTCGTCCAATCCCCGACGCGGGCATTGGTGATGGCTGGGTTCCCGGACTCGACGCCGCCGAGGCGGAACCGCACCTCGTCTTTGAAATCCGTGAACGTCAAATCGCCCATAGGGTCATCCTTCGTTGATGAGTGGTCGGCGCGGCCGGGGCGTGCGCCTGCCCACGAGGTCCGGCGGATCCCAACACCCTGCGTTCGGGCATACCATCATGCGAGTGTAGCCGTCGCGGACCCAAGTCTCACGGAGGCTGATGTCTCCGCACTTTGGGCAAGCGTCTGGGCGGGAGCGGCCGGAGCCGGGACCATCGAGGCCGGAGATGGCAGGCACAGCCCCGACCGCGAGCGTCGCGCCCGTCGCCACCACAGCCACGGGTGCAGCGAGTGTGTCCGTGATGGACAAGGCGACTCGACCAACCCAGCCGGCCCGCCCGAACCGCGACGCCACCGTGTCGAAGTTGTTCCTGAACGCGGTGCTGTTGGCGCCCGCGGCAAGGGGGATGGTGAATGTGGCCGTGGCCGCCAAGGCGAACGGGTCCGTGAACGTCGCCAAGGTGATCCCCTCGCCGGTCTCAGGGAGGTTCCCGTCCGCGAACGCACCGGGGTCAAGCTCACTTCGCACCCGTACCACCACGTCCCCGGCCGTCGCCGACAGCACCGAGAACGTCACCGCGAGGGAGCTGATGGTGTCGAGTGGGTTGGAGAGTTGGAATTGGATACCCACCGGGTTCCCGCCGCCGAGCGTCCCGAAGCCCTCGAACCAGGAGCCGCCGATGGAGCCACCGAGTTGGGTGGATGCAAGGGTGGTCATGGCTCACACACCTCCACGTTGGAGGAGTCGTCGAACGCCTCTTTGACAACGTTCCCGAGCGCCGCGCCACCAACGGCGCCAGCGGGACCGGCTACGTTGCCACCGACCACTGCGCCTACGATTTCGGGAGCGGCCTCGACGGCGGTGTCCCAAGCTTGGCCGGCCACGCGGGACATGGGGCCAGTCCACTTCACGATGTCCCCCTTCAACGTTGTCTTCTCGTCGCTGATCTCCATCTCGCACGTCCCCTGGCACAGCACGGCGTCGCCGGCTTGGAAGCTGGTTCCGCCAAGGCTCGTCGCGCACCCCGCCCCCCAGAGGCTAGAAATAAGACAGAATATCGTACACCACGCTCGGTTCATTTCCTGCGGCCTCCGCTTTGTGAACCTTGTCCCGGGACAGGTTGCCTACGGCGCTCGTCACGCCGGTGACGGCGGCGACGAAAGCCACCAAGGTCTCGGCCGACAGGCCCAGCGCATTGCCTACGATGGTCACGATGCCGGCTACGGCGCCGGTGCTGGCGCCCTGTCGGGACGGTGCGATTGCGTTTCGTTCACTCATGGTTGTCTCTCCTCTCGGTGTGCCGCTCAGGGCGCTCAAAGTGTAGATCAATGGACTAGTGGCTGACGACCACTTCACGTCGGCCCCTTGGGGTCGAACTCCAAATGAATGTGGTTGCCTTCAACCACAATATCATAATCCTTGCCGAGCTGGGCACGGGCCTCGGCTCGAATACGCTCTGCGGTGTCGGGGGTGATGCTGGCTTGGATGGTGCGAAAGTCCGCACCGTCCCCCCGGTAGTGCTTGCTGGCGCGGTGGTGGGTGCCGTCCCGGAGGCTGGTGACCACCGCATCCGCCCCGGTGACGTTCTTGTAAATGGCGTCCAGCACCATGATCCCGAGGAGCAACTCAGGGCTGATGCCGCGGGCGGAGACACCGGGTTTGAGTCTCACGGTATCATCCCTCCGCCTCAACAATTGGGAACAACGGCGCCGGTGGCAACTTCACGCCCTGCTTAGCCGCTCCTAATTCCTGCGCCTTCACCATCCATTGGATCTGGGTTCGTAGGTCACGGGCTAGATCCTCTACCGCGTCAATCCGATCGTCCAATTCCTTATGTCCATTGCGTTCATGCGCCACAAGGTTCTGGGCAGCGTGGGCTTGGTTGGTTGCGGTGAGAACAGACAATCCATTGATCTTCTCAGCCATCGTCGCAACGGACCTATCCACCGCGACCCACGCTGCACCAGCACCAAGGCCAATAGTAACGACGATCTGGATCACGAATCGAACGTCTGAGTTTATCCTCTCTACACCCATGTCGGGCCTCCTGCTCAGTCGTAAAGTCCAGACGAGCAGCTATCCCATGTGTAGTCCGTCCCGTCGGCGTGCCAGAACATGCGTGGATCGCAGGTTCCATCGGTGGCGGGCGTCGCCCGCTTGAAGTCGTCCACGGTGAGCGTGTCCCAGGCGTCGGCTTCGTCGTAACCGCCCGCCACGAAGTAGGTGTCCGGGTCGGTCGTGCCGAGAAGCACAGATCCCGCTTCGTTGGATTCGTTCGTACTGGCGCTGAGCGTGCTGCCATCATTGCCAACCGAAAGCACGTTGTAGGCATCGCCGCATCGGTCCACGTCGGAGCCCGAGCCGACCGTGCAATGCGTGATGTCCCACACCCCCTGATTCGCTGAGTACCCACTCTCAGCCACCACGAGGCTGTTGAATAGGTCGTTACTCCCCTGCTGCTTTGCCACGCAACCACTGGGCGGGTCGAAGTCGGGGCTCAACTTCGTGTTGCAGTTGTTGACCGTGGTGCTGTGTCGAACCAGTGCGGAGGATCCTGAGCAGCTAGTGCCGCGCTGATCGACCATGACCGAATGCCGCATCGCTGCATACCTCGCCTGACTCTCGTACAGCGTATTGGGGATCACGCCACCACAGTTCCCGAACGGGAAGAGGATGTTCCCCTCCATGACGAAGCGTTCCTGCCGCTCATCTACCACGATGGTGTTCTGTGGGTTGAGCCCAATGCCGGTCGTACCGCCGATGGAAGTCGCAATGATGTTCCAAGCGATCACATTGTCTACGGCGTCCTGTGCGGCACGACTCGGCACGCTGCACGAGTCGCGCCAAGTGATGCCCGAGTTGCCACCGCCAGCCGGATCTAGCATCGAGTTCATCGCAACTATCCCACCATCCGTTGAGCATGACATCCTGATCCCATGCTCGTTCACGCCGTTCCGGTCGATGTAGTTGTTCATCGCAATTGCCGTACCGTTGGAACGCATGAAATAGGCGTTGGCGGTGCCGGTGTTCCCCAGATTGTCGCAGTAGTTCAGCATCCAGAAGGTCGGCTGAGCTACGCCACCGGAAGCCGTGTCGGTGATATGACACGCCGCGATGCCCTGACTCCCGCTGCGATAGACCAGGGCGTGGTTTGCCCCAGCACCGAAGCTAGTGCCAGTGTAGGTGTTGGCCGAGTCCGACGAAAGCTGTTCCAATCCAGACATGATTGTATTGGCGTTCATGCTGAAAAACGTCTCAGACCCGGTGAACCCAACCTCCTCCACGTTCGACATCAGGTCGCCACCGATGACGTAAATTGCGGTGCCGCTATTGACGGCGAAACCGTTGTTGCACTTGAAGACGCCATCTGCTGCGTGCTGGACGAGGAAATAGTCGTAGGTGGCTTCTTGGGTGTTGATCGTCCCGCAGATGTCGTCGCCCGAGGCCATCGTCACCCTGTCGGCAGCGTCGGGAAAGATCGTGGTGTCATCGCACGGAGCGATCCAAGCGGGAGCCGAGTTGTCTCTGATGCAAACGGCATTCTCAGCACCGTTTCCCGTCGAGTCGCCATCGTCCGTGTCGGCTTCGGCGAGGAAGTCTAGGGTCGTGAACGTCTGCGTGCTGAAGTCGGTGTGCGAGGTGCCGTCGTCTTCTAGGCAGGTGATGTCATGGCGGACGGTGTGCGCGGTGCCAGAGTCGTCCGCAGGATCCCAGTTGGCGTGGGGCTCCTCGTATACGTGAGCTGCCCACGGACCATGCCCGAACCAGTTCTTGGTCTTGCTGGAGTCCGCTGTGCCGTACTCGTACCCGTCGGTGCCGCTGGCCCACGAGTCCCCGAACGTCCAGACATGCTTGCACTCGCGGTCGGTGTTGCGTGCGCTGATCGTGGTGCTGGAACCTGTGGCGTCGAAGTGGACCGCCGCGGGAGTGACGGCAGAGGATCGGGACATCACGAAGCTGGAGGTGACGCTACTTGCGGCGGGCGGCGCCACATTCTGCCCACCCCCAGAGAACCCTCCGCCCGAGACGATCGCCCCGAGCAAGAACGCACCCGCTATGCACTTACTTAGCATCAATGTGAATGCTCACAGCTTCCATGGTGATCCCGTCGGTGGCCCCGTTGGTGGCGCCAAGAAGTCCGATGCAATCATTCGTCACGAACGTTTTGTAGGTGCTAACCGTCAACGCACCAATGACGGCGTTGTTGGATATCGTCCTCGGGTACTGCTCGCCGAACTCATCCCCGTCCCCGATTGCCCCGGTTGTGTCCATCCCGAACACGAACGTGATGGTGTCTGTGCCGGAGCCGGTGGTCCTATCGAACGACGTACTCGCCATGAGGTCAGCGCCGAAAGGTTCGACGCCCGTGTAGCAAATCTCGTTCGCATTCGTGGTGAACTCGCCAGTCGTGTCGGCAAGCTCAGTGAGGCTGATGTTCATCAGGAAGAATTGATTACTGACCGAAAGGCTCGTCTCGGCTGCGTCCCCCCCAGAGTCCGCGAACATGTAGGGCTTGTGGAAGCGGAATATCTCTGATGTGCCGTCACAGGCCACGTAGTCATCCGCGGCGTTCTCGTCCTTGTCGATGATGGTGAACTTATTCGTCACGCCGGAGTTCGCGCAGGTCGGGTCATTCGTGAACGCAGTATCATTGGCGTCCAAGGAGATCAAGTTTCCAGGTTCGGTGGTTCGATTGTCTGCGGTGAAGCTAGTCGCCGTGACGGGTCCGCCGAAGTCATGGGTGCCCGTGTTGCTATGGGTCCATAGCCCAGTGATCGTTTCAGCGGCGCTCTTATCCACGAGGTTCGATGGGGTGATGTTGTCGACACCGGTCGCCAGCTCCGTCGCCGTCGTGTGGTTCGCAGCGGTCCCAAGATCCGTCGTGTTCGTCCCAATCGCTGTGTCGTTCGCGGTGGCACAGGCTTCGACGCGGCCGAGGCCCGTGGTCGTCTCGCTCAGGGAGGCGTTGCCGGAACCGTCAACCAGATCCTCACCGCCCGAGTTCCAATCGCACGCAGCCGAGTAGGCAGGCGCAGAGATTCCAAACACCAAAAGAGTCAGAAGTAGTGCTTTCATCATGTACCCCACGGTTTCGTACCCCACGGATCTATTCCCCATGCCATGTTGCCAACGGCCGGCCGCACCGTCTCAAGTTCCAGCGCCACATCGATTCCGATGCGGTCCGCGCACTCACTTGCCGCAGGGCTCGAACCTGGGTGAACGCCGGCCGTGTCGAAGCAGAGGCGCTGGATGTCGTGGGTTCCGATGTCGCCCATCGTGTCCCGCATCGAGACGAACCCAAGACCCTCGGTCGTGGCGATCGTATCCATCGCCGTGTTGTAGTCGTCGATGATCGTGCGGCACGCGCTCTCGCTGCCGCTGCCACATCCCGCGAAGCTGGCCGGCGGGTAGCGGTACGGGGGGCCGAGCAACAACAGGAACGTGTGTCCGTCGGCTTGGAGGGCATCCACCATTCCCTGCACTTCGGATGTAAACGTGGCGAGGGACACGCCCGAGCTGCTGTCATTCGTCCCGCACTGGATCACGCCGATGCTCGCAGCGGGAATGCCGCTGATGATCTCTGCGTCCACGATGACGGCTAGGTCAGAGCAGATGTCTCCGGGTACGGCGTGGTTCGTGAGCGAAGCGCCATAACGGGTTGGGAGTAGCGCACTCCAGTCGGTGGTCGTTGATGTGCCGTTTGCGGAAATGGAGTCTCCGAACACCGCCATCGTGAAGGAGCCTGCTGGCTCCGCCGCAGCAACGGTCGCCGTGACGTTGAACACCTGATCTATGCGACCCGGGGCGGAAAACGTGACCGTCGCCGTGTAGGTGCCGGGGGCGCAGTCGTTGGAGCCGAGAAAGGTGATCGGGTGATGCTCGGGGGTGCCGGCGGTAACCGTTCCCGAGGCGGACGCCGCGATCCAATCGCTCACGGGGCACGCCGAGATACTGCTCACCGTCACGCTGTAGGTGACGACGCCCGTGCGCGGCGAGACGACCACTAGATGGGGCGGCAGGAAGTCTCCCGCTGGGGCGCCTACTGCGACCGCTCCCGGCGCAGACCCGTCCTCCAGGTAGACCCAGTTGTCCGTGGCGATCGTGCTCGTGTCGCCCGAGTACGTGCCACCGGAGTACGTGCCAGCCTCGATGATGACCGAGGCGAGGAGCGCTGCAATGAACTCAATCACTGCTAGTCGTCCTTGGCAGGGAAGATTTGAATGCCGAAGTCTCCCTCGATTCGACCGCAGTTCGCCGTGTCGGTGTCAGCCTCCAATAGGACGAACCACTCATCTGTATCCTGAGTCCAGTCGTAGCCGAGATACGCACGTCCCTGAGTCAACGGGCTAAACGCCGTCACCGTGAACGTCCCGAACGCTTCTTGGACCGCCCCTGAGTCTGACTGGTCTGTCGCGTAAGGCGTCATGTCACAGTCCAACGGTCCTACTTCTGTGGCATTTCCTATCCAACGGGCTTGGTGAACGATTCGCTCTTTAGTGTCCCACGCCGGGCCTAGCATGTGGACGGCTGTAACCGACGTACACTGAGCCAAGGCGTTTCCTTGTCGAGGAAATGCCAACAAACAATCAGGCAGAGACACGGGAGCAGCCTGAGATCCGAACGAGAGCCATACCTCACCGTCGTGGTAGACGTACTCGTAGTCACCGACCACCATGTCGGCGCGGCCTCGGATCCAACCGCTGATGTTGAACACGGTCGTCGGCTTCGCGCCAGCGTCGCCATACGGAATCACGAGATTGTGCGTCGAGCCGTCGTAGCTTGAGTTCATGTTCCCGGAGAGCTGGATCGTGCCGCCTGCCGCGCCGGGGCCGATTGCCATCGCGTGGAACGTCGTGTCGAGGTGGTCGGGGCCGAGAGAGTTCGGCTCGAACAGGATGCTCTTGCCGGTCAAGTTGGGAACCACATCACAGGTCCCCGTACACTGCGCGTCTGCGCTACAGGCGAGTCCTGTAGTTGAGCAGGCCCCGGCGTTCCATGTGATAGAGTTTCCGGTTGCTCCAGAGGTTGGCATCTCCACGTCCGTGCCACGTATCTGAACCTGACCCCCGCCCGTCTCGGAGATGTCACCCCATGTGTTGCCTTCGCTCGCGCCGCCCCAGATCCGAAGACCGTTCACGGCAGACGCAATTGCCGTCCCTGCATCGGTGCCTCCACCCGGGAGGGCCGTATCTCCGTCATCGAAGATGTAGCGGCTTGCGCCATCCTCACCGTTGCCGATGACGATGCCGTAGCCCGCACTGGTGATTTCACCGAGGTAGAAATCATTGCTGTTGCTGCCAATGAACCACGCTCCAGCCCAGCCACCCGTGGCGATCATCGAGTAGCTGTTGCTCCACGACTGGTGGCTCGCGAGCCCGATGAAGTAGTCCGTGTCGCAGCTCGGGTCCACAGCGATATGTAGCGGGTCAGCCGACTTGCTCCGCGTGTTGCCAGAGTCGAGAACTCCGATGACCGCATCGCCATTCGTGACGAACTCGTCGGAACCCATCGTCGGCATCGCAGAGGCGCCAGTGTGATCCCAAGCAGCGTTGGAGCCGGTGCATTTGAACGTGACATTACCCGTCCAGATCGGTCCGCGGCTAATCATGCCTGCACCAGAACCCGCACCGTTCGCACCGTCTGTACCGGCGATGTACCGAACACCTCTCACGATGTTGGCGTAGTCAAAGCCCGCGGCGGGAGAGACAGTTTCATCGAAGATGATGGTCAGGTTCTGGGCATGGATGCGACCTCCGAGCCCGGCCCTGTTCGTCCCGTCTACAATCGGCTCCTCGCTCACGTTGTAGGCCGTGACTGGGATCTGCCCGAAGCACGCCTTGAGTGGACTCGCCGTGACTGCACCATCGTCTTGCTGGATGGTTACGTAGTCATCAGCGTCGATCGTCATCTCGCCGCTGAGTTGGAGCCTCGGGGATTGATCCGCGCCCGTGTTGTAGTTTTTGAATGCAGCCATGCCCGTCTGGCACGGTGTGGCGTCACCTGTGAAGTCAATGTATGTCCACGGTCCGCCTGGGCCGAAGGTCACGTCGCAAGTACCGTCGTCGTCGTAATCAACACAAACGTCGGTGCCGTCGGACGACACCTCGTAGTTTGCATCGCCGTCTTGGTCGATACCATCAACGTGTGGGTTCGGGTAGGTGCCGCCGAGGGAGCCACCGGCTGCCCCAGTGGGCGAGCCACTGCCACCGCCGATCGTGTCGCCGACGACAACGTGGGTGGCCCCCAACAAGAACGGCAAGGTCACCACAAACACAAGTGCGAGCCAACGCATTACTCGGCCCTCTTGTAGTGGAGTTCCATGCGAACCTCCAAGTCGGTGCAGCCGGTGCCGACGGTCACGTCGCCCTGATAGAAGCGGTGTGCCGGCGTCGCGAGTGTCGCCGACTCGACACCGGCCACCGTGATGGTGGTGATGTCGTAGACTTGGCTAGAGCCAGTGACGCTGTTGCCCTGGATGATGATGGCAGGGTTGCCAGCGCAGCCAGCACGGGCCTCAATGGTGAATAGCATCTTGGCCGGTTGGCCGAGTTGCGTGATGTCGGTGTCGAACTCGGCGCACGTCTTGGTCGCGCCGCCGGTCGCACCGTCGCACAGCAGGAACGTCTCGACGCGGAAGTCACCGCTGTTCGAGGTCGATACCTTGTCACCATCGGCTGCGAGTGCCGCGGGGGCCGTGAGGAGAACCCCCACCGCCAAAGCTAGTAGGGATCGCATTGGGGTCTCCTTATCGCAGGCTTTGTCGGCTGGTCCCGAAGGCCCACCAATCAAGCATGAACACACCGTCCACGCCGGCAGTCGGGCCGTTGAGGACTTCGATGGTGGGGACGAGGTGGATACTGTGGTTCGGGGTTTGGTTGAGGAGTTGGGTCGAGTGCTTTCGCCAAGGGCCGACCGCGCCGACGGCCTTATTGGGAACGCGCCGGTGGTAGAAGGTGGTGACCCCGTTGGCGGCGTCATCGCTCTCGTCGGTGATATCCATGCGGAGGGCGAGGTCGAACCACATGGTGTCGCCGGCAGTGACGGCGCCGTTCGCGACGGTGCCATCTACGCCGCCCGCTGCGACTAGCTCCGTGAAGTTGGTGCCGTCGACGAGGGAGTCGCCGCTGATGCGCTTGGACACTCCGTCGATGCTGCCGTCCTCGGGGATGTGGAATCCGTGGAGGTTGCCAACGGCGTCGGTCAGGGCGCCCGTGTCGTGATCCATGACACTGGTGTCGCCTGCGGCGGCCCAGCCGATGAAGGCTTTGCTGTCCCAGGCACCGGCGCCAGTGACGGTGAGGTCGGCGCGGAGGCCGATGCGGCAGGCGAACACCCAAGTAGTGTTGTCGAGGACGGCGGCGCCGGAAGTGCCACCATTGTCGGGAATCCAAAGGTGCGGGAAGTCAGCAGTCGAGATCAAGGTGCCAACGGCGCCATTGAGTAGGTCGAGTTGCATGTTGCCGCCGGTGTCGTCGGCGGTCCCCGTGAAGATGCGGAGGCAGGACGGTTCGTAGTAGACTGTGCCCGACGGGTCGTTCATTGAAATGGCGTCCACGACGGGGACGGCGCCAGCCTCGTCCGTCAGGACCCAACCGGAGTCCTCGAAGATGGCCGAGGCACCGAACGTGTCGATGCCTTTGACGATGCTATTGAAATCGTCGAACACGGTGACGAGTTCGCTGTCGCCGATGAGCGCCTCGATACTGAGGTCTTCGGCCGCGCCAGCCATGGCTGCGGTGCTGCCACGTAGTCCGTGCTTGAAATGAGTCGTCATGATGCCAGTCTCCAGTTCGAGGTGTGATGAAGGCCAGCGGGGCTATCGCGCTCAGTGAGCTGACCGATTGGGTGCTGCTGTGGGGCGGGTTGGCCCCGGGAGCCAACAGCAACTCCCGGGGCCGAGGACTGTCCGTCCCCCCAATGGTCGGTGGTGCCTACGGCGCGCTGCCGACGGCCCCCCGGGTTTCGTTGAAGTCCACCTCTGACCTGTACTGACCGATGAAGTACATGTCACCGGTTTGGCCGTCCACGCCGCTCCGCTTCGTCAGGGACTTGCGGTTGAGGTACGTGGCCGTGTGGTCGCCCTTGGAGGCCCAAAGGCTCCAAGAGTCCTGGTCCGTGATGTACGGAACCACGAGGGGCGCGAGGCCCATGCGGGAGACGGTGTTCATGTCGTTGTCGGCGGTGCCGACGCGACCCGTGGACTCCAGCAGTCGCATGGCTTCCCAGCGATTCTCCGGGTGGATGAGGAGCGTCTTGGGGGTGACGGTGATGTACCGATCCTCCTCACTCGTCATCGTCTCGAAGGTGGTCATGGCGGACTCCAGGCCCACCTCGCTGAGGGCTACGCCCGGGGACACCTTATTCGACCATGTGCCGCCGTCCTTGAGGCGGGAGTGGACCGTGTTGAATAGGCTGCGCCGAGTGCCGTCGCCCTCCGGGAGGCCCGTGTAGGTCGTGCCGGCGTGCGCATCATTCACGAGGCCCCAAGCCAGTCGCTCTTGGGAGTCCCGGGCCGAGTTGGCGAGGTCGGCCGGCAGTCGGGAGATGATCCCGTGCTGGTCGTCTTCGCGCATTTCCTCGGTGAACCGTACTCCTAGTGCGTAGCTCAGCACTGTGGTCCGCTTGCGGTCACCCTGCACCGGGTCGTCGTAGCCAACCGGGACGCCTTCGGCTTTGACCTGGAAGCGGCCAAGGCCGGCAATGCCAAAGTAATCCACGAAGGCCGTGGTGATGGGTGTGTCGTTGAACAGCTTCGGGTACATGAGTTCACGCTCGGTGAACTTCTGGTAGAAGATGTCCGTGACCCAGGGTTCGAGAAGTTCGGGCATGAGCCCGCGTGCAGTCGGCATTGGTTAGGCCCCCTGGATTTCTGCGCCAAGCGTGGCGGGTGCGAAGACGACCCAGACTCCGGTGCCCCCGGAGACGCGGATCGAGACTTCGTTGGCATCGAGCACGTCCACGATGAACGCGCCAAGGTCAGTGCCAGCCACTGCGGCAGTCTCTTCGACTCCCCAGTTGTTGGTGGCACTCTCGGCACTGATCTGATAGGTCAGGCCGATGTTGGCGGTGTCAGGCACAGCGAGGGTGCCGGCGGCCGTGGTCACCCAGAAGTTCTTGGTCTTGATCTGGAGGCCAGGGGTAGAGAACGGGATGTAGGTGCGCTTGTCGTTGGTGACTGCGCCGAATCCGTTCGCCGTGTTGGTTGCACGGGAGCCAGCGGTGATGCCGGTGGCCGGTTCGATCGCGAAGCCGACGCATTCGGCAACGAGGATTTCGGTGCCGTCCGCTACGGACGTTGCGAGCTGGTTGGAGACCATCCGCACGGGTGCTCCCGCGAGGAACGTCTGGGTGGCCGCAAGGGGGGCATCACGACGCAGTAGCGAAGTGGGCTCCTTGTGGATGACGAATGCCGGGACTGCCATGAGGTGTCCTCCGAATAGTTCAAGTAGTGGCCGTGCGACTTGCGCGGCCTTGGCCGTGGTCGTGGCGTCCGCCGGGGCTGGGTGGCGGGGGTCTTGAACTGTCGGAGGCCCTGGGCCTGCGGGCGCTGCGCTAGGCGCTTTGCCCTGTGTGCCATGTGGCACCGTGTATGACGGAATATGCACCCTGCGGGGGCGGGGGTCAACCCCCCGGGAGCAACTATTTGCGGCGGAGGCTGTGCCGGGAGTCCTGGAACAGGATGTGGCGCTCGTATTGTTCTTCCAGGGACTTGGCCTCGGAGCCGCCGGCCCACTCGGCAGCCGGGTCGCCACGGTGGCGGGCGGCCCGCACCTGACGCTGCTCGTCGAACTTGGCGTACTCGCCCTCGTCCATCTCGCAGAGCACCACGTCCTGCACTCGGTAGTCGCCCGAGTCGATGGGGGTGCCGGAGTTGGGGTCGAGGGTGGTTTCGGGGCGCACGACGCCCGAGGACGCTTGGGTGGGCCTCCACCCACTGTAGACAGCCTCCCGGAGCTTGTCGTGCCGAGCGTGGTAATAGACCTTGCCGGGCTCGGGGTTCTCGACGTTGAGGACATCGAAACGGCCGACGTGGGTGCCGCGCACGTTGTCGCGGCGCGTGCCGTCGGGGCGGGAGGGTTCGTAGGTGGCGTAGGGGGTGCCGTCGGAGGGCATCGGGAGACTCCTAAGTGTTGGGAATTGCTAAGGGAATGGCCGCTTGGCCGGGGCTACTTGGACTTCTGAGCCGCGAGATAGTCGTCGAGGCTGGGGCCTCGGGCCATGGCTGCGGTGATGGTGGATTCGTTGATGGGGACACCAGCGTCTTGGAGGCGGGTGAGCGAGGCTCGCGCCTCTGGGCTGAGCGTGGGCGCCCCAGTGCTACCGGTGGTGCCGGTGCCGAGGCCCCCGGGGGACGCCATGGCCTCCCTCTCCTTGGTGGCGGCTGTGCGCGCCTCGACCATGGCCTTGAAGCTCTCGTCGTTGTCGGAGGCAACACCGATGACTCCCGCCACCACCGAGCGGATGTTCGCCGCGTTGGCTTGCTCAACGACGCCCATGGTGCGGAGCGGGCCTTTGGGGTCCACGAGGGCCGGCTTGATGTGCTCGTCGTAGAACTCTTGGCCATAGGTGGAGACGTACTCGGGCTCGATGGTGGTGGAGATGAGGGAATCGCGCTGGGATTCCATGTTGGCGGCCATGGCCGGGGCGACGTTGGCACGGGCGGACTCCATGAATTTGCCCTCGAACCAACCCTTGGGGTCGTCCATGAGGGCTTGGAGTTCCTCTTCGGATTTGGCGGCGGGGGGGACGGCAGGATCAGGGTCGCCTTGCACGGCTGCGGTGGCGCCTGCGGCCTGCCGTGCCTCGGCTGCGTCCGCCATCTCCGAGAGCCGAGCCTCCAAGTTGGACATGGGCTCGGCGATGAGGTCGCGAACGGCGTCAGCGGTGAGGGCGGGGGGCGTGGTAGTGCCGGCGCCTTCGCCTCCGGGCGGGGTCTCGGGAGTGGGCGTGTTCGGATCTGTTGACATGGGAGGGGTCTCCTAGTTGGGTTGCTGGGGGTTGAGCCACGGGTCGGGTTCGTCGAGCGGCATGCCCGACGGGTCGGTGGTGGGGGCGTCGGCTTCGAGTTCGTTCTGTCGGAGCCGGTCGAGGTCCGTGCGGGACTCGGTGTATAGGCGGACGGGAATGTCGAACACGAGGGTCCGGTAGAGGTGGGCTTGGGAACGGAACACGGGCACCTCCGCGGTGGGGGTGTCGGGGTCGAGGAGCTTGTCAATGCAGGCGTCGAGGAGGTCGAGGATGGCGGCTCGGTACCTGTCCCACGGCTCACCCTGCAAACCCTCCAACAGCCGGTTCAGGGAGCTGGCCGCCGATTGGGCCGGACTCAGGGCCTCCGGCTCCGGCGGGGATTGCGCCATTGCCGGCTGCCCCGGCTGCGGCTGCGTCGAGCTGGGATTGGGCGAACTGGGCGACGCGCCCGAGCTGAGCGGTGTCGGCTTGCTGCTGGGACTGGGCTTGGATGACATACTGTTCTACCTCGTCGATGTCGGAGTTCTCTAGGAAGCGTTTCATGGAGTCGCCCATGGCGAACACGGCCCGGGCGGCGACCTTTTTCATGGGGGGTTGGATCTGGGGATTGGCGGCGACCTCGACGAACTTCATCAGGGTCGCGTAGTAGTCCTTGGTGACTTGGTACACGAGCAGGGACTTTTTGCGCTCTGCGTCCGGGTTGTGCAGTTCGCTCATGGCACGGAGGTCGAAGGGGAGTTGGCCCGGGGCGGGCATGGGGGCGCTGAGGACTTCCATGATCTTCTGGGCGTCGTCGGGGTCGAAGGTGCTGCCGATCCAGCCGCCGGCGTTGCGCTCGAACTGCTGGAACATCATGGCACGGTCTTCGCCCATGGCAGAGAAAGCACTCCGAATGGACTTCATGGGGCGGGTGTTGAGGATTTGCGCTTGCTCCAGCAACCCGAGGAAGTTAGTCGCCGGTTGGGGGTGGCCGCCGAGGCGAGTCTCCCGCCCCAAGTTCGGATCGCTCTGCCCGATGGCGCGCTCGCCCATGGCTTGGAGCATGTTGGCGACGGCGATGTCGGGTTGGACTGGGGTGCCGGTGTTCTCGAACTGGAGGGAGTCGAAGGACTTGACCAGGGTCATGGTGTTGGGGACCCAGGTGCGGTTGGCGAGGTCGCGGTCGGTGGTGAAGGCCTTGAGGGAGTTGTTGAGGGTCACCGCATCGACGGATTGGTTGATGATGGTGCTGAGGCCGCGCTGGATATGCTCGCCGATCTTGGCGATGCCGTGGGAGCCGTTGCCGGGGCCGGAGAGCTTTCGGTAGTGGAGTTCGTAGAAGGGCCAGCCCGGGGTGAGGTAGGGGGAGTAGGTGGCGTTGAGGACCTCCCCGGTGATGCGGTGCAGGGTGACGATGACGGGGACGGTCACTTCGTCGCCTACGTCTGCGTCGAGGATGCGGTTGATCTTGGCGACGCCGCCCATACCGTCGAGGTTGCGGAAGAGTTTCCAGTCGAGCCATAGTTCGCGGATGTCGTGGGGCTCGAATTGGCCCCCGGCGTCGGTGTGTGCACCCATGGAGGCTTGGCGTTCGCGGTAGGTGGACTCGGTGGGGCCTTCGATACCGCGTTGGCCGAGGGCACGCTCGGTGGCGCCGGGGTCCCAGTTGTCGAGTTTGGCTTGGCGCACGAGTTCGATCGGGCTCAGGTAGACTTGTCGGGCGATTACCTCCGCCTCCCGGATGGGGACGCCGCGGGGCCAAAGGCACTGCTCGCGGGGGGTGTGGAGGAGTTCGACGGACTCGCCGTAGCTGACCTTCACCGGGGCGCCCGGGTTGCGGGGCGGGACGATGTAGCGTTCCCGGCGGACGTGGCGTTGGTAGAGCACTGCCTCGCCGATGACGTACTGCTCCGTGATCGCGGCCTCGCCCGCGTTGAACGTGTTGAACGGGGTGTTGGCGGAGCGGTTCATGTAGTCGAGGAACGGGTCGGCGCGGTCTTTGAAGAACTGGTTCTCGATGGGGCCGTTGTGCCAGAGCTTGGAGCCGTTGAAGACGGTGAGGATCGCTCGGGACGCGAGGGAGTCCGCCTGGGAGCGAATGAACGGCACGACGATGTTCGAGCTGCCGTGCCACGGGGTGCTGCGCCGGGCCACGTCCGGCTCCGCGTTGTACCACTTCCACCATGTGCCGATGTTGCGGATGAAGACGGAGTGCTGTTGCTCTAGGTCTTGGCACAGGTCTCGGCACTGGCGACCGAGGGCGGTGCGCTGGGGCTCAGAGAGTTGGACTTTATCGCCGGGGGCGAGGGCGGTGGTGTTGGGCACAGGGTGGGCCTCTACTTCTTCTTGGGTTTGCGACGTGTCAAATTAGCCGCGGCTTTCGCCGCCAGAATACGGGCCTTGCGGTCCTTCACACCCTTGATGCGACTTTTTGACGTTTTAGACAAGATGAGTTCATCAGTTGTGAAACTGCGCCGACCGTGTTGCTCACCGGGTAGTTGTTGGCCAAATCCGCGCCTAGTACGTTGGTCGGCAGGAATCCGTGTCTCGCCAATTCCAGGTAGAATCACCTCGCCCGTGACACTGTGTTTTGTCCTCGTCGCACGGGCGCGCTTTCTAGCAGCCAATACTCCCTTACTCGGTTTCTTCGGAGGAGGTGTACCCATTTGATTATGTCCTTATGCGGTCGGGGCCGCGTTTGGGACCATGGTGTCCGGTCGCTTGAGCCCAGTGGTGGTTTCGATTTCGGGATCATAGAGGACCCTGCGGATGCCGTTGGCGGGGTCGGCCTGCGTGACCACCTTGCCGGCGCCCACCAAGATCACGTCGCTTGGGCCGGCGGGTCCGTGGATCTGGAACGTGGGCAGGGCCTCGATGCGGCCCCAGCGGAAGCCAAGGGCGAGGGGGTGGGTGCCGTGCTCGAAGCCCGCGAGGTTGTTGGGGTGGACGCCGAAGTAGGTGATGCCGACGGAGCCGCCCGTCCTGAGCAACTGTGGCATCGTCGGGTAATGGGAGAAGTTGCCGATGGGCAGCGGCACTGCGCCGGTGGGCACCTCCGCTACCCCCAGACCGTCCGCTTCGGACGGAGCCGGGGCTGCGCCCACGGGTGTGTCGGTTGACGGCGCCTGCGGCGCGGGCGGGGCAGGGGCTAGTGCGTCTGCGCCCCCCGACGGAGCCTGCGGCTCGGAGGCTGCGGCCTGGGCTGCTGCGATTTCTTTGGCGGTGAGGGTCTTGGGCATGGGGAGGGGACTCCTGGGTGTTGCTAGTGGATGATGGCCGTGGGGTTGGCCATCGGGCCGCCCACGATGACTTTGCTGGATTCAGTGACGAGGGTGGGGACTACGGTGTCTCCCTCGGTGCTGTTGGGGCGTCCGGGCAGCGCCAGTATCAACTCCCGGGCCTCCTGCGTGGCCAGCACGTCGTCCTCAGTCATAGCATCATTCAGCCGTTGGACGAGGGTGCGGTAGGTGTGGAGGGTGTCTACGTCCATGTACCATCTCAGTTTTGCCATGGGTTCAGTATCCTGTCACTGCGTCCCGACCGTCCAACCCCGCCGCCCGCATAGCATCGCCCGCGTCGCGCTGTTGGAGTTGGGTATAGGTCATGGGAGTGGTGAGTGCGACGGGTTCGTTGGTGCGGGAGGCGAATGCGTCGAGGATATCGCGGGTGGCGGAGAAGGGGTACTCGCGGGCCTCGGTGATGAGCTGCTCCGTAGTGCCTTCGTTGAGGTACACGAAGCCTGCGCTCCAGTCCGGCATGAGGCCTGCGATGCGGGTATCTTTCTCGGACCGAGGGCGTTTCTGGGGGAGGAACACAATGTTGAGTCCTTGGTACCGGGGGTCTGTGGCCAATAGGTGATTCCCAAAGTGCTTGTACACCTTGGAGAAGTTGACTTCCTCGACGGCGATTTTGCTGATGCCCCAGCGCTCTGCCATTTGGATGGTGTGATGGAGTTCCGGGAGCGGGTCGTGGCGGGTGCCGGTGGCTTCGACGATGAGGTAGCGGCCCCAGGGGTCGAGGAGCACAGCCACCTTCCCGTTCCTCGCATTGCGTTCCCTATTGCGGTCGGCCTGCTCGCTGGGGGCGGGATCCCAGAACAGCACTCCGTCGCAGGCATCGAGGTAGCTGACCTGGGGTGCCTTGGGCTCGTCCTCGCACCGGGAGATGGTTTCGTCGTAGCTGTCGTCGTTGATGGTGAAGCGGCGGTAGCCGGCGCGCTCGGTGACTCGGCCGTAGCGGTTCCAGGCGGGGTCAAAGGCGGTCTCGCGCCCCGCTTGTGGCGTTGATTGGTACTGTCGGTTGAACTCGTACGGGTCGCGCTCGCGTTCGGCTTGGAGGAACTGGTTGGACCACTTGGGTGGGAACGAAGAATGCTCCTTCCCGGTTGTTGGGTCCTGCTCTAGCGCCTTGCGCGCATAGATTTGGTACTCATCCGGCCATTGCTCGCGGAAGTGTCGGTAGCAGTCGTTGTAGGTCCAGCGGGTGTAGACAAAGAGATCGTTGCCAGCGCCGGCGGGGCTCTCCAAGAACCGGGCTGTGTCTACCCACTCCTTGGCACGTTGCATCTCGGTCTCGGAGTCGGCTTCGTTTTGGCCGATGATGTCGTCTTTGATGATGTGGGTGAAGTGGTAGCCCTGGTTGGAGCCGGTGACGCCGAACGCGCCTATGCTGGGCTCGACCATGCCCTTGCCGGTGCGATTGAATTGCAGCTCTGCATCGCTCCAGCGCCAGCCGCGGGGCACGGAGTCCCGATCGCCTTTGCGTTTGAAAGTGCCGTCGGCGTTGAGTAGGCCGAGGCCAGGCGGGAGCATGTCGGCGTAGACGATCTGGAACACGAGGCTGCTCTCGACGATTTCGCGGAGCCCGCGGATCCAGAGCTTGGCTTTCTTTTCGTTGGCATGGTAGATGCCGATGCGGGGGTTGTGGCCGGGGTCGCGGGCACACTGCCAGAGGGAGTTGGCCCGCGTTGCTATCGTGGTTTTTCCCGCGTCCCTCGGGATCTGTATCCCGAGTCGCTTCCAGCCAGGCTCCCCCCAACGGCCAATGAACGAGCAAATCGGACCGTGCCACGCCGGGTTGAACTCGGGGTAGTCGAAGAACATGCCGACGAAGAACAACAGGGAGCTATCCAACTCCTTGCGGAGGGCGCTGATCTGGGCTTGGCTCGCATCCAGGATGCTGGCACCGGGGGAGGCGAGAAAATCCGCGCCGACGGGGCCGGCCTCGAACCCCGTGGGGTCGATGCTCGGGGCGGCGCCCGGCACGGGCATGCTCACGAGCCGCCCCCCTCGGGGCTTTCGGCACCTTCGGTGCGGGGCTCGCCCGGACCCCCTTGCGGATCGTTTTCGAGGATGGTACTGTCTGTGTGGGGAGGCTCGCTCTGGGGGCTAGAAGCCTCTCCTGAGGCTGTCCCCTCCACCCCCAGATCCTCTGCGGCCTGCTTGGCGATAGCCTGGGCCGCGGCGCTCGGGGCTGGCATTTCGAGCCCCTCGGCGCCGTGCGCGAGGTGGTCGGTGAAGTCGTACTCCAGGGTGCCGGTGCCGCCGAAGGTCTTGCGGAATTTATCCACGGACTGGGTGATGGACGAGAGGACGTTGGTGACTTGGGCGGTTTGGTGGACGTTGACTTCGATGTTGGTGGCGGCTTCGGGGTCTTTGGGGGGGCGCACGCCGGCGCGGTCGAGGATGTCCCGGCGAGCATCGAAAGTGAGCTTGTCGTCGTCGTCCCCCCTGGCTGTGCGGATGATGCCGTCCACGGCGGCCTCGGTGGCCACGGCGAGCTTCGCGACGGCGCGGGCCGCGTAGGCAGCGTGGGTGGCCTCGGCTGGCTCGAGGTACTCCCGGACGAACGTGTCTCGGGTGGTGAGGGCGCGCATGCCGGCGAGTGTGTACCCGTGTCGCTCGGCGGCCTCGGCGAGCGTGGTGCGGCTGTTCACGAGGTCCGCGGCGAGGGCACGTTTATCAGTGGCGCTGAGCCTGGGCTTCGCGGGGCGTGCCGGGGCGGCATCGCCGCCTGCCGGGATGATCGTCCGTTCCGTGGTACTCACTGGGCGTGCCGTGTGCCTGGGTGCGTGTGCCACGTACTGGGGTGTGCCACTTGGCCGCTCGCCTGCGGTGCGCCCTGGGCGCGGAGGGCGGGGCTAGGGACGCTCTGCTGCGTGCCCAGCCCCGCCGAGGACCACGAATTGACCAGACCTGAGTGTGGGCGCCAAGGGCGGTGGTGTCAAGGGGATTCGACCACGCCGGCCTCAGCCCTCATTTCCCGCACCTGATCCATCATACGCTTCAATCCTTAGCTCCGTTGGTACTCGGACGGCATGCCCCCGCTTTGCGATTGGGGAGGTTCGCTCGGGGGCTGGCTCGGGTCTTGTGGCACATCCTCCCCACCACCTCCCGCGTCCTCCACCTCCCCAACCGCAACCCGCAACGCCTGCCGAACAGCCTCAGCGACCGACACCCCCCGCCGCTTGGCGTACTCCCGCAACGCCTCCAGCAATGCCCCCGGCAGTGTAATCCCCAACCTCTCATCATTCACTCGCGGTAATGCACCCATGGCTGTGGCCTCCTTTGTGTCACGTCATGTTAGCATGATGCTAACGTCGTGCTAGCGTCATGGTACCATCATGTTAGCGTGACGCTACTACACATCCACTCGAAATCATATATTTCGTGAACGAAGGGAGTGTGGTATAGCACATGGGCTAGTGTGGGGGGGTGCCCACCCACCTAGCGGCCCTGAGCGTGCTCCTCAGCGTGGTGCTGCGTGCAGCACGCCCTCGGCTGGGGCGCTCGGCCCCACCCTCCACACCCCACGCTCCCCCCTCCCCGCCGGGTCCGCCTTGCGGACGGAGTGCAAGGGGCGCAGGGCGCCCCAGCGCACGGTCCGCGGAGCGGACGGAGGGGGCGAGGCGCACGGTGCGCTAACCCCCTGGAATCGCTCACGTTTCCCCCTGCCCTACACACAATTGCGTACTTTGGCAGCGTCCCCGCACTCCGCAACCCCACGGATTCATTGGGGAATCCCCGTACCCTATACACACAATTGCGTACTATATCACTACTCGGTACACGGTAGTTCGTTAGTGATTCCGCACACTTACCTTGCCTAGTTGCTACTTTTTACTATTTCAGGCCCTGACCCATTTCCCCGAGGGGCAATACGATACGGTCCGTCTCGTATATAAAAAAAATATATATATAGTAGAGTAGTAGTAGTGGTAGGGAATAGTCTAGCGATTTCGCGCACTTAGCGCCGCGGGGGGCGTTTAGAGTAGTGGTAGAGTAGAGCCCCTAGGGTCAATTTCCTTAGTGTTTCCAATGGGTTATGGCTCTGCCAGAGTACACAATATGGTGTCGGGTGGGGCTTGGCACCCACGCCTGGGCGGGCGCTGGGCCCGTTACTAGTTATTTGGGGATTTTCTCGATAGTTGTCAAGAATTCTATTGACATGGCCGATAGGAAGCCTAGAATGACTTGCATGCCCCCGACACGTTGAACCCTGGGGGCTAGGAGCACCACGAACATGACCGACTACTCCGTTGAATGGCGCATTGAGATTCCAGCCGACACACCTGAAGAGGCCGCTCGTCAAGCCCTCCGCGTCCAGCGCGATCCGGGTTCGATGGCAACCGTCTTCCACCTCTACACCGAAGACGCCGCGGAGGCGATCGAAGTCGACTTGAGCGCGATCAATCAGGTGACGTGCCCCGTGGCTGGCTGCGGGCTTCCGTTCACCACGCTGACCGGCGGCGCAACCGGGTGCAACGTCCATGGGATCCGCGAAGCGGCCACCCGAACCGACACCATCGACCCGAGGGCGCGGCAAGCCGCGAAGGACGCCCACCATCAGCACGTAATGACGACGCTGGACGGAAAGCCCGATCTACGGTTGGCGGCATTGAACATTGAGGCTGCCTACGCCCCCACCCTCACCGCGCTGGGTCAGGCGCGGGAGGCGCTGCGAGATGCAGCGTGTTACATGGACAAGGACGACGCAGGAGTCATCTACGAAACTGTCACCGACGCCCTCGCCGCGATCGACGCGCTAGGGGAGGGGGAATAGTGATGCGCCATCGAATCACCCACTACGCGTTCGCACCACTGACACCACCCGACGCGCCGCTGCCGAGCGCGACACCCACGGGAGATAGCGGGGCTATGCGCCTCGGCCCCAGGGACTCGTGACCCCCGGGGCCTCCCGCCCCAGGGTAGGGGTTGCTCTCCCCCTACCCTGGGGCATTGGCGGCGGCACGCCTAGCCCGGTGGCCACGCCGCACCCGGGCCATGCACACATTCAACCCCCCAGGCCTTGGCCCTCCCCCTTGGCACCCACACTGCCGATAGTTTTTTCACCGATTCGCACGATTTCCCTTGACACCCCCCACCCACTGGCCGATAGTTCACACATCCAAGGGCGCCAAGGCGCCTAGCCGAATGGAGCACACCAGCCATGAGCACCGAAGTCCCCGCATTGACAATCAGAATCGAAGGCCCGGTCGATTGTGTCCCTGGCTCCTTTGGCCGCGGTATCTGGGTCGACACCGTGTTGCTCGATTTCCTCGGCCAAGACCCCGCGGCGGCCATGGACACCATCGCACATGCGTTGGAGGCGCAGGCGGCCGAGTGGCGCAGGCTCCATCCCTCGGTGGATGCCACCGCCGTGAACGACATCGAGGCTTGGCCGAACGCGGACGAGACGGTAGTAGCGGAGAGGTGGGAGCGATGAGCGACACGACCGACACTACCCCTCCCGCCCCCGCGAAGAGTGAAGGACCGACGATCGAAGTCGTCGATATCACCGATGCAGAGGCAGCCTTCCCCGCAAGGGTAGTCGGTCACCTCTTACCTCTGTGGGAGAAGATCCCCGAGGAGTTCAAGGGCGGGAACGAATGGACTGAGATCGTTGCGCGCTGGTTCTTCCGTGGCCTTCCGAAAGGGACGGAGTTCGTCGCCAAGGAGGGTATCGACTCGACCAAGGCGATCCGCCATGTCAGCGCGTGTATCGGGTCATTCGAGCCCAGACACGAGCACAAGGAGGCAGGCTGTGGGTATCTGCTGTCGGAGTTCTTCGAACGTGTGGAGATTCCGTCGTGAGCCCCGCGAAGAGTGAAGCGCTTGCTGCCCTCGACGCCCTGGAGGGCAAGTAGATGGCCGCGCCGCTCCTCCATTCCATCCTCACCGGCTGGCGCAAGGCCACCACGCCGTTGCCCGAGCCCTGCCAGCGGATCATCTGTAATCGCTGCGACGGTGATGGCCGCTACGACGTAGAAGTGCGCCGCCCCTACCCGGCTGAATCGCCCTACGTCGATACGGTGTGCGAGCCGTGCCATGGGAACGGCCACCTCCCCTACACCGACTGCTTCGAGTGCGACAAGGAAATCGAGGCAGGCAGCACGGCCTTCGAGTACGCGACAGCGCACGGCGTGATCTATCTGTGCGCGGGGTGCTTGGTGGGATGAGCGAATCCAACGTAGGCGCATCGACTGGAATCGGGATCGGGTCGGCTATTGCGATTTGGCTCAGTATGTCCATGTGGAACCACATCGGATGGGCGTTCCTTCACGGCATTTTCGGCTGGGGCTATGTGGCGTACCACTGGTGGATGTACCGATGAGCGTCACTCCCCCTGACGACCGGGACCGTCTCGCCTACCGAACAATCGTCTGGGCGAAGTCTTGCCCTTGGTGCCTTACCGGTCCGTGCCCCTACGGCTCTCCTGGGTGCCCCCGCATGGATTACTTGTGGCGCTTTGATGATCTGGGCTGGATTGACTTCGTAGGAGAAATGCGATGACCGCCCCCCTCACCATCACGCAGCACCTAGACCACCTACAGGAGTTAGCCTGACTATGGGACGAGAAGTAAAACGTGTTCCGATGGACTTCGACTGGCCGTTGCAAAAAGTGTGGGAAGGGTACGTTGGACCCTCTGCGGACAAATGCCCGGATTGCTTCTACGGCCAGACTCCAGCGCTAACCGCACTCGAACACATCGCGCACATGCTTCTGATCGCAGCCGATGACTCAGGGCGTGGGCGTTGGCATCCGTACTTCCAATCGACGCCAATCGTACATGATGACCTACAGCCCGACCCGGCCCTCCATGACGTGGCGCGTGGGCTCACAGGCAAAGACACAACATCACCTTTCGGCTACGACGCCGTTGCGCGTTGGAGTGCTACAAAGGCAATCATCAAGGCTGCTGGGCTCCCTGAGGACTGGGGAGTCTGCACGGTTTGTGGGGGCGATGGCGGCACCCTCGAATCCCAAGCCAGGGCAGAAGCATTTGTGGCAACCGAACCGCCCACAGGTGACGGCTGGCAGCTCTGGGAGACGGTTTCAGAAGGTTCGCCTGTATCTCCCGTATTCGGTTCAGCGGAGGCATTGGCGACCTGGATGGCGTCCAACGATCAAGCGCGTGACTACGCAACAGCACTTCGGTCCATCGAAGTCGGACGGGCTCCATCGTTCATCATGGGCCCTGGTGGATTCACTTCGGGAGTAGATGCGTCATGACCGCCCCTGCCGACATCCTACCCCACGTCGCCCACCTACCCCCCGACGGCGTGCCCTACGCCTACGAAATCGTGTTCGATAGCCACGGCCAGACCATCGGCTGCCGAATGACGAGCTTCGGCTGCTGCGCTGATCGTGCGCGTGAGCAGTTCGAGGAGATTCATCCCACATATCGCGTGCTCAGCGTCCTGCGCTGCGGTGCGCCGGAGGTAGCGGCAAATGGATAGGTACGAAGTGATTACGCCGCCCTTGGAAAGAGAGCCTACAAAGGTGTTTGGAGCGTGTGATTGGTACTCCCCTAGCACCTCGCCTAACTCACATGGCGGACTCGACTATTGGATGTGCAACAAGTACATCGACCAAAACTACGATGAATTCCCCTGCGGAACCTCCATCCGAGTCTGTATCAGTAGGGTTGCGATACGTGGGGCGATCAAGGAAGACACCGTTCCGACGGTCTTGTTCGGCTCAATGGAGCTTGCGCTGCGGGTCGCCGAGTTTGACCGTTGTTCGCCAATCTGGTGGTGGGTCGAAATTGAGGAGCCCACCTCATGATCCCCCTCCGCGCCCTCGCCCTGGCCTGCCGTGATGTCGCCCTGCCGATCGCGTTCGTGTTCGCGTGCGCCTACGGCTGGACGGCGTTTGTTTGGTGGTGGACGGGATGAGGGGATACGCCGCTATCGCCCTAGACCACCCGAAGTTCGACGGGAATGTCGGCGGAGTCATTCGTGCCGCAACTGTATACGGCGCGGCCTTGGTTGCTGTCAGCGGTCGCCGCTACAAGCGAGAGGCTACGGACACCATGGCCGGGCATCGTCACTTCCCTGTTCTGACGGTCGATGACGTTTTCGACGCGATCCCCTTCGACTGCGTGCCGGTAGCGGTCGATCTGGTAGACGATGCGAAGCCGCTACCGGACTACACCCACCCGGAGCGAGCGTTCTACGTGTTCGGTGCAGAAGATGCGACGCTTGGCGAACGCATCCTTTCCCGATGCCGTGACCGCGTGATGGTCCCCACTGTCCGCTGCATGAACCTCGCGGCAACGGTCAACGTCGTTCTCTACGACCGGATGTCGAAGTGATGCACATCCACCGCCACCCCCGCACCCGCCGACCCTACTACCAATGGCCTAACGAGGCTGGCTGGACATGGCTCTCCATGGTCGGCCTGCCGCTAGTCCTGACGATACTGCTATGGCTGGGGCAGTGACGCCTCCGCCCTCCCCCACGCCTGAAAGGAAGAACTGATGGGTTGTCACGAGAACATCGGGATCGAGAAATTCCCGAGACAGGGCGCTTTGCTCGGCAGGACGGTCCGGGTCTCATTCAACTACCGCCGCCCAGAGGTTCTCGGCCGATGTATCCGCGACGACGCGGAAGCTCCATTTGAAACGATCTTCCTACTAGCGGACGAACGCGCAGTGAGGGCGACTGAATGCCAGTACAGCCCCACCCCTGTAAGGAGCGAACTGTGAGCGCAGAACGGAAAGCCCTCGAAGCGCTGGTGGAAGCGATCACTTTCTTTGCTTGCGGCTGCGGCGGTGACCCTGACGATCCCGACGACTACGGAGCCATGGTGCCGCAGGATCCGGACGCTCTTCCCCCCGGCGAAGAGCCGGAGGACGTCTACTCCGAAGCCTACGAAGAGTGGCTTGAGGGGGAGCCCGGCTGTGAGGACTGCAGGCCCATCCGTCATGCCCTCTTCGAGGCACAGAAGGTGCTTCACCCTGAAAGGACCACCGAATGAGCAAAGCGAAGCACACGCCTGGCCCGTGGAAGTGGCAGGCTCACTACTCATCTGATCCAAGTAGCTTTTGGCACAAGCCGGGGTTGTTTTGGGAACTTCAAGGTGAAGCCGCCCGCCCCGTAATTAAACTACATGATGAAGGCTCACAAGGGTCAGATGGGTGGGAAGAGAACTACCAGCTCAGGGTAAGTGACCCAGACGCCCACTTGATCGCCGCGGCCCCGGCGCTTTATGGGGCGCTGATCTTGGCTCAAGCGATGATTGAGCCAGAGAATCAACCACCCCAGTGGACTACTGAAGAGGCGTTGAAAAGAATCAGGGCAGCCTTGGTTCAGGTTTCAGGAGATTGGGAATGAGCGACACAACCAACCCCACCGACCCGAACGATCCGCCTCCGTGCGACTGCATCGAGTTCCGTGACACGTACTACTGCATTGCTGAGTGCCTATGCGGGAACGTAGACGATACGGCCGGTGCAGCCGAGTGGTGCGGCAGGCAGAACGAACTGTTGAAGCAGCGTTCCGTGCCCTCCCTCTCGGAGCTGGAGGAGTTGATGCGGGAGACACACGCGAACGTTTTCGTACCACGCAAGCATGAAGACTTCCGAGTGTTGATAGGAAGCGAAGGCGCGTTTCTCCCCGACCTCCCCAGCGTCGTCGCGTGGTTGAAGGAGCAGCGCGGCCAATGAAAGTCAAAACCTTTGGCATACGAATCGTTGAAGGCGGTTATGTACTCGTGCTAGGCGGCGACACCACTTCAAGCTACGTGCCGTGGGGAAATATCGTCGTCTTCTCGAATCTCGACAAAGCCCTGAGGCACCTAAAGGCTCTCGTGATGGACGAGCTAGAGGACTCCCACGATGCCTAACACCACTCCCACGCCGATCCCCCTCCCGCCCCCGGGCAGCGAGCGCGATGCGCTGGTGGCACGGCATGTGATGGGGTGGAGCTATGGAGCAATGGAGACAGTAGACCGTGGCGTCAAGTTCTGGTTCGTCGGTAGCGAGCGCGCTGAATATGCTGACCGTATTGTTCGCGAACTTCCGTGCTGGTCAACACGAGATGGTGCAGTTTTGAAGGTGGTGGAGGCGATGCGGGAGCGTGGGTACTTTTGGACGGCTGGTGCTTCTGCTGTTGGTACTCATTGGTGTCGAATAGCCCACGGCAGGCACAAACAAGGAGTAGTCGTTCATGCCCCCACCCTCTCCGACGCCATCACCGCAGCCGCGCTCAGGGCGCTCGGGGTATGCGAATGACCGACCTAACGCCCAACCAGATCAACGCGCTTGCTGTGGAGCGGCCTGAAATCGAAACGATTCCTGACGCTGAGTACGAAGCGTTCGAGCGTCGATGTTCTTCGGAACTCATGCGAATCCGGGCCTCTGCCGTCGGTGTCGAGATCGGGGAGGTGCGTGGGGATGGCTGAACGTGGTCTAGGGCGTGGATGCCACCACCAACACAACCGATTGAAAGGTGAGTGTCTTGCTTGCAAGACGGACCGACAGGAGTCAATTGATATGCCTGCGAACCCTCCCTCTACTCCCCCCACCCCCGACGAACTCCGAGCGCTGGCGGAGGAGGTGCTGCGAGATCACGCCCAGCACCAATGGACCGGCAGATGCAACGGCGGTGAAACCTTGCGGCCTTGCCTCCCCGTCAAGCTCGCCCGTGGGGTGAAGGAGGCGGCAGATGAGCTGCGCCGGCTCTCAGCGGTCAACGAAGCGTGGAGCGTAACACTCACGGCTATTGAGGCGACGTTGGGTTGCTATGGGACACCAGTAAGTGCGGAACTAGCCGCACAGCAGCTAGTCGATGAGAACGCCACTCTCCGCTCCCAACTCGCCACTGCAACCGAGCGGGCCGAGGCGGTGGAGGCAGATAAGGAACATTCAATCGCGATGGCTCTGCGCTCGATCGCGCCGGGAGATGAGGTACTGCTCGACCGTGGCTCTATGGGGTGCGTACCTACAACGTGGCTGAACAACGCGGAGCGCCGCCTCACCTCGGCCCAGGCTGACGTGCGTCGGCTGGATTGGTTGGAGGCGCAAGCCGCACGAACGCACCTTCCAGATCGAGGCTGGATAGCCAGACTCTCCATCCATGGACGCGGCTACCGATTGCACGAAACAACGATGCACGGGCATCAGCCGACAGCACGCGCTGCCATCGACTCAGCGATGGGAAAGGAGGAGGGGGATGGACAGTAAGATCACCGTCGAGAAACTGAACGGCGGATACGTGGTAGATGGCAAGCGGATCTTTCCGACCACCGAGGAGCTTCTGTCGCACCTGCTGATGTGGGCAGAGGGGCGCAGCAGGTGGTTCGGACCGGCCTCGTTCGGCGTAGTCGATATTCGCCGCGAGCCTGCACCCGGAGAGGAGGTGGACCCGGCATGACCCTCCCCCGCCTCCCCCTGCTCTTGGCCTTCGCAGCCTAACCCCAACTTCACTACTGAGGAGAACTAAAATGAAAACAGTCCAAAAGATGGTATGCGTAGCTGGGGCGAGCATGATCCCGCTAGTCGTGTGTTTGGTGCTGGCTGCGCTGTACATAGCGTTGATCTTGTACGTCATCGGACCGGCGGGGCATATGTTCACCCAATGGCTGGACTGGCAACCAAACTTGCCAGCACCGCCGGAGATCCCGGGGTGGTTCATGTCCTTGCTGCACGGCGTGCGGGTTTTGGGTACCGCGACGGGCGTCGTCATCTTATTGACATTCTGGTACTACTCCTCACGGGGACTGTACGACGAGTGCCACGCTTGGCACAGGCGCCGCCTTGCTAGGTCTCATGTTGCGCTGTTGGTGGCCAGCATGGTGCTGATGGCAGGCGGGCCAGCGTTGGGAATGTCTCAGTACAGACCGGCCATTCCCAGCGAAGCGCCAAGGGAGCGAAGGCCGTGAACCGATTGTTGCTCCCCCTGCTCCTCACCCTGGCGTGCTTGGGGCTAGCGTGCGACATGAGCGGGCCTACGTATGCCCGAGAATACCACTCGCACGACGCTGCCCACGAACACGAGTGCTCGAAATGGTTGCCCGGTAGAACGATCTTTTGGCACGCCGAGTACCGCAGGGGTCCTGACAAGATCGTCGACGGGAACGTGCAAGTCGAAAGCTGGATCGCAGATTGTACGGTTAACAACCCGGAGGGGCTTTGATGTTGCGAGCGATTGCCTTCCTGGCGTGCGCGTTGGTGGTGGGGTGCTGGGAGAGTTCAAAGGACGCTTACTTGAAGGACCAAATCGACCTAGCAAAGTGTCAAGCCCAGCATCACTACGGTCGCTATGACATCGGCGGCTACCTCGACTGTGTTCACACCGAACAGGCCAAGCGTGGTTACTAACACCACTCGCAAGGAGCCCACCAATGACACCCCCTGATCCCACCCCCACCGAGCCCGAAGCGGCGTTGCCGGAGGAGCTGCAACGCTACCTCGATGAACGCTACCCAACAGGCAAGTTCAACAGGCGCATCGTTCGCGCTGCACTTGCTTTCGCATTCGCCCACGGCAAACGCCAAGGCGCGGTGGAGGCGCTGCGGGAGGCGGCGGACGCCCTAGATGCTGCCGCCAAGGCCACGAAACAGGAAACGAAAGCGACGAGCCTTGTCATTGCTTGGCTCCGCGACCGCGCCGACGAACTCAAGAGGGAGGGTGACGGGTGATGATCGCAGACTTAGCAACAATGCCGAATTGGAACGCCTCAACCGGAGCGCGTGGGACGCACAGCGTATCCGAAGGCCACGTGTACCGGCACCCAAGCTGGAGAGTGGCCTGCAAAAAGCACGGCGCGATGAACTCTGTTGCAGAGGACCGTACGATTTGGAGATGCATCGCTTGCGGTGCGGGTGCCTACGTGGCGCAACCAGAATTGTGGCAGTACATCCCAGAGGTTCTTGCACTCGAACGGGAGGGTGACTCCAATGACTGACCTCCCCGACGACCTCGCGAAGCAGAATCCGTGGTACGGCATGACCGATACTCACGGTGAGGATGCACTAGCGCGCTTGTACGATGAAGCCCTCCTAAAAGGGTATGAGTGCGGCAAAGCAGAAGTCGAGAATCTAGAAGACATCGAAAGTGCTCTCGATGCAGCGAACGAGTTGATCGGCGAATACGTCGGCCAGTACGACGAGTTGCAGTCTGCCCGCGCCGCCCTCGCCCACCAGGAGCGGAGGGTGCGGGAGTTGGAGGCGGAGATTGGGGAGTTGCGGGAGAGCATCACCAAGAACGAAACCACCGGCATGTACATACCTACCCATCACGGTGACGCTTCTCACACAGAAACCGGAGTATGGTTGGGGAGTGTCTGGCGACCCATCGGCTCCCGCGGCAAAGAACTCGTGTCTACGGCAGAAAAGGAGAACCAAGGATGATGCGTATTCGCTTCTTCGGGTCGCACCCGTGGGCAGAAAGTGACGATGGCGGGTTCGTGCTATGGGAAGAAGTCGAGCCCTTGATCAATCGCGAGAAGGAATTGATCCTTGAAATCGAAGAGCTTCGGCAAGAGGTGACCAACCTAACGGTTGAGGCAAACCCTGACCTAACAGGCATGGGTTGGGCTGAGGTTGGGACTCGCGGCGCCGAACTCGTGAAGGAGGTAGAAAATGCCTGACGCAATGAAGCAGCTACAAGAGACCCTAGGCGCCCCCTATCGAAGAATAGAGGAGTTGGAGTTCGTTCTTGCTCGCCAGGAGCGGAAGGTGCGGGAGCGCGATGCTGAGATTGCTGAGTTGCGGGAAAAGATTGTTGAACAGGCATTCGCTATCGGCCGCACAAACATTGGCCCAAGAGTGCATCTGTCCCGTCCCATCGGCGAACGCGGCGCCGAATTGCTGAAGGAGCAGGAGGGGGAGAGGGATGAGTGATCCGTACAGTGCGCTCAGGGACGACTACGAACGAACCCACGACAAGCTCCATGCCGTCGAAGAACGCCTCGACGCTCTACGCGACAGCCACCGGGCGCTGGTGGAAGCACCGTGGCTCGTGTGGAGTAACGAACATGAAGCTTGGTGGCGACCGAATAGTAGCGGCTACACCGTCCATGTAGACAACGCCGGTCGGTACACCCACGAAGAGGCTATGAAAATCCAAACGGAAGCCAGCTACCGGGGGAACTGTACGGCAGGCGTACCGCCAGAAATCGCAGTCCTGTCACAAGCGGGACACGATGCCCTCACCACCGCCCGCACACTGGAGGCCGACGATGACTGAACCCCCGAGTAAGTGCCAAGGGCGCAGGAGGCTGAATGATTCCGGTGCTGGCTGGGGTCTTTGGGCGCCGTCACTTCTAGCTGCCCTAACAGGCCACGCCGTACTAGACGAACGGTACGGCGTGGCTGTATTTCTGGGGCTATCCGTGGTCATACTAGTCACATACGTCAATGCAAGTTGGCTGCCCTGCGACGACGCCGAGAAAGGAGACGAGGGATGACGCCGGATGAGATGCGAAATAGGGCACAGGGCTTGTTTAAAACAGGCCAACACACAGGCTCCAATGCCATCACTACTCGCGCAGTCGTTTGGGCTGTGGGCGCAGCCATCCGCCAAGGCCAGCTCGATATCGAGGAGAAACTGGACAGGGTGCTGGGCCTGTTGGAAGGCGTCGAGGAGTCTGAGCCAGCCATCCCCGACCCGGCGCTAGGCTGCCTGCTCTGTGACCGCAAGGACGTGTTTACGATGTACTGCGATTCTCCCGTCGCTGGAACTCTCGTCCCCCATTGCGAACGCTGCCACAAGGCACACGCACCGAACTACGTCATGGTCTGTGAGGATTCCTTGCAGTTCAACATCGGCCTCCACGCCGAGACCTGCACCACCCGCTCCACGATGAACCCAGAGCTGCGCGATTGCGGTACCGCCCCCCGCACCGTCCGGTTCCCGGACCGAGAGGAGTAGCTGGTACCATGCGAACCCCCAAGCAAATCTACCAAACCCTCCGCGACATCATCACGCAACCCAACGGGGAGATCACACGGCTCCCCTGCCAGTGTGGCCAGTCCACCGTCCGATTCATCACGATCCGCCACACATGGAAGGCGGTCATCGTGCAACCAATCGACAAGAGCGACTGTTGCTCAACTGGAGTTGGTCTCGATGGCTGACCACGACACCACCACCATCGAACGTATCCTCACCGCCCTCACCGCCCCGGTGCCCGCACCCTACGTCCCAGCGCCTAAGCCCCAAGGCTCCTGGGCTGGGCTGCGCGTCGGGGACACCCTCGCCCACACCGACGACCCCGCCACGTACACGGTGTCTACGACCACCAACGCTGGTGCCACCCTCACCCGCCCAGGGCACCTGCCAGTGCAGCTCTCCGATAGGGCGCAGGTGGGTGCTGAGTGGAAAAAAATCGTACGCACACGCAAGAAAACTATTGCAAAAGAAGGCGACACCCCGTAGTCTCCCCCCTGTGCCGAGGGGTCGAGAGGAGTCCCCGAGGGTTCGCTTCGCCCAAGGGCGGCTGTTTGGAACCTCTCCCCCTCGGCGCACACACAACGGCAAAGGCAACACGCCATGTCTTCCATCTCCCCTACCGTCAACGAATACTCCCTCGGCTCCGACGTTCACCTCGACGGGCGCCGAGCGTCCCCCAGCTTCCTCAAAGAGTGGTACTCCTGCCCGTTCAAGTGGTTCATGGGGTATCTGGCGCCGCACCCCGAGCACCAAGACACCCATGGCCTCGCCACCGTGGGCGCCACAGCCACCCCGCTCCTCATGGGCAGCATCTGGCATGACCTGATGTTCGGGTTCCGCTGGAGCGGCTGGCGGGACGGCGTGGACACGGGGGAGTACAGTGCCGAGGCCGCAGTGGAGTACGCACAGGCCCAAGCCTCCACCCGTGCCGGGGAGTGGGAGTCCGCCGAAGCGTCCACCACCTCCATGGACCTGCTGGTGTCCATGTTCCACGAGTATGTGGCGTCCCGCGGCCCGGACGATTGGCGAATGCTAGGCGATGGCAATGGGGTGCCGTTGGTGGAGAGGGAGTTCACCACGCCCATCGGCCCGGACGACCGCTACGAGGTGATCGTCAAACCCGACGCGGTGGCCCGCACCGGCGCCGGGCTCGTGGTGTGCCCCGAGTACAAGACGGCATCAGCACGGTTTTTGGGGATGTCTATGCGCAACAACCGCGTCGGCCCGCAGGCCCACGCCGAGAACCTCGTCATGCACCGGCACTGCCCAGCGGACCGATTCGACGGCGTGATGTTCGAGTACGCCGTGAAGGACCGCGGCAAGAAATCCGAGCTGCCCCGGTTCCAACCCGACGTGGTGTCCATGACCGAGGCCGAGCTTGCGCTGTGGGAAGCTGGCACCGTCCGCACCATGGACGAGATCGCGGCGGCCTCCGCCAACTGGAGGGAACTGGTGGCCGGGGGCGCCGACCCCATGGTGGCCGCCCACCACCTGTTCCCGATGTCCGGCAAGGCCACCGAGCAATGCTGGGCGTTCAATAGGGAATGCGATTGCTTTACTTGGTGCCACGGGGGGCATGAGATTGGTCCCGGGGCGCTTAGGCGTTATGTGCCGAAGAGGAGGAGATGAGGGATGGCGCACAACAGACAGTACAACTACCGCCGTACGGCTGGCCGACAAACCCCACGGCACGATCATGAGTTCGACGCACAGTGGGACCGAATCCACGCGGAGGACACTGACCCTCGCAAAGCTGTACAAACTTCCTTCGACCGACACCAACTCCATCGCCGCCAACGCGAAGCCGCCCGCATGACCCTCGCCGAGTTCGACGCCCGCACCCCCAAGAGCACACTTATTCCGAGAAAGGATTAGACGTGTCGGTACCTACAGGCCCCGGATGGCGGTCCAAAGTGCTCCAAATCAACCCGTACATAGGGTTTTGCCGTACGGGCCTTGAAGGCGCCATAACCTACTACGCTGACTCATTTATCGGCGTCAACCCAACCACATTAATCGTCAGCGTGAACGACACCCACGCTGCTTACGAACTACTATCAATCCCCAACTCGCTGCCTCGTCTGTCGATTGTCCCCGTCCCGGGACTGCCGACTGACTACTGGGCGGTTGCTGGGCAATACGGGCTGGTATATGCGTGCCCGCAGGAGAGAGTATGACCACCGCACCCACCACCCCCGGCCTACCCGCCGCGCCCGGCGCCACCCCCAAGGTGTCCCTGGACTCCCTCATCCAACGGCCCACCGCCGGGGCGGACGACCCGAAGGTGTCCGTGCTCGCCCTCGGGTTCGAGAAATCCGGCAAGAGCACGATGCTGCTCTCCCTCCCGGCGCCCCAGCTCGTCATCCAAACCGACCCGAACCGCGGTGCCCTCGACGCGGCACTCGCCGCCGGCCGGGACATTCAGCTCATCCCCTTGGAGCCCGATGACCCCGGGGCTTGGCGCACATTCCACGACACCGTGCTCCCCGCGATCCACAACCGAGAGCTGGATGTCGCCAGCATCATCGTAGATTCCTTTGGGTATCTATTCCAGCTCATGCAGCTCGCCACCCCCAAGGGCTCGGACGGCTTCGAGTACTGGCGCAAGGTCAAGGAGCGCGGCGACGACATGATGCGCCGGCTGTGCCGCACCACGAGCCCGTTTCCCCAAGACCCCACCCGCCGCCGGTACAATGTGGGCGTGGCCTGTCACCTCCAGGAAATCACCAACGAGGCAGGCGGAGTGGTCGGGTTCAGGCCGGGGCTCCAAGGGGCGTTCAAGAACGAAATTGGGCGGATCCCCAGCACGGTGCTGTACTTGGAGTCCAAGGAGGAGACTGTGGTGACGCCGGGGCAGGCCGGCAGCACCCGCGTGGCCAAGCACCTCGCACACACCGTGTCGCCGAACTCCTATGTGTCCTGCGGTGACTCCATCGGCTCCCCCGCCGGCCGCTGGCGCCCGCTCCCGCCCACGATCGAAGACCCGAGCTACGCTAAGTTGGCGGAGTGCTGGGGCTTCCCCGGGACTCAATCCCCTGCGCCCGCGCCCGCGGCGAAGCCGCCGTCGGCCAACGCACCCAACGCACCCGCACCCACTCCTGCTAAGTGAGACCTCCACCTGTGCCCTCCACCAACCCCAACGACACCCTGTCCCGATTCGACGTGAAGGCGGAGGCCACCGCTGCTGCGCTGCCGCGCCGTGCCGCCCTGCTCATCGAGCGCCTCGGCGGCCCCGGGCCGACCAGCCGGCTCATTGGCTGCCACAGCTACACGTGTGCCAAGTGGGCGACGGGGGAGTCCCTACCCAACGCGGAGGGACTCATCCGACTCGCCTTGGCCACGGAGTGCGACGCTAACTGGCTATTGCTAGGCCGAGGAAAGCCCCCGGCCGCGCAAAGCTAACCCACACCAACACACAACCAACCAACCAAAGGACAACGTACCTATGTCAACTGACCCCACCCTCAACGAAGACCTGATCCCCGAGTCCGCGCCGGACGCCGCCGAGGAGCGCGAGTTCCTGACGGCACCCCCCGGCCGATATGGCGCCGAGTTCAACGCCCGACTCGTCGAACTCAAGCCGGCCACCATGAACACCAAGAACGGTCCGTATCACTACATGGACGGACTGGTGACCTTCTTCACGGAGGGCGAAGGCAAGCAGTTCGCCCGGTTCCAGGCGTTCGGGGATCACAACACGGGCACCGGCAGCCAGTCCGGCAGTTCATGGCCCCGGTTCCAACAGCAGCTCGGCTTGGTGACTGGCCAGTCCATCGCCGCCCAGCTCGGCGACGAGGGCCTCCCCGTGATCGTGGACGTGATCCACGAGCACTTCACCACCAAGAAGGAGAAGGCCAAGGCCGAGGCCGAGGGCCGTGAGCCCAAGGAGGCCACGGGCCTTCGCATTTCCAACGTGTTCCGGGCGTAGGGGGTCGCAGTGACCACCGATGCCATCGCGCCCGGGGAGGAGACCCCTTCCCAGCTCCCGGCTCTCGAACCTCCCCTTGACCAACCGATGGTCGAGGCGTTCGAGATGCCCGAGGGCACCGCAGCGCGACTCACCCGGCCTTGGGCAGAGTTCTACATGAACGCCGCCCTTGGCCGGGCCGAGCGCGAGCGCGGGTTCCGCCGGGTCCTTCCAACGAACCTGTTCACCATCACGCCATGGGCGAGGCGGTGCATCATGCTCCGCTACCCGCCGCCGGATGTCTCCGACATCCTCGTGGCCCCTGACAACACGAACCGCGAGGTTGCTGTGGGTCGGGTGTTCGCGGCCGGCCCCGCAGTCGGCACTCCCGACCCGGGCAAGCCTGGCTGGAGTCCATGGCGACCCGTGGACCTCGTAGGCCGAGAGGTGCAGTTCGCCAAGTACGGCGGGCATGGTTGGCACATCGAGGAGTCCGACGAAAAGTCAGAGCGTTTCATCCGGGAATACTACAACGAACGTGTTGGGCACCCGTACGTGTGCATCAACGACAACGACATTTGGGGCGAGTTCACGTTGCCACAGGCGACAGCCCCAAGGGAGAATGACAATGAATGAAAACGATTTCCTGATTCTCAACCACGGCGAAAGCGAAGTCCTCGAAGACTTCGCGACTCGCAAAGAAGCCTTGGAGTGGTTGACCAGTGACGGTGTGGCCGAGGGCACGTACGTGCTCGCCAAGATCCAACGTCGCAACATCGTCGTCGGCACCGTGCCGGCCAAGCGCACCGTGGGTCTGGGGGAGAGCACGACGCACCGCCGGCGCCCGGCCGCAGTCGTCGAGGCTGTCCCGGACACGGGCTCCGGCTCCGCAGCGTAGCTGCCATAGGCCATGGCCACACCGCCACAGTGCCTCTCAAGGAGGGACCGGACGGATGGAATCCACCGAAACCATCCGACTAGTTCTGGGGCACTGAGCGGGCGGGCGGCCCCGGCAAGTCGTCGGGTTCGTTCGTCGCCCCAGCGCACCGACCACCCAGCTACCCCGCTGGATCCCTTCTCGGGAGGTGCGTTGGGGCCAGCGGCCCACCCAACCAACAGGACACCCAGTGAAACCGAAGCCCGCCGCCTGCGACTCGTGCCCCTTCGCCTCCCAGGGCCGAGGCTACGCAGCACCGACCCCAGTGGCGCAGCCCGCCCTCCTCGCCATCGGCCAAGGCCCAGGCCAAGTGGAGGCGAACACCGGGATCCCGTTTCACCCAGCGGCACCGGCTGGGAGGGAACTGCGCGCCCAGCTCGCCGCCGCCGGCTGGCCAGTGGAGAGGGTGGTTTTCGATAATGCCACCCGGTGCTGGATTCGGGTCGGCAAGAGCGACGAGGCGCCGCAGGCCGCCATCGCCGAATGCTACGCCCGGCACTGGGGGGCGCCAGCCCAAGCCCTCACCACGGGGCCGGCCGCCGTGCCCGTGCTCGCCGTCGGCACCCCAATCGCCAAATTCCTCATCGGCCCCTGGGCCGGGCTCCGCACCGCAGGTGCGGTCTATGAACGAACGCTACCTGAAAGGACACTCCCGAATGGATGAACCCAGCACCGTCGAACTCAACGACCGTTTCCTCCGCATCGAGGCCCGCCTCGACACCCTCGAACACGCCATGCAGGCGTACGCCCCCGGCGCCTTCAAACTTCACTGCCCCCGGTGCAAGCGGTACGTGGCCTCGCCCGACAAATGCACGACGTGTGGTTGGCGGCGGGAGGTGGGGGGGTGAGTGGCGCTTCCTACCGCATATGTGCAATGCCCAAATGCGACAACCGAATCGCCCACGCTACCAACTACGTCTGCTCACTCTGTATCCAATATGGTGAGTCGAACGTGCCACCGGCAATAGGTAAAGGGTTGAATGTTCCGGCCAACCAACGCTGCCGGCAAGCCCCTTGCGCCAACCTGCGCAACAACACCTCGCAGTTCTGCGACCAACACGACTACTTGAAAGCGGGGCGCAAGTGCATGATAAATGGCTGTGTGCTGCGTCGCGCATTGCCCTTCATCTACTGTGAGCCGCATAGTGTCGTCGCAGAGCAAGTCGTCCAGATCACAAAAGAAATGGAGGCATCGAGCAACCCGTCTGCCCCCCGCTGGCACACCGAATGGCCCAAGTTCGAGGAGGCGCTCCGCGAGAAACTACAGCGTGGATTCGAGGAGTATGGGGACGAGAGTTTCGAGCGACCCCCAGGCGAACTCCTCGGCGAGCTTGCCGAGGAAGCCCTCGACCTCGCCGGCTGGGGGATGATGTTGTGGGTACGGTGTCGGGCGCTGGCGGACCGGGAGCACCCGGATGTCTGACACGACTCGACTCGACTGGCTCGACACTCTATTCCGCGATGGCGGAACCGTCGTCTACTACGTCGGGCCTTGGGTGAAGATCATCGCACCGGGCGTGGAACCGCCCGTGTTCGCTACTGACCAAATCCCATTCGGTCACTGTGAGGGCGAAGGCCCGAACTTGCGGGAAGCTGTTGACGGTGCAGTGCAAAAAGAGACCGCCGATGGTTGAGGTGCTCCCCCTCGCCCATCCAGCTTTCATCGTTAGAGGAAAGTGGGGGCACAGACAATTCTCCGTCCGTGCCCTGCGGGACCTCCGGCTCCGATGCGAAGCATCGCCAGAGGCACGGCCCCCGCTGCCCGAGGAGCCCGGCACAGCCCCACTCCCGCAGACGATGCTCCATCCCACCAAAGCCGCGATCATCGCGTTCGTGCTGGGCCTGCCCGTCACCAGCCCCGAGGGCGTAGCCATTGACATCGAGGCCGCCGGGCCGCATGTGCGGCAGATCGGGCTGGCGCGGTGGGACGAGAGCTATCTCAGCATTATGGTGCTACGGGAGGGCGGGGAGCAGTATTGGGAGCGGGGGGATCTGCGGGACATCGTGTCGGCGATGGTGCAAGTGTTCCCGACTGTGCCCCTGTGGTTCCAAAACGGCCAGAACTATGATATACCTGAGTTACTAGAACTTGGGTTCCCAGAGAGCCTATCCGATGCCTACGCACGGGGAGGAGATACGATGTTCATGATGCGCCATGCCTACCAAGACGCGCCCGCGGATCTTCAATTCATAGGCGTTCAGCTTGGGTCGATGATGCCTTGGAAGAGATTGGCGAAGGCAGGCACCGAAGACGAACAGGAAGGGAAGTAACATGGCGCGAACGTTGCGCGAGCGGATCGAGTCTTCGATTGCACCCGGCCCTAATGGTTGCATTCTTTGGTCAAGAGCACCGAACAGTTGCGGCTATGGAACGCTTCGCTGGAGAACTGGTCGTGACGGCGGCCAACGTTGGCTCGTGCATAGATTATTTTGGCACTTGAACTACGGCCCAATTCCCAATGGGCTACAAGTCCTCCACAAATGCGATGTACGAAACTGCATCAACCCAAAGCACCTATTCTTGGGTACGAACACCGATAATGTTCGTGACCGAGAGAAGAAGGGGCGAGGCGGGAATCATCGAGGTACAGCGAATGGCCGTGCAAAACTAACCAACGCCGACGTTCGACGGATCCGACGGTTGAAACGGAAACAAGGCGACATCGCAGCCGAGTACGGAGTTGAGCGCCATACAATTGGCCGTATCCAAAATGGAAAAGGCTGGAGCCACATCTAATGACCACGCTACCCGATCTGATGTTTGATTTAGAAACCCTCGGCACTGGCAACGACCCAGTGATCCTCTCCATCGGCGCCGTCCACTTCGACATCACCACTGGCACGCTGGGCGAGACGTTCTACCGGAACATCACCCAGGCGAGTTGCTTCGCGAGGGGGCTGTCCGTGGACGCCAGCACCATCGAGTGGTGGATGCACGAGGACCGAGCGGAGGCACGGCGGGCCCTGCACGACCCCGAGCAAGTCACCTTGTTCGCAGCCCTGCACGACTTCACGGCGTTCGCGGCCGGCGCGCGGAGCGCCTGGAGCCACATGGGCAGTGACGAAGGTTGGCTGGCGTCGGCCTACCGCGCTATCGCCACGCCGCACCCTTGGGGGAAGTACATCCCCATGGACATTCGGACCGCCTCGAAGCTCGCTGGCCTCTCACCCAAGAGCAAAGACATGCCCAATCGGGAAGGCACGTATCACAATGCGCTCGACGATGCGATCACGCAGGCACGGTACGTGATGGGCATTCCCAATGCCTGAGCCGCCCCCCGACTCCCTCGACTTCACCCTCGCCGACACAAGGAGCTAACAATGCCTAATGACCCCAAGAACCCCCAAGGGATCGCCCAAAGAACTGTTGGAGCCCTAGCCGCTGTGGTTGGTTGTTGGTTAGACGGGATGTTCTGCGTGCTGCCCGATGCACAAGAACACAACCCCATGGATGAAACCCGATACGCCGAGATCATGGCTTCGGTGCGGTCGATCCACGAACACGTATGGAAGGTCTACGAAGAAATCGTCAAGGACGTATGAGTTGGCTGATCTAGACCTAGAGCTTGCCGACACACTCCTCCTGGGGCTCGTCGCGGGGGGGCACGCCCGGGACTATGACCTGTGGGAGGAGCCAATGTCATT
>JAJDDG010000171.1 GCA_029260435.1 Phycisphaerales bacterium | reverse complement strand
GATGACCAAGCCGTCGATCGATCGCGAGAAGGCGGATCTCGACTACACGCTGGACAATTGTTGTTTTATGGAATTGGCTGACAATGTGGCGAAGATGCACCGCGACAAAGCGCGAGCCGCTGCAGACGCGCAGCATGATATGGAAAATCAAGGGGAGGTTAGCTTCGCATGAATGAACCGAAAAAGAAATCGTTACTATTCAAAGGCGATCGAAAACCGTGCGATGGTTGCGGTGTCGTCGTCGGGATCAACGAGCCGCACCTGACGAAAGATATCTGCATCATGGCGCTGCAGCAGATGCTCGTGGGGCAGCAGAAATTGACGGAAGCCATTAAGCAGGAAATGCGCGGCCGCACGATGATGCTGTGGTATTTCGTCAAGAAGCGCGGCGGCGAGACCGACGTGAATGTCGCGGAAATCAGAGCCGTGCCGAAGGACGCATACCTCGATGTTGCGATGGATAAAGCTAAAGGAATTTATCACATCGAAGCAAAGCGGCGATCCCTTAACCCCGGGAAAGATCCGCTCGAAGGTGGCGAAGCACCGGCGGCCGGCAGTGCGTAGACCCTGGTCGATATTGCTTGACGGGATCCGGCCGAGACCATGGCCGAGACCGCGGCCGCGGAGATACGGCGGCGGCTTCATCACGTTGTGGACGCCATTCCATAAAGCCGTACATGACGAAGCGAAGCTGCACGTACCGAAGAAGCCGATCAACATCGCGGTGAAGCTGCACGCCGTCTTCGAGTTTCCTTATCCGTCTAAATGGCGGAAGGCCCAGCGCACCGGAGTGCACCCGCACACCAGTGTGCCCGACGTTGATAACTTAGTGAAGGGGATCGGCGACATGCTGCAGCAAGCTGGCGTCGTCGAAGATGATAAATTTATCGTGGCGGTGTCGGCGCGCAAGCAGTACAACGCGACCGGCGGCGTCTTCATACAATTAGAGCCAGATCAAAAAACCTAGGAGGACGCATGCCAGAGAAACGACTGCAGGAAAGAAAGATCGTCGCGACTAATGAGCCGCAGCAGGGTGAGGAATTCGATAGCGTGATGGTGAGCTCGGCAGATTTCGCAGAGCTCGAGCGCGTGATGAAATCAAAAGGCGAGGGCGAGAAGTTTAAAGCGGTCCGCGGTAACGCGATCTATATCAAGAGCGCACCGCAGCCTGGTGAGAAGAAACCCGCGCCAAAAAAAACCGCGCCGGCCGGAGGATCTAAAGCCGCCAAGAAGTAACGGCGAAACGTCGGCGATCACAGCCGACGTCTGCAGCAGCTGACCGTGTTGCACTGATGAGCCAGGTCACGAGGAGAAAAGGATTTATGAGTTCAAGCAAAAGCAATCTATCATTAGACGAATTCCTGCTGCGGCCGCAGATCCTAAAGCTGCGCACCGCCGGCAGGACAAACTCACAGATCCGGAAGGAGCTGTCAAAGCAGGGCATCGAGGTCAAGCGGATCCGGAAAGAGCTGGCAGCGATAGGAGGGCGATCACGATGAAGGTCACAGTGCGATTTTTAGACGGGAAGGAGACTGAATACGCAGCCTGTGGCTGTCAATTTATGGATGCGCAGGGATCGGCTTCTGGAGCTTTAATCTTAACACTCGAAAATGGAGCAGTCGCTGAGTATCACATGACGCACTCAATTAAGAGCTGGAGGATCGAGGAAGATGGAAACAAAAAATAGCACCACGTTTCTGATCGCGTTTGTATTGGCGGCCGTTGTTGCTGGCAGCAGCGGCTGTATGTTCACGATGTGCAAGGCGGGCGTCGCACCATGCGCGCCGCTCGAGAAATGTGTGAAGCGAGATAAGAAGGGGAAGTGCACAAAAACAAAGGTCCCCTTTTTCTCTTTCAATTAATGAGATAAAAATCCGTTTGAAAAATCAAAGTCAGGAGTGCTTGCAATGAAAAAGACATTGATGCTAAAGCCGAAAAATCTGTTGACGCATCCGGAGAATATGCGGCGGTTTTATCCCGTCGACCAAGTTAAAGAAATGGCCAGCTCGATCGCAGCTGTTGGCGGCGTGATGCACCCGATCATTATCGTGAAGGCTGGCGCAAAGCATGGCCACAAGTACCACGTGGTCGACGGCAATATGCGACTAGCAGCTGCTAGGATCCTCGGGGATAAATGCCCACCGCTGCAGTGTACAGTCGTCACCCAATCTAAAGCGCAGCAGCAGCTCTCGATGATTGTCACGAATAAAATCCGCTACGATGTCGACCCGGTGAGTGAAGGGCTGCATTATAGAGCGCTGCAAAATGAAGGTCTCAGTGTCCGAGATATATCGAGGCGCACCGGTGTTTATGAATCGAGAATAAATAATCGCAAAGTATTGGCGGATCTGCCCGAGGAGATCCAGCAGCTAATAGTTGATGGAAAGCTGCCGGCAGATAATAAAGCGGCTAAGGCGCTGATGAGCGTACCGAAAAAACAATCGATAAAACTCGCCCGGCGCCTGTCACAAAATCCCAACGTGAAGATCAAGACGATAGTCTTGGCTGCGGAAAAGCTGGCGACGATTGATGCAGGTGAAAAGACGATGAAGCGCCCGGCGGTAAAACTCTCGGGGGCATTAGACTCCGAAAAGAAATCGACGAACGTGAAAGCGGTCCGCGCTGCAGCAGCGAAGACGTGCAGCAGCTGCAATCAGTACGAGGGAAAGCTGCGTAAAACGTCCGAGCCGGCGTGGTCGATGGTGGTGCATGCGGCAGATAAGACGTGCAGCAAATGCCCATTGAAAGACATGCAGAATATCTGCGGATCCTGCCCGGCAGTGCAGCTGCTTAAAAAATTGGTCAATGATGAATGAGATCGATGAGGTAGAAAGGGCTGCAGCATTAGCCGAGGTAGAGACCGGCGTGCGGGGTAGCTGCGCTAAAATCCCGCTGCAGATTGAGAAGCAAAAGAAGCAGAGGCCGCGGCGCTGGACAGAGCAAGAGCACCAATACGTGCGAGAGAATTATGGGCGCATCACCGAGAGAGAGATCGCTATATATCTGGGCAGGGCGGAGACGGCCGTGCATCTTCACATCAATCGAGAAATGCGCCTGACCGTGCCATCTAAGTCTCCGAAGATTATGACGGCCGAGCAGATCGCCTGGGGGCTCGGGACAGATGGTAAATCGATCCACCAGCTAATGGATGTCGGACTCATGCCGCATCGCCGGCTTCCGACCAATGACATCACGCGAGTGATTGATCGGCGAACGCTGCTGCTGTGGATCTTAGACCCGATGCACTGGATCTATTTTAAAACTGAGCGAGTCGGAATGCTGCACCCGCGGGGAAATAGATATCTCCCCCCGTGCTATGACTTTGAATTCTGGGAAGGTGCGCGCAAAGTCGTCACTAAAGCGAGAGCTAGCTGGAAGGATGAATGGCTCACACCAGGACAAGCGGCCGCGGCGTTGGGAATGAAGCATCGACCGGGCATGTCGCACAATGTCAATAAAGCGATTTTGCTCGGGAATCTAAAAGCGACGCGATGGGGTAACTGGCGGATCTTGCGCAGCGATCTCCCACCGAAGGGCATGATGATAAACGTCGCGGGCAGGATCGTCAGCAAGAAAGCGATCGGCAGAGTGTTATGTGGCCGCTGCGGTGGCATCGGTCACAACCGGCTGACGTGTGCCAGGAGATCCAAATGAAAAAGCGGCGCCGGCGTCCGGATCCTGCAGTCATGGCAGCACTCGATCAGGTAGTGAGCGCCGTGGCCGTGGCCTTTGAATTTATTGCGTGCGTGCTGTCGCTGCTGCTGTTCGTGGTAACGGCGCCGGGGCTGCTGTTCATGCGGCGAGCGCATCGCCGGCAGCGTCGTGAACAGGATCACGCGATGCGATCAAGTGGCTGCAGAAAATGGGGAGGGCGTAAGCATGGCTGAAAATCCTATGGATTTTATTTTTTCTAGAGATTTGGATCTGCCTAAAATAATTGCGCAGAAAATCTATGATCGATATAACCATCAATACGAATTACCAATAGTTAAAACAATCGGAGGGAATATGTCTGATAAAATTATCAATGAGTGCGCATCATCGCCGAGCCCGTTCGTCGCACCACCGCCAGAAGAAGCGGTCGTGAAGGCACACTCGCACCTGCTGCATGCCTATGGGCAGCTGCTGCTGAAATACACCGTGAAGAAGGGCGAGTGCACGATGTGGGAAGGTCGAGCTCGAGAGTCTGAGCAGCTGGCCGCGGACCGCGATCGCGAGAGCGTCGACCTGTCAAATAAGCTGTGCATTGTTGGAAAGCAGAAGTACATGCTGGAAGTCGAGCTCGAGAAGATGAAGGAGTCGGAGCGCCGGCGAAAGAAGCGGCCGCGGCATAAGTGCCCGCCGGCAAGGGGGAAACGATGAAAGCGATACAAGAGGGCAAGCTCGGAGCGTATAGCGTAGGAGGACCTGCAGCCGGCCAGCCGGAATATTTTCCGCTTGAAGTTTGTCGAGGAGAAGACGGTGCTCTATGGTGTGGATGGAAGCCGTCCTGGAAGGACGTCTGGGCGATGGTGTGCGGTCATCCGATCCGCATCGGTCTCATGGTTATTCGGCAGCCGCCGATCATCGTGACAATGGCTGATTTCGATCCCGAATATATTAACTTTTGCAAGAGCTGCGGCGCGCGAAAGCCGCCGATCGAAGGCGAGGGCACGTGCGAGAAGTGCCAGCCATGAACGATATCGAACGCGCAGCGTTGCCGAAGTTCGCGAACGGGAGCGAGACCGGCGCAGTCTTTTCAAATAACAAGACGTATCGGTATCTGCTCTGGCGGATCTGGCAGACGGATCTCCCGCTGCTCGGTGTCGTCATGTTGAATCCATCGATCGCCGGCGCCGATGACGATGATCCGACTATCCGCGTGGTAGTCGGCCGAGCGAAGCGCAACGGGTACGGCGGGATCCTGGTCACGAATCTATATGGCTACATCGCGACGTCGCCGAAAGATCTGCGCAAGCTGCGCAGCCGGGGCGGGGATCCGATCGGCGAGCCGAATCTAAAATACCTTGTCGGTATGCGCGACACGTGCGAGTCGATCTGGTGCGCGTGGGGCAATCACGCGGAGCCACGGCGCGCTCGTCAAGTGACGAGGATCCTACAAGCCCGCGGGAAGGATCTGCTGCATGTGGGATTGACGAAGTCAGGGCAGCCGAAGCACCCGCTGCGGATCTCCTATGCGACGCTGCTGCTGAAGTGGATCGTGCCGGACGCGCCATGTTTGTGAATTCGATGAAGTATAGGTGCTCGAAGCGTGAGAAAAAATGGCGGTGCCGGCGTTTTGTTAAGAAGCCCGGCCGCTGTCATCAGCACCCGAAAGAGACACCTGCAAAATGTTCACGTTGTGGCACCTTCGCACCTGAAGATTATTTGAATCGCGAGGCTGTGATCCATCACGGAGCGCGCCGGCTAGAATGTATCGATCGTAAGGCTTGCGGGCGAAGGTTAGGAAAGGGATGACCTGGCTAGTGTCTCTTAGCTTCGTGATCCACCGCGGTGACTGCCGGCTCGACATTTATTGCGAGACGTGCGAGAGTAACGCCGGCATCTGGGGTGCGATCATCTTCGATGCTGCGGCCATCATGATATGGGCGGCGTTGTCGTGAGCGAGAAGATCCCGATCACGCCGGAGCAGCTGCAGGACGGATCGACCGAGCCGACCGGGCACAGCTTCGTCACGAGTCAGCTGCAGCAGATAATGGCTAAGTGGCGCGGCTGCTGCCAGACGATGGAAGACGAGCCGCACGAGGTCGAATGTCAGATCGCGGTCCGCGAGGATCTTTGTCGATGGGTAGATGAAGGTGGACTGCTTTAATATTAGCGAGGAGGATTTAAACTTATGAAGCCGACGAAAATCGATCACAAGAAAAAAATAATCTGGAAAGGCTACGAATCAAAAGACCCATCGATCGGGAGGATCGAAGATCTCGAAGCGGTCCGAGTCGCAGATGGCGCGATCACTTCAGCGTGGAAGCCGAGCTGGCGAGAGTGGTGGGCGATGCTGTTCGGGGCGCCGGTGTGGGTCGGAGTGATTACTCAGCAGCTGCCGCCGGTCCGGATCTACGCAGCGCATGATGGGCAGCTCGGGCCAGAGGATTAAAACGTATGAAGATGAACCAGTATAATAATCGATTCGATTTAGGATTCGCTTTTATTGTGTATGCGATCCTGCTGTGGATCAGCTGCGTCATTGGGCCGTGGGAGCTGGGGCTGTCGATCTTTCTGATTGCATGCCTAATAAATCTTTTCGTCCGCATGTTGTTTCGAGTGGCCCGGCGGATCCATGGCGACGGTGTTATTAAGATGATAATGCGCGAGCACTTCGGCGACTGAAAAAAACGCTTGACAGCGCGCGCCGGCTTTTCTATATTTTGATTGTCGTGGAAGCCGGAGGCCGGCAAACCCTTACGGGGAATCAGAGCCAACGGAAGGATCGAAAGAACGGGGAAGCAAGCGCCCTGAACGACTACCGCTGCGAGGCCGACGATCTTCGGATCCGAAACTCGCGGCGGTTTTATTTTGCCCGCCTTCCCTTCCTCTGAGAATTTGCGTCGCGCTCTCGTTTCATGGTATATATTCAACGTGAGCGAGCGCGCAAAGGCCAAGAAGAAGAAATCCCCCCCCCGCACCAGTTCCAACAGTCCCGCGCGCGCGATCGGCAAGAAAAAGAAAAAGAAGACGAAGCCGAAGCGTCCATCCCGCGAATTCAAAGACATCGAGATCATTGAGGCGCTGCTGAAATGTGACGGCCTAGTGATGTTCACCGCGAAGAAGCTGCGCTGCGATCGCTCAACAGTTTACGCTCGGATCAAGAAGGTGCCGGCAGTCGCCGCCGCGTGCGAAGAAGCGCGCAATTGTATGCTCGATGAAGCTGAGAGCCATTTGCACAAGCTGCTGAAGCAGGGCGACTTCGAGGCCCTGACGTATTACCTCGATCGTATCGGCCGACAGCGCGGCTACGGTAAGAGCCAGGAGATCTCCGGACCTGGCGGCGCGCCGGTGAAGTTCACGCTGGCATTAGGCGGGGCGCCTAAAAGTGTTTAATTTTTTATGCGGCGCCGCGGGCGGCTGGATCGCGGGCTTTATCGTTGCCGGCATTATGGCGTGGATGCTATTTGATCGGAAGCGAACGCGCTGCGCGCAGTGTGCTCGATCGAATCAAAAAGGTCTGAAGACCAACATGGAATTTAACGAAGCCCACCTTCACGGCCTTCAGCGCGCCAGGTATCTGCTCACTCACGAGATCCACGAAGTCGAGATCACGGTGCGCATGCAGCAGGAAGACGAGGAGCGAAAGAAAGAGGAGCAATCGAAAGATGGATGAAGCTAATGCGGCTATGACATTCTTCTATGCTGGCTTCGCGGCCGGCGGGCTTCTAGGCGCTGGCACCGTTTCGGTCTTCTTTATTCTCGGCATCATGGGAGGACCATCGAAAGGATGAGCAGGATTGTCACCGTCCTGCTCGCTCTAATCGTCACGATGTCAGCGCAGCTCGAGGTCATCTACGAACGGCCGCCCCTCTATCAAAAGCAGTCCGACGCATTTTTTCACGGCCATCGCTTCGGCGCCGTAGAAGGATCCACAAAGTCAGGCAAGACGCACGGCGGCATGGCCTGGCTATTCGAGCAAGCGATCAAAGAGAGTCCGTACCCGAATCTCTGGTGGGTCGCGCCAGTCTATAAGCAAGCCCGCATCGCATACGATCGTTACTGCCGAGCGATCCCCGCCACGCTGCGGACCGCCAACGATTCGAAGATGACGATCGAGCTCGCCAACAAGCGGAAGATGTGGTTCGTCTCCGGAGAGAAGCCCGACAATATGTATGGTGATGACGTCGCTGCAGCAGTGGTCGAAGAAGCGAGCCGGCTGCGTCAGGAAAGCTGGCATGCGCTGCGGTCGACCTTAACAGCAACCCGCGGACCGTGCCGGATCATCGGCAACGTCAAGGGAAAAAAGAATTGGTTTTATAAGCAGTGCCGGCGCGCTGAAGCCGGCGCCCATGGCTGGGGCTTCAGCAAGATAGTCTCATCCGATGCCGTGGCCGGCGGCGTGCTCGATGCGCAGGAGATCCTTGACGCACAGGCGGATCTCCCCGAGGCTGTATTCAAAGAGCTCTATCTGTGTGAGCCCAATGACGAAGGCAGCAACCCTTTCGGCTTGAAGGCGATCGCCGGTGCGATTCGCCCGATGTCAAGCCAGCCCCCGAAGTGGTGGGGCGTAGATCTTGCGAAGTCAGTCGACTGGACGGCCGCCATTGGTTTGGATCGGGCTAGCCAAGTCTCTCGCTTCGCCCGTTTTCAACAACCCTGGCCGGAGACGACGAAGGAGCTCTCGCTCATTACGCAGCGCGCGCTCGTTGACTCGACCGGCGTCGGGGATCCGATTGTCGATACATTGCAGAAGGGTCGCAGCAACTTTCAAGGCTTCAAGTTCACCAGTGAAAGCAAGCAGCGGATCATGGAAGGGCTCGCGGTCGCTATTCAGAAAGGGGCAAAGGGCGAGAAGGGCGGCGTGTGGTACCCCGATGGGGTCATCGTCTCCGAGCTCGAGGCCTTTGAGTTCCAGTATACACGCACCGGCGTGAAATACTCGGCGCCCGAAGGAATGCACGACGACACTGTCTGCGCGTTGGCTCTCGCTGTTGAGTGCCGGCGGACTGCAGGGAAGCACGCATGGGGGCCAGCATGAGCGGGCGCAGCATTTACTCTTTAACGAAATCGATCGTCACTAAATCATTGAATCGGATCATCCATAGCGTGTCGCCTGTCACCTTCGGCTTCTTGCCGCGGACGCGCCGGGACTATCGCCAGCAGGTCGGCAACGGTCTCGAGTCGAATGTCTTCATGGCGCCGTTGCGCTTCATCATGCGCAATTTTGTACAGGCGACGTTAGTCGTGCAGAAAGATGAGGACGTCGAGTTCGATCACCCGATGCTCGAGCTGATAAAGAAGCCTAACCGTTTTTACTCTGGCACGGATCTCTGGCGCGCAACCATCATGTCGTGGGCTCAGGATGGGAATGCATACTGGCTCTGCTTGCGCAATCGTCTCGGCATGCCGGTGCAGCTGTGGTATATACCGCACTTCCTGATCGAGCCGAAATGGGATGACAACGGCAACGAGTTCATAACACATTACGAATATCGGCCGAGCACGAACACCGGCACGCCGATCATCCGCATCGAGCCGGAAGATATCGTGCATTTCCGTGAAGGGCTGGATCCGGACAACCTGCGCAAAGGCATGGGTATCTTAAAGCCGCTGTATCGTGAGATCTTTACTGATGACGAGGCGGCCAACTACGCAGCATCGATGCTCAATAACATGGGCGTGCCCGGTCTTGTCATCAGTCCGGAGAAAGACATGGCGATCGATAGCGCGGACGCCGAGAGCACGAAGCTATTCATCAAGGATAAATTCAGCGGTGACGGCCGCGGCCAGGCGCTGGTGATGAAGGGTGCGACCAAGGTGTCGACCTTCGGCTTCAACCCGAAGGACATGGATCTCGGGGCGATCCGGAATATCCCCGAGGAGCGTGTCTGCGCGATGTTAGGAATGCCCGCGGCCGTGGTTGGCTTCGGTACCGGGCTGCAGTCGAGCAAGGTCGGCGCCACGATGAACGCGCTGATCCGCCTGGCATGGACCGGCTGCATATCACCGCTGCAGGACATGTTCGCCGAGACGCTCGGCAATTCCGCATTAGCCGTGGCCTTCGATGTCGCGGAGTCTTTGAAGTGGGACCGCTCGGAAGTCGAAGCGCTGCAGGACAACGAAGACGAGAAGGCCAAGCGCGCCGGTCAGCTGGTGAAGGATGGCATCATTATGATTTCCGAGGGTCGCACTATGACCGGCTTTGAATCTGACGACTCGCACCGAATCTTCCTGCGGCCGATCAACGTGATCGAGGTGCCTGAAGGCGAGACCGCTGCAGAGCAAGAGGATCCGCCGGCCGAGGAGCTGCCCGCACTGCCGGCGCCGGATCCGGACGCATCAGCTGATGACGATGACGCTGGCGAGGAAGGAGCAGCTGCAGCCGGATCTCCTTCATTGAAGACGGTGAAGAAGTTCGCAAGCGGCGGCCGCGTGGATCCTAAGAAGATCATTGTGGTCGGCGACAGCAGCTGCGTCATGCCGGCCGGTGATCTGCACAAAGTGATGCAGGAGCATTTCGGCAAAGACGTGCAGGTCTTTATTGGGCACGATGAGTTTGAAGTATTAAGCGAGCGCGTCGCCAAGCAGCTCGTGGCGTTGACGCATAAAGACTCGCCGCTCGATGAGGAGCAGAACGTCCTGGCGAATTCACCGCATGCGAAGCCGGCGGACTGGCAGCTCGCGCTGATCCGATCGCTCGATCGCTTCGGGCTGCGGCACTCCGATGTGATGCTCAAAGATCTGCTGAAGTTTATGGATCAGCTCGGCGCCGATGCTGCGCGCGCAGCGCTCGAAGTGCTCGAAGAACCAGAAGAACCTAAAGGCAAGAAGCCAAAGAAGGGACAGAAGTATGACGAGCGGCTGCAGCGTTATCGATGCGACCTGCGTGCCAAGCAGGAAGATCAGATCGGGATCGAGACCGATGCGGTGATCGAAGCGATGGCACTGGCCGATGCTAGCGAGGATTTAAAAAAGCGATACGCAAAGGCATACCTGCTGACGGCCGATATCGTCTTCAAGGAAACCGAAGCAGCTGTCGGCCTGGGTGTGAATCTTCCGGACAAGGTCGCGCGCGATATCGCCGCGATCGGTGAGCGCCGCACGCTGCTCGTGCGTCTTCCGGAAACAACCCGGGCGCGTGTCTTCCAAGAGATCGCCCGCGGCCGCGAGCTCGGTGAAGGTGTCGAAGCGATCGCTAGACGGCTGCGCGATAAGGTGCCGGCCGGGCCATGGAGTTCTCCGGAAGTTCGCGCGCGCGTGATCGCGAAGACCGAAATCAAATTTGCACAGAACGCATCGATGACTCAATTCGGCCGACAAGTACCGGGCGCGCAGATGTTGGTCTTCGATGCTCGAGCCGGGCAGACTGACGAAGTATGTCTCGGCATCGATGGGGCCGTCGTCACAATAGAGCAAGCGGACCAGCTCGCGATCGAGGAGCACCCACGCGGTACGCGCAGCTTCAGCATTCACTTAGAGAATTAACCGGAGGACACATGAACGCGCCAGATTACAAGAAGGGCAAAAACTACATCGAGAAGAAGATGAAGGTCCGCACGAAAGCCGTCGGCGATGACGGCACCGCGCTGATCGTATTTGCGACGTTGAGCGTAGTCGACAAAGACGAGGACGTCATCATGCCCGGCGCCTTCGGTGAGCAGCTCGCAGCAATCCTGCCGGCGCACAATAGATCGAAAGCACCGCTGGGCAAGGCGCGGATCTTCGAGGACGCCAACGAAGCGCTGGCCGAGAAGCGCTTCAACCTCGATATCGAAAACGCGCGCGACTGGCACAGCGCTATTAAATTCGACATGGCGGACGGCGAGCCGATTCAAGAATACAGCTTCGGCTTCACGATCCTCGAGTCTTCCCGCGGGGAATTCGAGGGCCGGCAAGTTCGCTTTCTCAGCAAGCTGAAGGTGCACGAGGTCAGCCCGGTCCTGGTAGGTGCCGGTGTCAACACGCGGACGCTGGCCGTAAAGTCTGGACTGGCGAAGCAGGAAGATCTCGGGCTCGATGATTACGCCATGCAGCATGCGAAGATCAACGAGACCAAAGGCGCCGACGCTGCAGGAGATAACGATAAAGGCGGCGCGTCGGGAGATTTGACACCAGCGGAAAAGCAAGCTATAACATTCACAGACCAGGCCCGCAAGGCGCTCGCCTCTGTTCAAGAGCTGGTCGATCGCGCAAAGTCGCTCGCCAACCTGCGCGCTAAGGATGGACGCCGGATCTCCGGCGACAGTGTGACGCAGCTCACGCAGCTGCAGGGCAGTGTCAAGGAGCTCAACACCGAGCTGTCCGTCATCCTAAAAGATAACCAGCAGGAAGACGTTGCGATCGCAGCTCAAAAGGCTGCACTCGAGATCGAGCAGACGCTGCGCGCGATCGAAAGCCACACAAAATAAAATCCAGAACGGAGGACACACAACTATGAGCAAGAAGCTATTGAAGGAAAAGACGGAATCGCTGGTCGAAAAATCTAAAGTCGTAGCCGGCTATATGGAAAAAGCCGGGAAGGAAATCGATCTCACTAAGGTCGACATGCCCGGCTGCACGGACACGATGTCAAAGGTCCGGAAGCTGCGCGAGCTCAATGCTGAAATGTCCGATATCGGCAAAGAAGTCGACGACCTGAAAGCGGTCCACGAGATCCCCGATCAACTGAAGACGCACGCCGAGCGCATGAAAACGCCGGTCACTCAGATGACTCATGGCGGTGGCAAGGCTTCCGGAGAGCAGCACGGCCGCGCGCCGATCAAAGGCTTCGGTGACATGTTCGTCGAATCCGCCGAGTACAAGAAGGGGCTCGGATCCTACCGCAACAACGAATTCGAGATCGGTGAAAAGTCGAGCAAGGAAGACGCCGAAGTCGGTCAGTCCGGATTGAAGACATTAGTCGAAACGGCTGCCGGCTGGGCACCGGAGACCACGCGCATCGGGCGTGTGATCGACATTGCCACGCGGGAGATCCAAGTGATCGACGCCATCCCCGCAGGACAGACCGGACAAGCCGCGATCGTGTACATGGAGGAAACTCTATTCACGAACGCAGCGGCCGGCGTTGCCGAAGGCGGAACGATGCCCGAGTCCGCATTGAAGGTCGAGGAAAAGACGTCGCCAGTCAAAAAAATCGCGACATGGTTGCCCGTCACTGACGAGCAGCTCGAGGACGTCGCACAGGCGCGATCATACCTCAACAACCGGCTGCCGTTCATGCTACGCCAGGAGCTCGACGAACAGATCCTGACCGGCGACGGTGTCGGCGCCAACTTGACCGGAATCCTTAACACCGCCGGCATTCAGACCCAGGCCAAAGGGATCGATCCGATCCCCGATGCCGTCTTCAAGGCGATGACCGCTGTCCGCGTAACGGGCCGCGCCTTGCCTGACACCGTAATGCTGCACCCTAACGACTGGCAGCGCGTTCGCTTACTCCGGACCGCTGACGGTATCTACATCTGGGGATCCCCGGCTGAAGCCGGTCCCGAGCGCATGTGGGGCCGCTCTGTCATTCAGACCGACGTCTTGACAGAAGGCGAGGGTCTCGTGGGCGACTTCCGGAACTTCGTCCAGCTGTTCGAGCGCCGCGGCGTTACCGTCATGGTGTCCAATTCGCACGGCACCTTCTTCATCAAAGGGAAGCAAGCGATCCGCGCGGACTTGCGTGCCGCGTTGACCGTCTTCCGGCCGGCAGCCTTCAATAAGCTGACGGGTCTCAACACCTAACCTATCCGCCGGCTCGGGCGGGGATCCTTCGGGGTCCCTGCCCTGCTGGCATAGGATCTTAAAAACGGAAGGGGGAATTTAAAGCATGTCACCAGTAATTGATTCAGGAAAAAATGAAGGAGTTTTTCACCGGCAGTCCAATCCTGGGCAGCCGGCCTTCAATGTGTTGCGCATCGCGCTCGATGTCGCTGACACCGAGACGGTCACGATCGGCGCTGACACATACGAATTCGACCGAGCAGCTGACGGGGTAGTCGCCGGCAACATCGCGGTCGTCGGACACGCAGACGATACACCGGCAAACGCCAGCGATGCACTGATCACAGCGATCAACACACTCGGCACCGAGCCGGTCAAGGCGATCGACATCAGTGCCAACGAGATCTTGCTTGTATCTGCCGGCAGTCCCGGCGGCGACGAGATCTCACGCGCCGACGTCCTGGGATGCACCGAGACGTTGGCCGGCGCGAATAACGCGTGGGCCGCTGCAGCTATGGCTGACGGCGAACAGGCCGGCAAGCGCAAGCTGTCAGTCGACCGGCGCTCGCCTAATGCGCAGGAAGTAGTGCTCGGCATGCACTTCGTTTATGATGCACCGCCGACCGTCTTGGCCGTACTCGTATATGCGGCGGATCTAAAAGGCGCCGCGCGGGCCTGGGATGGCGCGTATGCTGTCACCGGCAACCGCGTCACGCTGGACGCAGCCGGAGCGGCGCCGCTGTTGGCGACGGACTTCGTCGTCGTCATCGCCAGCTCGTAACGCTTAAAAGAAGCGGGGCGGCCGGCGATAGTGTCGGCTGCCCCGTTCACAATTTGAGGAGGTAGGACCATGGGAGTAGGAAAGAGCGGGCAGCTGAAGGTGATCGATAAGACGTTCGGCGGGACTGGCATCGAGACGGTGATCGCGAAGCCGGCCGACAACACGCTCGGCATTCAGCTCGTATCGTTTTATGTGCCGCTAGGCACGACCGGCAGCGTGCAGGTCACGGATGGCGCGAAGGTTTTATGGAATTCAGGCAGCATCGTCGGTCCTGGTGGCGCGTTGTTTCCTGTCGTCTCGCCGCACACACTCGAGATCGATGGGGCGCTAGGCGCATCAGTCAGCGATGTAAATATCAAGGCGAGCGCCTGGGCCGTACCGCTAGGTTAATCGCGCAGAGGAGGAAGTATGGCGAAGAAATTAGCATCAGTGTCGTGGTACCAAACGAAAGACAAGACCAAGGTGGTGCCGGAATCGCACCCCGAGGCCGGCTTTCTGATTGTGGGGAAAGGCTGCGAGATCACGATGACGCTCGAGGAGAAATTCGAGCTGAGTGCATACGAGGGGAATTACAAGGCGCCCGAAGCGAAACGATCGACAACGATGGAAGACACAATCGCAAAGCGCCCCGAGCCGAAGAAAGATGACGCCGAGGCACGTGCCCAGGCTGAAGCGGACGCAGCTGCAGCCGAAGAAGCTGCTAACGACGCCGCAGCTGATGAAGCTGACGCCGCAGCGGAAAAAGAAGCCGCGGCCGGCGACGGTGAAAGCGGTGAAAAAGCCGACAAGCCCGAAGGCGACAAAGCCAGCGAGCCCGAAGGTGATAAAGCCGGCGGAAAGAATGGCGGCAAGAAAGGGAAGAAAGAATCCGGCGGCCTTTTGAGTAAAGTCTCAAAAGCGCTCGGCGGAAAATAAGGACAGGGGGAATAGGTGGCTGCACTGATAACGCTCGCAGAAATGCGAAAGCACGTCGAGACGGATCTCGAAGACACCGCGATGCAGCGGCTGATCGATGACGCCGACGCGACGATCGTCAAGCAGTTCGGCGAGCACACCAGCCAGGTCGACGACGGCCTGACCGGAGAGCGCCGCCTATTCCCCAGCCGTCCTATCGATGCGGATCTCATCGTCACTGAGACGATCATCGACGGCAGCGGCTTCGAGCAGGACACCGTGCTCTCGGCCACCGATTACAAGATCTTAAACGGCGGCCGCGTATTGAAGCGACAGATCGAAGGCGATAACCCGCGGCAATTTTGGGGGCAGCGTGTAAAGCTCTCGTACACTCCGGAGTCGGACATCGTTCGCCGCGCGCGCGTGACGGTCGATCTGGTAAAGCTGGCCGTTGCAAACTCCGGAACACGTCGCGAGGAGGTCGGAGATTTTGAGACGTGGTCGCTCGATTACGAGAAAGAGCGAACAAGCATTTTAAGCCGACTGCATACCAGTGCCGGCGCCGGGGGGCTGATGGCATGACCGTCGCGCGATCTGCTTCTCGGAAGATGACCATGCGCTGCGACATTGAGCGCGATGGTGCTGTGGGCACTGACGATTGGAATACAGACCCCGAGGAAGCGCTCGCGCCGCACCTGGCCGACGTCCATTGCTGGGCGTGGATCGGCACCGATCGCGAGACTGTGGACGGCGACAAGACTGTCAGTATCGAAGTCATGCGCATGATGGTGCCGCTAAGGACAGATGTCACTGCGAAGGACCAGATCATCAGCGTCAAGAATCGACTAGGGGCAATACTTTTTACCGGGCCGCTGCGCATCGAGACGGTCGAACGCCGGCAGACGCACCTCGAGCTGACGCTGGACCGAGTGAGTGATGGCTAAAAGAAAGCCACGACGACGGAGAAAGACAGGCTGGAAAATTGACTGGTTTGGCGATAAAGTTTTGAAATCAACTAGGAAAATACAACGATTCGGCATCAACGCCACGATGGCGGCCGCGGTGATCTTCGCGAAAGCGAATCATACCTTCACGAATCGGACTACAACGCTCGAGGGCGGGATCCGGATCGTCGAGCCGGCGCGCGTCACAAAGGGCAAGGTCCGCGGACTATGGGGCGTCGTTGATGTTGTCTATGCTCTCGCGATCGAGCTCGGTCTGCCGGCACGTGATATCGTGCCTGTAAATGGCAAGGCTTTATTCTGGCCCGGCGCCCGGCACCCGGTGCGACGCGTGCATCAGAAGGCACGCAAGGGCAAGCCGTATCTGCGGCCGGCCGCCGATGCTGAGTATCCTGGTCTAGCCGGCCGCATGCGTGATGAGCGGATCCGTCTGTTCGGGAAGGGGCGCGCCTGATGGCTAGCGTCGATGCGTTGAAGGCGGTCGTCACGCTGCTGCAGGATGACACAGCAGTCGCCGCTCTCGTTGGCACTCGAGTGCATGGTGGTGAGCTGCCAAGGGCCGAGGCGAGCAGTCAGGCACGACACACGGCGCTCGTACAGTATGCCGGCATGATCCCGGGACCGGGTACCGGCGGCAATCTCGCTTTTTTGGTTTATCGTTTTGACGTCATCACGTTCGGCACCACACCGCAGAAGGCTGACGAGCTGCGGCGCGCTGTACAGGACGCGATGAAAGGAATAGATCGAGCAACAAAAGCAGCAACACTGATCCACGACGCGACGCTCGTCGGCGGGCCAGTACACGGTCGCGATCCGGATCAGGACTGGCCGTTCATGTCGGAGACGTACGCCGTCGCAGTCTCAGAGTGCGCGGTCACTTAAAGGAGGATTAACAGCATGGCACAGAAACCGTATCATCTAATCGTTGGGCCCGTCGAAATCTGGTTCGCCCCTGCGGGCACAGCTTTCCCCCTGATTAACGGGGCACCGTCGGGTAGCTTCACGAAAGTCGGCACCGATGGCTCGAAGGATTACAGCGAGGACGGCGTCACATGTTCGCACCCGCAAACGATGGAAGTCTTTCGGGGTCTCGGCTCGACCGGACCGCGCAAAATATTCCGGACCGAAGAAGATCTAATGATCGCGCTGCTGTCGCACGACATCAGTCTCGAGCAGTACGCGCTCGCGCTTAACCAGAACACCGTGACGACAACCGCACCAGCAAGCGGCATCGCCGGCATTAAGGAGATCCCGCTGCATCGCGGCGCTGAAGTGGCGCAGATCGCACTACTAGTCCGCGGCGTTGGTAAATCGCCGTACGATCCGAGCGGTGGGACGTTCAACATACAGTACCAGGTGCCGATCGTTTCACAGGTCGGTGAGCCCGAGGTCGTCTTCGAGAAAGGTGTGCCCGCGGGGCTCGAGCTCGAATTCCAGGCCATCGAAGATCCGGACGCAGCTGCCGGTGAAGAATTCGGGAAGCTCGTCGCGCAGAACGCGGCCGCGCTACCGTAAAAAATTAAATGGCACTCTCTAATGAAGCAGCCATAGTCGCGTTGGCAAAGGCGCTTCGAGAGAATGCTACGTCGCACAAGCATGCGGTGTCGTTTCATCGACGACAGATGCGTGCATGCAATAAGCAGCTGGCCGCGCTTCACATCGAAGCCGATCGGCTGGGAATAAAAATCGAGACGTAACGGCGAAGGGGGAAACCATGGCCGAAGCACTGATTGACCTAAGCACAACCGCAGAACAAGAGCGGCAATTCATAAAAATTGACGGGAAGGAATACGATCTGCTGCGCCGCGAGGATCTCGGGCTGCAGCAGCAAGCCGTCTTTTTGTCGATCGGCAAAAGGATGGAAAAGCTGGGCACGAAGATGTCGGAAGGCGATATCGTGGAAGGCGAAGTCATCGAGCTCGTCAAGCAGATGAAGAAGGCGGTACACATGGTGGTGCCTTCGGTCGAGCCGGAACTCCTCAACAAGATGAAGGAGTCACACCTGCTCGCGATTGTTAATGCTTTCAACGAGGCGAACGGCAAGAAGAAGGGCGCGTCGGAATCGCCGGCCGCAAAGCCCGAGGCGGGAGAACCGGGGGGGCCGCCGGTGGAGAAGCCCGCGGAGTCAGCAGCGGCCAGCTAGACGTTGGCGCGCTGGTGCCGCGGCTGCAGCGGTTTTATGGCGGGACGTTGAAGGATTGGCTGGAAATGTCACCGCCATGGTTGAGTGCGTATCAGTCAATGATGCGCGTGATATCGTCGCAGGAATCGATGCTGCAGATCCGCGTGCATCAGATCGGTGCCGGCGTAATGAAGAAAGGCGACGCGAGTGCGTCGTTGCGTAGGTGGACACGAGACGCATCACGCCATCCGGTGATGATCGAGAGTCTGCAGCAGCGAAGGGAAAACAGCGCCATGGAGCTGATGAAGGCCGGCTTCAAGATCGAGATCGTGCCAAGGAAGGGGGAAAAAGCGAAGGATGCCTGAATCACTAGGATCAGCGGTACTCGAGCTTTTCGTCGATGACGAAAATCTGCGCAAGGGATTAAAGAAGGCCCAGAAGTTCGGCAAAGAAGCCGGCGAGACCTTCACTAAGACCGGCCAGGCACTGACGCTCGGCGTCACGGCGCCGCTGTTGGCGTTGGGCGGGATCTCGGCGAAAGCTGCTATCGACTTCGAGAGCGCCTTCACCGGCGTACAGAAGACCGTCACCGCTACCGAGGCAGAATTCGCAGAGCTGCGCGAAGGGATCCTAGAAATGTCGGCCGAGCTGCCGGCGTCCGCCAACGAGATCGCTAAAGTCGGCGAAGCAGCTGGTCAGCTGGGCATCGAGACTAAAAACATCAAGGCCTTCACGAAGGTCATGATCGATCTCGGCGAGACGACCAATCTGACGGCTGACCAGGCAGCCACGTCACTCGCGCGGCTCGCTAACATCACGCAGCTACCGCAAACAGAATTCCAAAGGCTGGGCAGCGTAATCGTCGAGCTGGGCAACAACATGGCGACGACCGAAGCTGAGATCGTCGAGTTTGGGCTACGCATCGCCGGCGCCGGCAAGCAGGTCGGATTGTCTGAAGCGCAGATCCTGGCCTTCGGTGCGGCACTCTCGAGCGTCGGGCTAAATGCTGAAGCCGGCGGCACGGCGATCTCGCGCGTCTTCCTAGAAATGCAGAAGTCCGTCGCGGAAGGTGGTAGCGAGCTCGAGAAATTCGCGAAGGTGGCCGGCGTTGGGATCCGCGATTTCAAGGAATTATTTGAGAGGGACGCGGCCGGCGCGATGGTGAAATTCGTCGAAGGTCTTAATCGCATTAAGGTCGAAGGTGGTAACGTCACCGGCGTGCTCGCGGATCTCGGCTTCGGCAATATCCGTGTGCGTGATGCGTTGCTGCGTGCTTCGGGCGCTGGGGATCTGCTGCGGCAATCTCTGAAGCTGGGCACTGAGGAATGGAAAACAAATACCGCGCTGACCAAGGAAGCGGAGCTGCGCTATCGCACGACCGCGTCGCAGCTGGCGATAATGAAAAATCAGCTAACGCGGATCGCGATCGAGATCGGGAGCGTACTGCTGCCGATCCTGACACGCTTCATCGCACAGGCGCAGCCGGTCATCGATATCGCACTCGGCTGGGCGCGCGCGTTCGGAGAGGCGTCGCCAGCCGTACAGACTACGGTGCTCGTGATCGCTGGCCTGGCTGCAGCGTTGGGGCCGGCGCTGATTATTATCGGGCAGGTGACGATCGCGGTGACGGCCATGATCCCCGCTTTCGTGGCAGTCGGCACAGCCATCGCGACCTTCGCTGCCGGCGCTACCGCTACGCTCACGGCTTTCGGTGCGTTCGTCGTTACTAACATGGCATTGATCGCCGGCGCGACCGGCATCGGCCTGGTCATCGCAGCGATCGCGCTGTGGGTTTTGAATTGGGAGCAGCTGAAGACCGACACGATCACGATCCTGACTTTCATGATCGAGCAGATTCGCTTCCTGTTCGACACGATGCTCGGCTTCATCGGCGAAAAGATGGCGACGTTAAAAGAGAATTTAATCGGACCGTGGCGGGACGCCTTCAATGTCCTAGTCGGGAATTCTATTATTCCGGATCTGGTCAACAAGGTGCGCGATCTATTCGAGACGATGAAGGGCGACGTCAAAACGAAAGCTAAACAGACGGCCGACGGGATCAAAGCATCATTTGCCGGCATGGTGGTCGACGTTGTCAAGAACGTCGGCAAGATGGGCGCCGCGCTCGCGAAGGGCGAGATCAGCTTCAAGACTTTCGCCGATGCCGCGGTGAAGGCGCTGCTGCGGATCGCAGCGCAGCGCGCAGCATTCGCAATCGGTAGCGCATTGGGCGGACCGCTGGGCGGGATCGTAGCGCAGTCATTTGCCGGCGCTTTCGCTGATGGTGGTTTTATCGGGCCGGGGCAGTTTGGTCTCGTGGGTGAAGAAGGTCCGGAGCTCGCCTTCGGCGGCCGCACCGGGCTGAATATTCAGCCCCAGGCAGCTACAGCCGGCGGGCCCGGGATCGTTATTAATAACACGAACATCATCGAGGGCATGGACTTCAGCAGCCAGGACGTTGTCGGTCCGGTGCTGGATAAAATCGGCCAGGTGATTCGAGAAGGCGCACGCGATGCCATCGGCTTTACGACCGCGGTCGGTGAATCCGATCGTTTTAACCAGGGGAGGAGTGCCTGATGCCTTTAAGCCTAGCACCTAACGCGCCGGCCGCATTTCTAAGTGCGAATTATTTGAATCAATTCGCCGACCAGGCGGGCACGTTACTCGCATCGACCGGGCAGCAATACGCCAACCGGATCCGCGACATGGTGCCCAGCTCGATCTGGCAGTCCATCGCATCGAGCGATGCCGTGCAGGAGACGCTGCAGTCGGATCTCTACGTCGAAGGCGCTAAGGTCGAGCGCTCGATCGGCATCGTCGCCGCTCTCAATCATAATTTGAAAGACTTTTCGATCGAACTAAAAAGGAATGGTATCGTCATCGACACGAAGGTCTTCGCCGGCGTGGCGGCCAGCAACACGATTCAGATCTACGCGGCCGACGTTGCTCTCATCAACGAGTGGCGGCTGGTGATGGACACCACGCAGAGCGTCGACGCGGAGAAGGAAGTCGGCGTGATCGCGATCGGGCTGCTGCAGCACCAGATGTCGGTCGGCTTCCCGCCTAATGGTTTAGCGCCGGCGCCGAAGCAAAACACAAAGAGCTCGCGAATGGCTCGAGGGTCTACGCGCTACGCGCATATTTTCCGAGCTGATGACGGCTTCACCTTCGACACTTGGAATGTCCGCTGGGATTTCGCCAGCCAGGCGGATCTCGATGCGCTGCTGGGGATCCTCAACGACTTCCGGCCGTTCATGTTCATGCCTGAGCCTGGGAAGGATCCCGGGAAGATCCGGCTGGCGCGCTTCGTGCCTAACACCTTTCAATACCCCTACACGCGCAACCTGCCGGAGCTCGGCTATTCCATCAGCGCGCAGATCGAAGATCTCGGGGGCGCTTAATGGCGAAGGCGGTCTCCCAGGCATTCAAAGACGCCTGGACTAACAAGCACGGCGCGCGGATCCGTTTATCGGTGCAATGGCAGCGCCGGCACTTCACCGGCGGCGTATACGTGTATCTGCCGGCATACGAGGAGCTCGATATCGATCGCTGGGTTACGGAGATCCCCAGCGTCCGGAAGGCGCTAGATCCCGTTTTTAAAAGTGTCTTTTCGATATCGACCGTGACGCTGCGCGTCGCGAATCTTTTTAACGAGTGGATCGAATCAGCCAATGCGCCGAGCGTGTGGGCCCGCGATGGCGTGGCGGTCAATGGATACTTCCCGCCCCTGACGCGCTTCAAGATCCGCATCGGTGTTATAAAACAAGACGGCACGACCGAGTGGGCGACATATTTCACCGGCTATTTGATCGACATGAAGCCGGGCGGGCACAAGCCGCACATGGATCTCGTACTGGCTGCCGGCACCGTTCGGCTCGAGCAGACGCCGGTGTCAGAGATCGTTGACGTCTATGCGCTCGAGGATACGCAGCCGGCCGTGGGCGATAACGATATCGTCGATTTTAAAACGACATCGAAAGGCGTGGCCGAGATCACAGACGTGCAGGTTAATGCGGTCAGTCAGAATCAGGGATCCGACTGGACGGTCTCGAATCTCGATGATTTTGACGAGGCTGATGTCAGTATCCGCGTCGCCCCCGGCGTTGGCGACACTGTTAAAACTGCCGGCACGAAGTGGAAGCAGGACATCGCGATCGAGGATCTAGTCGGTCTAATCTATGATAAGGCGGGGATCCCACCAGGCGAACGCGCGATCGAGCCGGTCATTGTACCCGGGGGGATCTCGGGGTCTAAAACGATCGACAGCGAGCCGGAATGGGCTGCAGGGTCTTTGCTGCAGAATGTCACCGAAACGGCCTTCAGCGGCGATTTAACGCTCAAATGGGTGGTGTTTGACGACTTCAACGATGGCACGCTGCTCACGCCAGTCTGGACGCGCCACATCTTCACGGCCGGCGGCACACAATCGAATCCTGGCACCTTCCTGCAGACTGTAGTGCAGGACGGCGATCATCAGATCCGGACGATCGCGAGAGCTCGCACGCTGGCCGGTACCTGGTCTTTCGATGTCACGGTCGGGCTTTCCGGTACCGGCACCGGCACCGAGACCTTCGTATTGCCGTGGGCCGATCAAGGCTTCAGCTATACAGGCTACGGGATCCGGATCGATCACCTTAACGGATCCGTCAGCTTCGGCCGCATTGACCTGGGCGGCGTTGGCGCCACGGAAAACTATAGCGGCCTGGGCGCTCTGGCTGGTTTCTCTCACAGCGCCGGCACCGTCACGTATACCATCAGCCGCGACGCGGTCGGAGAATGGAAGGTCTACACCGGCACGACGCTGCGCCTGACAGTGACTGATGCGACGCACACTGTTTTTAACTTCTTCCGGATCGCCGACTTCACCGATCCCGGCAGCTCGCTGGTTAATAATTACGACAATCTAGTCTTCTCGCCGGCCGTACTTAATCCGGCAACGGATCCGGTCGTGCTGACGGCGCCGCGCTATGAGTCGGAGGAATTCGATCTGCTGGCGACGCCGAGCTCTTTCGGGATCCTAGCGATCAATGAGATCCTCAACAGCGGCACGACCGCGTACGAGACTGACGTCGCTGCGATCAGCGGCGGGCCGTTCGATGGTTTTGTCGCGATCAGCCCCAGCACGAAAGCGATCTTATCGACACCGCGGCAATACTTTAAAATCGGTGCGGATCTAACCGGGCAATTTAACACGTCCGGAGATCTCGAGATCCCGCGCATCGAGAAACTGGTCGCGGATTTTCTTATCACATCGATCAACCTGGCGGTCGCGAAGATGCGCGGCAAGCGTGGATTGTCCTACGTGCAGCGTCTCGCTCGGGCGTCAGACTACGAGGTCGGTGTGTCCGATGAGGACGTGCACTTCTTCCGAGCCCGACAGAACAACCCGTCGGTCATCACTCTTGACGGGGATAATTTTATCATCGATGTCGTGGACTGGTCGCCTGGCTGGGATCGCGTGCGCAATGCCGGCGAGGTTAACTACCTCGACTCGTACGTCGCGCGCTACGACAAAGACGATGCTGGCGAAGCCGAACCCACAAGCGAGCGCCGCTTCGAGCGTAAAGTCGAGACCGACGATCTCAGTGATTTATTTCTCGCCAACGATCTGCTGCTCGCTGATGCTCGAGCCCGTCTGATTTACGAGCGCAATTTTCAGCCGAAGCGCCGGCTGGTTTTAAAAATTTGGCTGGTGCCGTGGTTCGAGCTCGGCGACAAGGTCACGGTTAACTATTTCGATCATCCAATCATGAAGGCGTTATTTTGGGGGGATCCGCTTACGGAATGGGATAGCCCATACTTCGGCGGTGGACTACCGGAGAACGTACTCGCAAATTCGCTTGACATGCGGATCCTACGTATCGACGCTGACTCAATCAACGCGCGAGATCCGCGCGGAATTACTGGCACAATAGAAGTCGAGGAGGTCTTAACATGAACAAATTGAAAGCACTGATTTTATCCGCAGCATTCGCGATCGCGGCCGCGGGCATGCCGGCGCCGGCTGCAGCGCAGAGCCCGGGCTGCACATTAACCGCGGGCCCGCTGGTGCTCGAGCGGCCGGTATTAGGCGCGTCCGGATCTCAGTACACCGGCTGCATACAGCGCGCGCTCGAGAAGATATCGACCACGACGGCTTCGGCTTTTGATGTCGCGGCCGCCACGAACGCGATCGCGATCTCGACCGCATCGCTGCAGGTGCAGGTGGATGACCTGGGGATCTCGACCGGAGCGTTGGCGATATCGACCGGGTCGCTGCAGCTACAAGTCGACACGCTGGGGATCTCGACCGGAGCGTTGGCGATATCGACAGCTTCGTTACAGCTGCAGGTCGACAGCCTGGGGATCTCGACCGATGCGATCAGCGTCTCAACAGGAGCGCTGGCGATATCGACCGCAGCGCTCGAGCTCAATAAATTGGCACGCGATGGATCGCAGACGATGACGGGACCTTTCACTTTGGGATCTTCCAGCATCACGATCAGCTCGTCAGCCTTAATCGGCGGCGATGTGAATCTCGGCGGGGATTTTAATCTAACGGCCGGCGCACCGCGAATCACCGCGATCGGCGACACGAATTTGCGCATGCGTGCCGGCGCCAGTCTTTTGAATGTGATCGACCACGATGACGATTCAACCATCCGGACCTTCGACGTCTCAAAGGACTCGGCCGAGACGCTGCTCTTTAGGATCCACGAATCGGGCGAAGTCAATGTTGGATTAGAAACGGCGCGCGCCACATTCACGCCGACGGGCATCCTTCAAATACCTGCAAGCGGAAATATATTTTTAAGCGATCCGTTCACCGGCGGCATCATCGACATGGATGGCGGCGGCAATATGCTGATGGCGACGAATTCAAACGCGAATACGTCGCTAGGAATCGCCGGCGTCGGCGTTCTGAGTTTAGATCCGACGGCATGGTTTCCGATCTCTGACGGGAGTCGGACGCTGGGGAAAGCCGGAACGAATCGCTGGACAAGCCTACACATCGGCGCCGGTCTCAGCACTTTCGAGGGCGCGGTGTCGAGCATGGTGATTCAAGCCGGGTTTATCGGCTTCCATGACTCTGATGTCGCCGGCGTGAATGGTGTCGGATCAGTCTCGACCGGCAATAACAACATGACGATCGCGGCTGCGAGCAATCGCGACATCGACTTCCAAGATACGACCGGCGTCAAGATGAAGCTGCAACACGGCGGCAACGTCGGGATCGGAGTCACGCCGGGCGCGAAGCTAGACATCAAGAGCGCGAGCGTCGCGAGTGAGGTCGTCCGCGTTATCGAGTCGGGGAGCTCGGAGCGAGCGGTGACGCTCATCGAAGGCAGCGGCGGGGAAGGCGAGGTCGCAGTCTACGGCACTGGGAATACTGTCGACTCGAAGATCGACGGCGCGAATGACTCCTACATCGGAGCGATCAGTGGCGCGAACTTCGCGATCGGAACGAACACGCCGGAGAACAAGCTGCACGTCACCGGCGGCGATGCGCAGTTCGATTCTGATCTCGCAGTCGGAACAGATACGATGCGTTTGTTAGGCGCGCCCGGTACCGATCGCACAATCACCGTCTGGTCTTCGCTCGTAAATAGGCCAGGGCAGCTAGAGCTCGGCGGACATGCCGGCACGACTGACGACGTAAACATCGGAAATATTTCTTTCCTAAATACCGACAACGCGACGGGCGACTCTTGCGTTGCGAACATTAACGGCGAGACCGATGGGACCAATCTCGGCGGCAAGCTGGAATTCTTTACAAAAAGCGACGGCGCCGGCAGTTGTTCCCCTAAGATGACGGTGCGCGAAAATGGAAGTGTCGGTATCGGCACGACCGCGCCGCAGTCGAAACTAAACGTACACGCCGGCGATATCATTATCTCGACGGGCAGCGTAAAGGCCGGGGGATCTGGGGTCATCACGGTCGAGGCGTGGAGCTCTAATAGTGTCGGACAGATGCGTGTTAATTCAGACGGCGCCAATCCTGTCACGGTCAACTACTTCCGCAGCGGTGTGCAAAAATATTCGATGGGTTTAAGCACGAATGACATCTTTTTATTTCGACCATTCGGAGGAGAGAAGACAAGGATCGGCAGCATCGAAGACACTGTCGCGAATCCGCCCAGCACTCTAGTCGAGGTCAACGATCTGACCATCGGCTTCGGAGTAGATAAGTCAACCATCCTGGCGAGCCCGGAGCTGACGGATTACGCGATCGATGCTTCCAGCGGGATCCGGATCGGCAATGATTCATGCTTTACGTTTTCCGATGGCAGTGTGCAGTGCGAAGCAGCTGGTATCGGTGGTGGCGACGTTGTTGAAGCTGGCAATAATAACTTCACCGGCGACAACACGAGCGCCGGCGAATGGACTAATCAGAGCGGCTCGAGCACGAACTTCAACGGCAACGAGTTCGGGATCTATAACATCGTGCAGTCGTCGGGCGATGTCTCGAATCAAACGACCGCCGGCAGTGCGCCGGTCGACTTGGTCGGCAGCACGACCACGATCACCATACAAGATCAGGCGCGTGTCCGGATCACCTTCTCGGGGCAAGGGGAGAACGTCAACGCGACCAGCGGCTGCATCGTCACCGCTAGCCAGGATGGGGCCGGCGTCGAAAGTCAGCCGGCGAGCGGTACTTGCGCAGTCGCAGCATCGGACGGTGAGCAGTGCACCTTCTCTTTCGTGACGGCGCCACTGGCCGGAGGAGATCAAACATTTTATATGACATTCCAGAGGACCGGCCTGGCCGGCACGTGCGTCATGCACGAAGACAGTCAAAGCTGGACATTCATGCTCGAGGAGATTCGCTAAATGAAAAAAATACTGAGCCTTTTGGCGGTCGCGATCGCGATCGCCGTGCTGCCGCTGGTGGTCGGAGCTCGCACGCAGAAATTCACAAAGGACGTCAACCCGCACCGCATCGTCGAAGAAGTTCGTGCGGCCGGCTACGGTGTGAAGACAGTAAACTGCAGAGGCAGCGAGTGCCGCTTCGTCTTTGAGGGCAGCGAAGTGCGTGACGTGCCGCAAGCGCTAATCGATGCGCACGTTAAGATCAATCTAGCGCAGCAGCGGCGTGACGCCGCGGTCCGCGCAAAGGAGCTCGTCACGAAGCTGCGCGCCGGCCAGATCACCGGACCGGAAAAAGACGAGCTGCTCGATAAGCTCGCCGCGGTGCTGGGGCTATGATAAAACGATTGGCGCTTCTTCTCGTACTGCTTACCGCGGCCGCGGCGCCGGCGTTGGCCGGCCGCAACAGTGTCATCAATGTGCCGGACACGCAGCTCGACATGCGGCTGCATGATGGGCAGCGGACATCAAACATCGCCTTCAGCGGATTTGATTCGCTAAAGGTCGCGGCCGATACGCAGGAATTCGAGGAGGGCTTCGCGACCGGGCTCGATCTTATCGAGACGTGGGATCTCACAACGGTAGCCGGCGGCACGATCACGGTCGAGGATTCGCAGGGGATCTTCAGCACATTCGCCGATGGGGATCTGGTACAGATTCGGACCAAGTCGCCGCATCAGTTCCTTCACGGCTTTTCCAATACCTGGCGCATGCGCGTGATAACAGGCGACGCCGGCGGGATCGCTGGCAGCATTCGCGAGTGGGGTGTCTTCAATAGCACCGACGGGTATTTCTTCCGGCTTGATGCCGATGGCATGAAGGTCGTGATCCGGAGGAAGACGATCGAGACCGTCATCAGTTCGTCATCCTTCAACAACGCTGCAACATTCACGTATACCGGCACCGGGCACAGCTACGCGATCCAATATCTCGATGGCAATCGCGTCGTATTTTACATCGATAACGAACTCGTATTCCAGAAGGGATCACAGGTGGCCAACCTGGTCGCAGAGTCTCAGCTACCGACGACCGTGCGCAATGAGCAGCTCGGCGTCACGAGCAGCACGCGTACGATCTTAATCACCGGGCTCGCTGTTATTCGTGACGGCGCGCCGTTTACTTTCGACTCGGCCGGCCGCGTACGCGTTAGCGGTGGTGTCGCCGAGGCGCCGGCCGGCACGGATGCGGTCGTGCAGCCGGTCATACAGCGGATCACGATCGGCAACAATCAGACGGTCGACGAATTCTATACGATCACCAGCGGGAAGGCACTAACGATCCAGGTCTTCGATGCGAGTGCTGAATCGGCCGGCACCCGCAAGTCAGTGATCTTCACGCTGTACGAAGATCCAACTGGCACCGGCACACCGCTCATCACGCTGAAGACGATCATGGGCAACAATCTCAACGAGGAACGCATCATCGATCAGACTTTTATCGGCGATGGCATACGCCGGATCCTGCTGCGGTCTGAGCAGATCGGCGGCGCGCAGATGATTATTTCGAGAATGTGGCAAGGCTTCGAGCAATAGGGGGGCAGATGATGGACTACACAGAAGGCGCGATCGACGTACCTGCAGAGGCGCTGCGACGCGCGCACCTCGAGCATTTCGGTCATCCGGTCAAAGGCAATAGCCAATTCACTGCGAAAAATTTCGATGACTCTTTTGGCGATCGACGATATTACGTGCTGCGCCGGTCGAAGCTCATCGCACTAATTGAAAATGAAACCGAGGCATTACCATGGATCGAGGACGTCTGCGACTGCGACAGCAAAACGATCGTATTCGGTGCGGATCTCATCAAGGCGGCTCGCCGTTTTGGCTGGAAGCGCGGCGCCGGCGCGTTCGATTTGTGGTACACGTCGAAGACTCTCGGGCTTCCACATGTAAACCGTCTCGACGGTTATCACTCGGCGCCGCTAGTGTGGACCGTCGATGATGACGGAGAGCGCTTTCAGCCGGTGATAATTCAACCGAAAACCATCTATAATAATGACGTGATAAGCGACGCGCAAATTCAAGACCCGAAAGACGAGATAAAATTCTATGTGTTTGCGAGCTCGATCGCATGAGCGACTTCGCGAACACGACCGGCAGCTTTAAAAAGCCATATCAAAGCACCGGCGGGACCAACAACAGCGAGATCGTACACCGCGGGACTCAGGCATTAAAGCCGGCCAATAACGCGCTGCATAAATTCCTACGCGAGCCGGGGAATTCTATCGCGATGAATGTCGACGGATCCGTCACGCCGGTGAAGTTCCGCTACAAGGTGCCGGCGCTGAAGCAGATCCACGCGCATGATCTGATTTTCAAGATCGAAGACAAAGGGATCCTACCGGCACGCTTCGGCGGGATCAGCGCGCTCACCAATGGGCTGCTGGTGGAAGCGATCGCTGATGACGATGTCACGGTGCTATTCGATTTTATGGACGGTGCGCCGATTAAAAAGAACGCCGACTTTTATCGGCTCGCCGATGTTGATTTTTTACTCGATGAACAAAATAGCCAGGACGCACTCGCGGCGCCGTGGAAAATTCCGGACGCCGGCGCAGCTGCTCGATTAACGGCCGGCCAATCGCTGCAGGTGACGGTCCGCGATGACCTGACAGACCTGGCGGTCTTCGACACTTTTTTGAAGGGCTTAATCTATGACGAGGAGGTCACTGACTTCGGATGCTAAAAAAAATAATGCCGTTTGTCGTTGTCGTCACAGTGCTCGCTGCCGGCTGCGCGGGCGCTCAAATGAAACAAGACCCGCAGAAGCTCGAGCAGCTCTGCGCGGATCCCGCTAACGCCGAGAAGGATATCTGCAAATATCTCGAGGGCCGCGTGCCGCGCAAAGAGCTCGAGAAGGCGCTGGCGCAGATGGCGAAAGCGAAAGGCTGCAGGAAAGTCTACGCTGCAGCGCCATGGCAGTGTGCCAGCGAGCTGAAATATATGAAACGAGTCGCCCAGCTCGAAGACGAAGTCGAGATCCTAGAGAATCAGAAATAATGCCGACTGTACGGATGGGCGCGAATCGATCAAGGAAGCAAAGCCGCAATCGCGGGCTGCTGCTGATCGCTCTCGGCCTATCCGTATCGCTGTGGATCCTCGAGCAGAATGGGGGCGCGCTGCAGCTGGCCGGTCACGCGCGAGAAATATGGTCGACGCCGGATGAGATCTCGCAGCTGCGCGCCGAGCTCAAAGAAATGAGAGGTAAAAAATAGATGCAGGTCACACAGCAAACAGTGCAGCTTTTGCTCGGCGCCGGTGGCGTCATCGGTTTAGGATTGGCCGGCTGGAATGCCTGGCTGGAATATCGTTTTAGATCCGGAGAGCGTGCGGACCGCGAGAATAAGGACGCGACCGCGACTGAAGCTGCAGCGCGCGAGCAAGCCAACAAAGACGCCGGAGAATCACGCCAGCGACTTCATGTGCGCATCGACGAAATGAAGGCGCAGCTGGCAAATGAGCGCATTGCTTTTAATCGAGAGATCGATGCAGCGAAATACGCGACACTAGAAAAATTTGTCACGAAGGCCGAGCACAATCAGGTCATGCAGAAGATCGACGAGGATCTCGGCTACTTGCGCAAGGCCGTCGACAAAATCAAAGATAGCTTATCGGAGAAAAAGAAATGAGATATTTAATGGCCGTGATGATGGTGATGGCAATGACGGGGCCGGCTGCAGCTGGCGAGAGCGAAAGAAAAGCATACACGAATGACCAGACGAGGATCGCACCGACTGTCGAGAATACCGAAGGGGTAATACCGCCGGCTGCCGGTGCGCCACAACCGCCGGAGCAGTTTTTCAATGTCGGGGGATCCGGAGGCGGGCCGCTAGATCTCGGCGCCACCAGCGAGTGGTTATATCAGCAGATCAAAGAGCGCGGCGTGCTCGGGCTGACGATCAGCATCGAGGGCGACACCGCGGAAGTCGCAGCGATGAAAGTCTGTAACATAAAAAAATACATGTACTGCATGCTAGGCGCCCGGCTTCTTAATGAAGCAGATCCGGTCGAAGATGCGCGGCCGGACACATCGCGTTTCCGCTTCCATGCCGGCATCGCATTGGATCTTCTAAAGACCTGGGGCGTTGTCAAACGCGCGCCGGGATTGCGGGCGATCGATTTTATCCAGCTGCCGGCATCATGGGAATTGCTCGGCGGTGTGAATGCTGAAGCGCCGACGCTCGGCTTTCGATCGTGGCAGCCGAAGTCACACGTGCTCGGCTTCTTAGCATTCCGCAAGCGGCTCGGCGCCGGCGCCGATAAAAAATAATGTTCGCTTTAAAAGTTCACGCGGATACGCAGCGATGGGCGGACAGACTGGTCGGCCGACTGTGTGGGTCAGTCGACAATTTGAGTGATAAAGCCACGAAGGCGATCGATCAATTTAGCGAGGGCACCATCATGCTCACGTGGAAGACGAAGACGAAAAAGGAGCAGAAATAATGACCGACAAAAAATGGCTGGATTCAAAGAAGGTCAAGAACGGGCTGGCGGCGATGCTTTATGTGGTGCTGATCCTGGCGCTGTTCTTATGGGCGGCCGCGGGAGATCCGGAGAAGTTCAAGCTGCTGCTCGAAGCCGCGAAGATGTACGTGATGGCGCCGTTGGGCGTGTTAGGTGTCGCGACTGCCGGCCAGGCCGGGGTCGATATTAAAGCCGTCAAATAAATTATGATCGAGGACGTCAAGCTAACCCAGCATTTCAGCTTCTATGAAGCAACGCAGTCGCGGCAATTCCCGGGGCTCGTTGAAACTAATCGGCGCGTCGGTATTCAGAAATTGCCGCGGCTGGTGCTGGGCGCTTGTCTCCTCGAAGATCTCCGAGCTGTCCTGGGGGTCCCGCTAGAGGTGCATAGCTGGCTGCGATTTAGCGAGCTTAACGGAGCGGTCGGTGGGAGCACGATCAGCCAGCATTTATTTGGCGAAGCGATCGACTTTTCCCCGCTCGGACCAGACAACTACGAAAGCATCGAGCGCGCATTCGCTATCTGTCGTAATCACCTTTATGCAAAGGAATTAATGTTCGGGCAGATGATCGTCGAACATGGCAAAGAGCGCAACAGCCGAAAGCATTGGATCCACCTTTCGCTGGGCCATCCCTTCCGACCGATTCAAAAATGCCGGCAGGTACTGCGCTACGAGAACGGCGTCTATACTTTCCTCGAGCAAATGGATCTGCGGCCGTGGATCCTGTAACGCGCTCGCTGCTCGAGCAAGCCGTGCGATCATTGCGGGCTGCTCTAAAGATCCTCGAGAAGATGCTGAAGTCGCAGCGCTTCAAATGGACCGAGCGGTACGATAAGAAAGGACCGCCCGAGCGCTTTTGATCTAGGGGCCCAACCTCCTCGACGCAGGGCCGGCGCCCTTCCCGACTCCGACGGGAGGGGCGTTTTTCTTTTTATAAAGTTTCCTATTGACAACCTAACGGTAACTGTTATAATAAGGATATAACGCACGGAGGGAATCATGGGAAGCGCAAAAATAGAAGTCACGCGAGAAGATCTTATAAAGCGCGCCACTATAGGATTAATCGGCGACGGAGTGAAGACAATCTCGACCGGCGAACTATACGAGCGCGTCTGCGATCAAGCAGATCGGGTCGGCGAACATAAGCCGAGCTGGCCGGCGTTCATTGATGCGATCGCGAATCTTGGATGGGACTACGGACGCTTCACATATATGGGCCGAGATCCGGAAGCCGCGATCGTGACGATAGAGAAAAACGACCGGCTTATACATGTGGCAAAATGCGTCGATGCTCTCGAGGGTTTAGATCCGGAGAAGCTCGGGCAGTTGCTGCGAACGGTCGGCGAGGTCGCATACCTCCTCGGCTACAATAAAAAAGTGGAAGGTGGCAGCGCGCTCGCGCGCAGCTTGATCGACCAAATTGTCGATATCACCGGCACCAGCGTGCGAGATCTTAAAGAGCGGCAGGATCCGGCATGAAGCGGATCCGGCTGAACACCTTCTTCGGTAATCAGAAGACGCCGGTCACACATGGCGGCCGCAACTGGCGCTGCGCGAAGCCGTTGCCGGCAGCGGTCCACATAGAGAAGGCGCGTATGTCGAAGATGCACCACGGCGTCGTTGATCGCCCATGGCGCAACCAAGGCGGACCGTGTGCCGAGCCGGTCATGTACACCGGCAAGATGACGAAGAAGCACCGGGAGATCGCGCAGCGTTATCTAGCGACAGAGTCACCGATCGCCAGGCGAGTACGCCGGGAAAAGCTACACGCGGAAGCCCGTGCGAATTGGGGCAAGCCGCAAATGACGATGCCGGAGATCCAGACCGCGATCGCGGCCTGGGAAGCGAGGGGGCAATGATGGGCGACTCTTTCGATGATGCGGAAGCACTTAGCAATCTAATACCAGAAGACGACGAGGATCCGAAGGCGCTGACAGTGGCGCAGCTGATCGAAAAGTTAAGGACGTTCGATCCAGCGCTTCCTGTAATTACTGAAGGATGCGACTGTCATGGCTTAGCAGTGGATGTTGATATCACAAAGAAAGGGGATGAAGTTATTATCACTCGAGACCCCGTTGTAGTAAAGCAAAAAAAATATCCGTTTTAGGAGGGCTAACCATGGCGCAATACATTCAAGTGACGGCTGTAAAGAAGAAGCTGCACGAGCTCGGCAAGCGCGTGCCGCCGGCATACCTTTATTATCTGGACGCGAAGGTCGCGGAGCTGATCGAGTCGCACGCGCGGATCACCGGACGGCATAAAACGATCCAGGTCGAAGATCTCGAGGTCGCGAAAAAAATCAATTCGACGCTGCCACCGGCCGGCAGAAACGGACGCAATCGCCCAAAGCCGAAGCCGGTGGAACATTGCGCAAGTACATCGGAGTGTGAGTGGCCCGAGGGCTGCATCTGCCCCTGCTCGTGGTGCGTGCCCGCCACGGTATCGAAGATATGACTGCGCGGCGATCAAAAGGATCCATGACGGCGATCTCCCCGAAGAAAGATTATCGAGTGACGATCTGCCAACATCACGATCGCAAGCTGTGTTATGTCGTCGTTTATGTAATTTTAGAGGGCGATCAGACGCACATGTCGGGGCCAGTGATGTCACGTGATCGCGCCCGAAAGATGGCCGGCCAATTGGCCGAAAAGCTGGGCGTCGTCGTACAAGATTTTACAGCTTGACTTTTCGGTAACTGTTCGGCTAGAATTAGGGACACGAGGTAAATGACTATGGCAAAAGCGAAAGTAAAAAAGAAGCCGACGTTCAAGCAGTGGCTCGATGACGAGGGCATCAGTCTCGAGGATTTCGTACGTAAAGTGCCCGGCGTAAAAATCAACACCGTCAAAAATTGGATCTACAGCGCGCAGCAACCCCGCGACGCGCACGCTGATCTGATCCGGAAGCATTACCCCGACTGCCCGCTCGTCAGCTAACATCGCGCTCATCGGAGAGAAGTGGCGCGTGTTAAACAAGTCGTTAAAAAACCGAAGGCAAAATGCCGATCGTGCGGAAAACCGCTCGAGGGTCAGCCGTGCGATTGGTGGTGTTACAAGCCGAAGTGCAGGGCAGCCTACAGCGAACACATCCGCAAATATACTTTCGACCGCGCGATCGCGGCCGGCAAGTGTCCATTCTAAAAGGAGGAAATTATGTCCAATCAAGCATTAGAGCAAGCGAAGACGTCGACGGAAGTTAAGGAGGGCGCGCTCGTCGTTACCGACGTCGTGAAGTATGCGAAACGCGTGAAGATCACCACAGAAAAAGGCCGCGCTGCTGCGACCGAGAAGCTATCGATGGTCGCCGGCGTCCGCAAAGCATTCGAGAAAAAACGGAAGGAGCTTGTCAATCCTATTAAGAAAGCCGCGAAGGCGGTCGACGACTTTTTTAAAGAGCAGGGCAAACCGGCCGCCGAAGCCGAGGAGATCCTGCGCTACAAAATAGGAAAGTTTATCGATGACGCTGAAGCTGCAGCAGAAAAAGCACAGCTTGCCGCAGATAAGGCAGACCACGAAGCCACGGCCAGCGCGAAAGATCTCGGGGCAGCGCCGCCGGCGCCGTCTCAGCCGGTAGCTGTAGCGCCGGCGAAGTCTGTGGGCGGCACGTCTAATCGGAAGGTAATCGACGACATCATTGTCTTCGACTTCAAGGCCGTGCCGGATTGTTACAAAATGATCGACGAGTCTAAGGTGAAGGCGGCGTACAAGGCCGGCGTCACCGAGATCGCGGGACTCAATATAAAAACGAAGACCGCATTAACGGTCAAGTAGAGGAGGACGTTATGACGGAATTAATAGCAGCAAGAAAGGCGCCGAAGCAGGGCATGCCGACCGAGGGGCTCGGGATCTTCGTCGGTTATCCTAAAGGGGGAAAGACGTCGCTGGCGGCATCTTTCCCTGGCGAGTACGTGCTCATGCTCGAGAAAAATGGCGGCGATCGCATCGATGGAAGGATCCATGATATTCCGGATCTGAAAACGCTGCGGGAGATCCTGCCGAAGCTGATGAAAGAGGAGAGCGTCAAGACGATCGCGATCGATTCGGTCGATGTTCTTTCTGACTGGCTCGAATGTGAGATCGCAGCGGAGCACGGACTCGAGGCAATCACTGATCGGAAGGAGGGCGTCAACGGCTTCGAGCTGTGGGGCACCTTAAAGACGCGCATCACGAACATGACGTCCTATCTAAAGAATTGCGGTAAGCTCGTGTTGTTGGTCGCTCACACTAAGGACGCGAAGCAGGATGAAAATGGAAAAGTCATTTCGCCCGCCGGCATTAACGTGCCCGGGAAAAGCGGCGCTTTCATCGCGGCGTCGGCCGACTTCATCGGCTTCTGTTCTAAGAATGAGCTGTCGTCGGGTATCGTGTACACCGTATCCTTTAAGGGCGGACCGCTCGGACAATGGGGCAGTCGCGTCAATGAGCTCAACGGGCGCACGTTCGCACTGCCGTATGGCGGACAGTACGAGACGCTGATGAAAGCCTTCGCCAAGAATGGCAACGGCGCAGCGCGGCCGGCCGCAACGGTCAAGCCACCGGCACCGCGTCGACAGGCACCGAAGGCCGCGGCCAAGCCCGCAGCCAGAAAGAAGATCACGAAGAAAGTCGCCAAGCGCGGCCGTCGTTAAATCCAAAGGTATCGAGGACACATGCGAATAAACATGAACGCAGACGCAGAGCAGGAAGGCGGCGGGGGAGACTTCCCCATCGTTGAAGACGGGGATTACAACCTCGTTATCGAAGAAGTGCAGGACGGTGTCACCAGCGACGAAGCAAAAAATCCAGGCGTGCAGAAGGTCGGCTTGCTGATCGGGATCTGCAGCGATGACTGGAAAGAACGAATCGGCAGCTTCTGGCACACCGTGACCTTCTTGGATGAGAATAAAAAAGGGCATGGCATCTGGCTGCACTTCAATCACGCGGTCGGCATGCCGCATGACGGCGCCGTCGACTTCGACACCGATGACTACATTGGGCGCAAGTTCCAGGGTACGATCGGTCAGAAGACATACAGAAAGAAAGACAGTAATTATCTAGTCGAGCCGTTGGTGCAGGAAGGCGCCGGCAGCGAACAGCCGGCAGCTGCAGCGCCGGCAGAAGATCCGGAGATCCCCTTCGAGAAGGCACCGAAGGATCCGCCCGCACCGCCAAAGCCGCCCGCGCCGCCGGCAGGTGGCAGCACCGCGGATCTCGAGGAGGTGCCCTTCTAAAGATTGTGCCTTCCGGCTCGTGGCCCATCAGCTCGGGTCGGAAGGTGTCGTACTGCGTCGGCGTGGAGGGTTTCAGCGTTATTAGTAAATTTATGCCCTTAATAGACACGCAGCCCCGCTAGGCCCGAGGGCGTTTTCCCTCAGATCGCATCGAGACATATCGGGCAGAGAGCAGGAAAAAGCCGGAGCGTACCCGGCACGCAGTAAAGATTTCCGGCAAATGATGATAAATACAGGCTGGTCGGTGCCGGACGTCGAGAGCTTTATGGACTCTCGGGGATCTAACCGACAGCCTCAAATTTTAGGAGGACCGCACCATGATGCGCGCAGCAATCAAGAAGGCGATCGAAGACGTCCTGACCGAGCACCAGCACCAGGAAGATAATTATGCGCCAATCTTCATAGACGCACATCATTGTCTCGGCGTACTGCGCGAGGAGTACATCGAATTCGAGAAGTTCGTATTCCTGAAGGAAGCGAAGCGCAGCCGCCCCGCCGGCCGGCACGAGCTGATCCAGGTGGCTGCAGTCGCGATACGATACGCAGCGCAGCTCGAGACTGAGGAGCATGTCGCGCAGCTCGAGCTTGAAGCGGCCAGCGTGAAAGCCGGGCACCCCGGTCTTGATTCAAGCGGCGCACCGATCGGCGGGACAGACTGATGTCACGGATCCGGACGGTCAAGCCTGAATTCTTTCGGCATTGGGAGCTCTACTGCGCGGAGCGCGCAGCCAACACTAAGCGCGCCGGCAAGCCATATTTGAATATCCGGATCGCATTCGCTGCGCTGTTCACTGTGGCCGATCGCGAGGGCCGTTTCAAGTGGAAGCACCAGGAGCTGAAGGTCGACTGCCTTCCGCACGATCCTATCGATTTTCAGGAAGTGCTCGAGATCCTGCGCACCCATGGATCCCCGCCATTCATTCGGCGCTACATTATCGGCGGCCGCACCTTCGGCGTGATCGAGACCTTCACGCAGCACCAGGTCATCAACAATCGAGAATCGCAGAGTCGGCTGCCGGCGCCGCCAGATCGGCAGGAATCTGACGCGTGCCCCACGCGTGCCCCACGCGTGAAAGGGGCCTGTAAAGTGGCGGCTTCAGGGGAAGGGAAGGAAGGAAGGGAAGGAAAGGAAAGGAAGGGCCAACGGTCGGCCGCGGCGCGCCCGCCCGCGAAATCATCCCCCGCGGGGGGGAAACCTCATCAGATTGATGCTGATGGGGGTAAATCTGCCCCCAGATCGATCGCAGCCGCAGATCCGGACAAGCAGACCCATATCACTCAGCCAGAGCCGCTGCCAGAGCCGCAGCGCGTCGCGTGCTTATTGAGAAATTTGATCCTGTCGCTGGATCCGAAGGCTAAGGTGCCCCCGCTGCAGTCCAAGATATTCAACCGATGGATTGTGGAAGCGGACCGCATGCTGCGAATAGATCGGCGCGACATCGATGAAGTGGTGCCGCTGATGCGTTGGGCCCATGATGCAGAATTCTGGCAGCCGGTGATCTTATCGGTCGCGAAATTCCGCGAGAAGTACACCACGCTGCTGCTGCAATTTAAACGAGCGCGCAAGGCCGGCGAGACCGCGAAGGTGCCGGTGTGCGTTGTCTGTCAGATCCGGAAGCCGGGCAAGCCTGATAAACCGGGCGGCGATGTTTGCGCCGAGTGCGCGTACTGCAGGATATGCGGCGCGGGCGCTGATCGTTTTTTCATAGAGGATAATCCCAACGGCACGAAGAAGCTGACATGCCGCCAGTGTCATTTCAAAAAGACAAAGTCAGAAGCCGGCGGCCGGCACCCGGGCCTGGTCGCATCGAAGGATCTGGCCAGCGAGGTCTTAAAGAAAAGATGAGAGACTGGACTAACGGCTGGTGCGCCGGCTGGATCGCAGCGACTTTTGTATTTTGGGTGCTGGGGTTTTTTGGATGAGAATACAAACGATCGCCAAGCAGCGCGCGCCGCGGAGAGGAAAGCCGCGGAAAGAATATTCAGGATACGATGACACGAAAGCACCGCGCATCGATTGGGAGGAGCTCTGCGTCTGCATGCACCCGGCGGCCGGCCACGCTCTCGCTATCGGTGGGCACATTACGATGGATGAGCTGAAGCAAAAACAGTATAAGGTCCGCTGCCTCGGTCAGTGCATCAATGCGAATTGCGGCTGCTCTAAATTTACTGTCGGCGGGAAGAAGCGATGAAGGACAAGTACGCAGCACAGAAGCGTTGGCGAGAGCGCAACCCATGGGCGAGATATTTAACCTGGGCCCGCGATCGATGCAAGCGAGCCAGCAATGAATTATTTAAAGCGTACGGTGACAAGGGGATCCAGTGCCGGCTGTCGTTGGCCGATGTTAAATTTATGTGGTATCGAGACGGTGCTGCGCAGATGACCAAGCCGTCGATCGATCGCGAGAAGGCGGATCTCGACTACACGCTGGACAATTGTTGTTTTATGGAATTGGCTGACAATGTGGCGAAGATGCACCGCGACAAAGCGCGAGCCGCTGCAGACGCGCAGCATGATAT
>JAJDDG010000170.1 GCA_029260435.1 Phycisphaerales bacterium | reverse complement strand
CGGCTGCGCGAGCATGACAAGGACGAGCTGAGTCACTACGCGCAGGAGGGTGCGGGGACGTGCGATATTGAGTATCGGTATCCGTTCACTGCGCCGGACTACGGCGAGCTTGAGGGGATCGCGGATCGGACGGACTTTGATCTCAAGGCGCACGCGGCGGCTTCGAAGGCGAAGCTGGAGTACTTCGATCAGGAACGGAACGAGAAGTACTACCCGCACTGCATCGAGCCGGCGGCGGGGCTGAGCCGCGGGACGCTGGCGGTGTTGTGCGAGGCGTACACGCCCGACCCGGAGAGGCCCAGCAAGGTGTTCATGAAGTTCCACCCGAGGCTCGCGCCGATCAAGGCGGCGGTGCTGCCGCTGGTTGCGAAGGAGGGGATGCCGGAGAAGGCGGAGGCGCTGCACGCGGAGCTGCACAAGAAGTTTGGCGCGCGTGGGCGGATCGATCTGGATGTGAAGCAGAACATAGGCAAGCGGTACGCACGGATGGACGAGGCGGGAACGCCTTTCTGCTTTACGATTGATGGGGATACGGCCGAAGATAACGCGGTGACGGTGCGCGATCGGGATACGCTCGCGCAGGAACGGATATCGATGGACCGCGTGGCGGATTATCTGGGCGAGCGGCTTGGCTAGAGCGGCGCGCTCGACGCAAGGAACTGCGATGAGCGAAGTGAAGAAAGCGCTTGAGGCGGAGCACACCGACGAGGCGATCCGTGCGCGGATCGCTGGGGAGGAGACCGTACACGAGGTCTACCTCAAGGATTTTATCTACGGGGCGATCGACGGCGCGGTGACGACGTTCGCGGTTGTGGCGGCATCGGGCGGGGCGGGGCTCAGCGCGGGGATTGTGGTGGTGCTGGGGGTGGCGAACCTTGTCGCGGACGGGTTTTCGATGGGGGTGAGCAATTATCTGGGCTCGAAGGCGGAGCGGCAGGTGGTCGAGCGGACGCGCAAGAGCGAGGCGCACCATATCCAGCACATCCCGGATGGGGAGAAGGCGGAGATCCGGGAGATTTTTCGGCGCAAGGGGTTCGATGGTGCCGATCTGGAGCGTGCGGTGGAGATCATCACGAGCGATGCGGAGCGCTGGATCGACACGATGATCCAGGATGAGCACGGGTTGCAGCTCGATGCGACGAGCCCGCTGCGCGCGGGGGCGGTGACGTTCGGCGCGTTTGTATTGGTTGGGGTGATCCCGCTGATCATGTTTATTGCTGATCTGATCCCGGGTGTAGAAATTGGGGCGCCGTTCTTATGGAGCGCTGTGTTGACAGCGATGGCGTTTGCTCTTGTGGGGGTAGGCAAGGCGCGGGTGGTGCATGAGGCGTGGTGGCGCGGCGGGCTTGAGACGCTCGGCGTTGGCGGGTCGGCGGCGGTGATCGCGTATGTGTTTGGTGTGTTGATGAAGGGGCTTGTGGGGAGCTAGTTTGGTTGGTGGGTGCGGTGCGACCATCGGGCGCGTTCTGCTCTGCCCTGGATGATCCAAAACACGATCAGCACGACGACCAGAGCGATGGCGGACCAGTGCGCGCCGTCGAGGATTGTTTGGGCGACGAACGAGAGCCCCATGCAGAGATAGATCGGGTGGTTGACCAAGCGGTATGGCCCGGTGGTGACGATCGTGGTTGAAGCATCGTTGTCATCGTGTCCCAGTCGCCAGTGCGGGCCGAGGTGGGAGATGGCCCAGAGCGTGCCGCAGAGGCCGCATATGTGGAGCGTGATACCGAGGGTTGTTGATATGGGGTTGCGCGGGGGGGATACGAACAGCCCGGTGGAGTAGAGCGCGATCGCGCCGGCGAGACACATGTCGAGCGTCTGGACTGTGTTCCACCTGCGCAGGTGGTAGGCGTAAGGTGAGTGGCGGTGGCGGGCGATGAAGATTACGGGTGTGACGAGATAGGAGATGAAGAGCCAGAGCAACCAAGTGATCTGGGCGGTGCTCATGATTCACTCGACGTGTCATCGGGGCGGTCGCCGGTTTTGGCGAAGCACTGTCTGTTGGAGGCGTACGACTCGTGGGCGACGGGGAGGGAGAGGGGATCGCCTGATTTGTGCTGCTCGTGGAGGGTGCGGAGGTAGGGGATGCACCAGCCGCACCCGGTGCCCGCGCCGAGGCACTCGGAGATGAGCGATGCGACGGGCGGGTTTTCGCGCTGCATGTAGGTGCGGATCTTGCGGAGGGTGACGTGGTGGCAGAGGCAGACTTCGTCGTTGTCGTGCATGGGGGGATGATAGGCGGGCGAGCGGCGGGGTATGCTCTGGTGATGAACGAGGATGCACCTCGACAGGAAGATCGGTTGCTGACGGCGTTTTTGAGTGAGCGGGATGCGGCGTGCCCGCGCTGCGGGTACTCGGTGAAGGGGTTGGTGGATGGGCGGTGCCCGGAGTGCGGTGAGGGGTTGGAGTTGGGGCTGAGGGCGGTACACGGGATCGACAAGTTGTGGTTGCTGGGATTGCTCGCGCTGATGGCGGGTGTTGGCGCGTCGGGGTTCATTTTCGGGCTGATGATTTACTTCGCGATTGATATGCCACCTTGGATGGATGTTTGGCGAGAGGCTGCGCTGAGCGGGGGATTCTTGGGTGGGTTTATGGCGTTGATTCTGTCTTGGTTCTTTTTTCGGCGGAAATACGCATCGTTGGGGCGGAAGGGCCGATGGATGTTGTCGGTGGGGTGTTGTTTTATCGCGCTCGGAGGAGCGGTCGTCTTTGTGGGGATCATGAATTTGTTTTGAGTGAGTATCTTTAGCGCATGGCTGATCTTGTTTATCACACATCTGGCAACCGCCTCGGCCCGACCGGAGGGCAGACCATGGTAAACCAGGGTTTACCTGTTACCCTGTCCATACGCTCATAGCCACTGGTGTAATAAGACGGGGGCGGGTCATTTCCTCAACCCCGCGTCAACTACAAGTTGCGTCTGAAGGAGGCAAACGATCATGAGTCCATCCAGTGAACACCCATATGGTCGAGGGACTCCGAGT
>JAJDDG010000169.1 GCA_029260435.1 Phycisphaerales bacterium | reverse complement strand
CTGCCGGACCTCGGGGAGGGGGTGCACGAGGCGGAATTGATCTCGTGGAAGGTGTCGCCCGGCGAGACGGTCGAGGAGCACCAGGTCGTTGCTGAAATGGAAACGGACAAGGCGCTGGTCGAGGTGCCGAGCCCACGGGCGGGTGTGATCAAAGAACTGCGCGGCAACCCGGGTGACATCCTGAATGTCGGCGAGATTGCGTGGACCTACGAGGGGGCGGCAAATATCGCCCCCACCGCTGCCCCACCCACCGCTTCGAAACCAGTTGTTGAGAACAATGGCGAGGCGGAGCGCGAGGACGCGGGGACGGTGGTCGGGAATGTGAGCGGCACGATCGGCGGCGTGCCTGCGGAAGAGGGCAAGGCGCTCGCAACGCCGGCGGTGCGCAGGATCGCGCGGGATCTGGGTGTTGATATTGATTCGGTGAAGGGGACGGGGCTCGCGGGGCGCGTGACTGAAAAGGACGTTCGCGGTGCCTCAACCGGCGCGCATCAGCCGCAGCGCGTCGAGACGCGCGTGGTTGAGTCTGCCTCTGCGCAACGTGCGAACGATATCGCGACGACTGTGAAAGCGCCTGTTGGTGGTGCGCCGATTCTTGCGCCATCCGGTGATTCGCAGATCATCCCGATGCGGGGTGTGCGCCGGACGATCGCGAATCGGCTGCGCCAGAGTGTTGATATGGCGGTGCACTTCACGGTGATGGACGAGGCGGATGTCTCGGCGCTCGACGAGGTGCGCACGAAGCTCGCCAAGGCGAGCGGCGAGAAGGTGAGCTACCTGCCGTTTGTTGTGAGCGCGGTGTGCCGGGCGGTGAAGGCGTTCCCGTCGCTCAATGCGCATGTTGACGACGAGGGCGAGCGGATCGTGCGGTACCCGGCGGTGCACATGGGGATCGCGGCGGATACGGATCAGGGGTTGAGTGTGCCGGTGATCCCGGATGCGGATGCGATGGGCGTGCTGCAGGTCGGGCGGGAGATTTCCGGGCTCGCGGCGGCGGTGCGGGATCGCTCGATCCCGCGCGAGCGACTGATGGGATCGACGATCACGATCAGCAATGTGGGGTCGTACGCGGGGCGGTTCGCAACGCCAATCATCAATTACCCGGAGGTGGCGATTCTTGCTGTGGGGCGCGTACACGATGGTGTGATCGCGGACAAGGGATCGATCAGGATTGCGAAGCTGTTGCCGTTGAGTCTGACGTGCGACCATCGGTGCGTTGATGGCGCGGATGCGGCGCGATGCTTGAATATGATTGTTGAGCTGCTGCGTGATGATCCGGAAGGGCTGACGACGCCGGCGAGAGGGTGAGGGAAGGCATCAGGCATCAGGCATCAGGCATCAGTGAAGAATTATCATTATGCCACGCTGCGCGTGGCGTTTTTGTGAGGAAGGGTGAGGGAGCGGCGGGGATTAGTTGGGGGAAGAGTGGAGTAGAAGACATGCGGGTGTAGCTACAAGAGCACTGACCTTCCCTGCGGGGAGGTCAGTGGCACGGGGGATATGGAGAACACGCCTTGTCCTGCGGATCAAGGCGTGGCACCCAACGATGTGTTTCGGGATCGTGGTTTATGCCTGCGGCGTATACCACGGCACCCAGAGTTGGTATTACTTCTTCTTGTCTTTGCCGCCGCCCCCCCCACCGAGGAGGTCGCCGATGCCTTTGGTGGCGTCCTTGATGCCTTCTTCGATATTTTCCGCGGCGTCTTCGATCTGGTCGGTTGCGCCTTCGAGTGCTTTGTTGGCTTCTTCGCCAAGATCACCCGCGATGGCGACGGCCTTGTCGCCAACCTTGGCGGCGACGCCGATCCCCATGTCGCCCAAGTCGGAGAGATCGCCTAAGCCGTTGGTGAGTTCGCCCGCGATATCGCCGGGCAGGTCGCCGATCGCGCCGGCGACTGAGCTGAGGACAGCTTTGAGGACGATGGCGGTGAGTTCGCCGAAGTCTACGGGGTCGCCGGCGGTGCCGACGTTTTCGAGGACGATCTCGTCGATCTCGGCGTTTGCTCTTGTGATTTCGCCGCCGACGGGGAGGACATCTGCGTGGACGGCGACGTCCTCGATGATGATCTTGGAGATGACGAACTGGAAGGGGTCGGACTTGGTGGGGCCTGTGTCCTGCTTGCCTTCCTCGGCGGTCTCGAACTTCTTGAGGTTGTCGAGGATGACCTGGTAGTTGGCTGTGCCGGATTTCTTTTCGAGGTTCAGATCGATCGCGGAGAGGCGGAGTTCGGGGATGACGAGTGCTTCGGAGCCGAACGTGGCGTAGTCCACGGAGACGTGGCTCGAGCCGAGGTCGATGAAGTGGGCGGTGTCGTAGCCTTCGGGGTTAGCGACGTTGAAGCCGGACATGTCGAATGTGCCCTTTGTGAACGCGATATTAGTGGAAGCGACGGTGGTCTGGACGCCGAGCGCGTATGTGCCGCCCTTCTCGATGCCCTGTTTGGCGAGGTTGTCCATCTGGGAGAACCCGAACGCGATAAGCCCGACTACCCCGCCGACGACAAGGAGGACGGTCAGAACGACAACGATGATGATGATTTTGAGCGCGCCAGCGCGGCGGGTGATGGAATTCATGGTTATGCCCCTGTGAGGAATGAGGATTGAGTGGACGTATTGTAGTTGGGAAGGGGAGGGGGTGGGTTTTGGGCGGTGCGTGTCGGGTTTTTGAACATAAGGGACAAGCGAGGAGGAGCATCAGGTGGATGAGGTTATTTTTGTTGTCATGGGTGCTCAATCACGAGATCATGGAATAGAGGGATCCCCTGTGACGCTCTCCGTATGAGGCTCGTACTCGAGAGGAGGCCCGACGTGCTTATTCGTGCGATGGTTGCTGTGATCGGCGTGTGTGTGGCGGGGAGTGGCGCGGTGGGCGGGGGAATGGCGAGGATAAGTACGTCTGACGGGTTTGACCTCCAGGCGTTTGGCAAGTCGCTCGCGGTGGATGGGTCGCTCGCGATCGTGGGAGCGGCATGGGATGGGTTCTACTGCGATCCGCCTTACTCTCCCACGTGGCCCGGCGGTGCGTATGTCTTTGATATCAGTGACCCGATGCACCCCGTCCAGGTGAGCAGTCTCCGGGCCCCGGACGGAAATGAGTGCCATGGGTTCGGTATGTCTGCGGCGGTGAGCGGATCGGTCGGTCTCGTCGGGGCGATCGGGGACTGGGGGCATGCGGGTGCGGTGTACATCGCGGATCTGACCGATCCTGGCGCACCACCTGCATTGATTAAGTTGCGCGCGAGTGATTTTGCTCAATCCCGCTTGTTCGGCTCTGCGATCGCAAAGAGCGGATCGATCACGGTCGTGGGCGCTCCTGGCTCGGGTTTCCAAGCGGCTCATTCGGGGAGTGTGTACCTCTATGACCTCAGCGATCTCGCGCAGGCGGTCGAGCTCGTCCAGTTCACGGGGAGCGATAGTCTTGCGACAGATCGGTTCGGGGCGGCTCTAGCATTAGAGGGTTCGCTTCTCGCCGTCGGCGCATTCCGTCACACAACAGATGTTGAAATCGCGGGCGCGGTGTATCTCTTCGATATCAGCGATCCGAGTCAGCCGGTTGAGCTGAGCAAACTTACGGCGTCGGATGGCGAGTTTGGGGACTCATTCGGTCGGCGAGTTGCGGTAAATGGCTCGGTTTTGGTTGTTTCTTCGGTAGCTGATGATGATCTTGGGCAGTCAGCGGGGGCTGTGTATGTCTTTGATATCAGCGATCCAACGCAGCCGGTGGAGTTGAAGAAGATTACCGCGAGCGATGGTCGGGAGGGCGCCGCGTTCGGAGAGTCTGTAGCGATCAGCGGCTCGACCCTGGTTGTCGGCGCGGACAAGGACCGACCCGGTTTCGGCCACACCCGTGGCGCTGTGTATGTCTTTGATATCAGCGATCCGGGCGATCCTATCGAGCTGCGGAAATTTGCAGGGATAGACTCGAGTCCGTCTTCCACACACTTAGGAATAACGGCGGCGATGCAGGGCCCTGTGCTATTCTCGGGCGCAACCGGAGACGGTGCGGGGGGAGATGGCTATCGAGGGGCTGTCTATATCACCGATCTGTCTCTTCGCGACGGTGACGCGGACATGGACGGCGCGATCGACGTGAACGACATCTCGTTCGTGCTGTTCCGTCTCGGGGATGCGTGCGGCGCGGGGCTTTGCGATGGTGATGTGAACTGTGACGGAGTGGTCGATGTGAACGATATTTCGTACGTGCTGTTCAGGCTTGGGAGTTTCTGAAATCGGGAGATGCCGGAGGCATTAGAAGCTCGCGTTGCCGGGGACGCGTGGGAAGGGGATGACATCGCGGATGTTTGCCATGCCGGTGACGAACTGGACGAGGCGTTCGAGCCCCAAGCCGAACCCTGCGTGGGGGACGGTGCCATACTTGCGGAGGTCGCGGTACCACCAGTAGTCGTCTTTGATGAGCCCCATTTCGTCGATGCGTCGGTCGAGGACATCCAGTCGTTCTTCGCGCTGGGAACCGCCGATGAGTTCGCCGACGCGGGGGACGAGGACGTCCATCGCGGCGACGGTTTCGCGCCCCTGCGCATCCGGCTCGTTCTCACGCATGTAGAAGGCTTTGATCGCTTTGGGGTAGTCGAGGACGGCGACGGGGCGTTTGAAGTGCT
>JAJDDG010000168.1 GCA_029260435.1 Phycisphaerales bacterium | reverse complement strand
CCCCCCCACGCTCCGCCCACCCCGGCGCGCACACTACAGCCACCACCGCGTCCGCATCATCCGCGAACCGCTCCACCACACGCACCTTTTTCACCGGCGGTTGCAACACGACACCAACGTACCGACCATGCGCATCCCGTGAACACCCCTCCTCCCAACCCCCCCACCGATCCCCTCCCCCTATCCGTCTCCATCGTCTGCATGGACAACGAATCCACCATCCGGCGAACCCTCGAATCCGTCCGCCCGCTCGCAACGGAAATCATCGCCCTTGATTCAGGTTCCACCGATTCCACGAAAGACATCCTCCGCGAGTTCAGCGTCCAGATCATCGATCAGCCCTGGCTCGGGCACGTCAAACAAAAACAAGCCGCCCTGGATCTCTGCACCCAACCATGGATCCTCCACATGGATTCGGACGAATCACTCGAACCCGAGTTGCAACAGTCGATCCGTGAGGTCATCGAGAAAGACATCGCCAATCCTCAAGCAATGGGTAATGTGGGGGGGTATGAATTGAACCGGCGCGTCTGGTGGGCCGGGAAGATGCTCAACCACGCGTGGCAGCCCGAGCACCGCCTGCGCCTTGTTCGCAACGCTTCTGCAGAATGGGCCGGGTACGACCCGCACGACAAACTCGTACTCACATCGGGCTCCGCCGCACGACTCCCCGGCGTCATGCGCCACGACACCATCCCCTCCATCGCCGAATTCATGCAGCGCCAAATCTCGCACGCGCGCATCGCAGCCGAGAGCTACGAACGACTCAACCGCAAGCCATCCGTCCTCAAACTCGTCGCCTCCCCCGTCGGCGCGTGGCTCAAGCAGATGGTAATCCGCCAGGCGTGGCGCGACGGGTGGCGCGGGTGGTGCGCCGCATCCGCAGCGGAATTCGCCACCGCGATCAAACACATGATCCTGCTCGAACGCTCATTTAAACAGGACGACGACGAATCATGAGCGCGCTCCCCCCTGCTGTCTCCTGGGTGCTCTGGTGCGCAGGAGCGTATTTCCTTGGTTCCGTCCCGTTCGGCTTGATCATCGGGAAGATCAAGGGAGTGGACATCCGCAAATCCGGCTCGGGCAACATCGGCGCAACCAACGCCATGCGTGCGCTCGGCAAACCCGCCGGGCTGCTCTGCTTCTTCCTCGATGTCTGCAAGGGTGCGCTCCCCGTCATCTTCTCGGGGATGTACTTCTCGCTGCTCGCGTCGTCCGACATCCCGCCCGCAGACGCGGCGCGCTGGATGCTCGTCGGGCTCTGCGCTGTCCTGGGGCACATGTTCCCGATCTTCCTGCGCTTCAAGGGGGGCAAGGGCGTCGCCACGGGCTTCGGCATGCTCGCCGCGTTCTACCCCGTCATCACATTCCCCGCGCTCGGCGCACTCGCGGTGTGGTACGTCGTCATGAAAACCACGCGCTATGTCTCCGTCGCCTCGTGCGCCGCGGCGCTCTCGATCCCCCTGCTCCTCGTCGCCTGGCGCGCATCGCTCGGCACCGACCAACTCGCAGCCTCCTGGCCCTTCCTCGTGCTCACCGCGCTGCTCGCCGCGGGTGTCATCTACAAACACCGCGCGAACCTCGCCCGCGTCCGCGCCGGGACCGAGAACAAAGTCGGCTCGCCCGCCACGTCTGAATAACCACCCCAAAGCCTCTTCTGCCGACTCTGCCGACTCTGCCGCCCGATCGTGCAATTTTTCTGCGCGCCGGTAAATCCACCCACCATCCGCGCCGATCTCCCTCGACACCGGGCGACCCCATTGCCCCTCCCGGTCCGGAGCATCGTGATGCGGATCAACCAAGCGGATTCCAACGCCACCGAACGCCTCGAGAGCGAGCGCGAAACACTCCCCTTCCCCGTCGGCGGCGTCTTCACCGGGCAGGCCTCGACAGACCCCAAGGAGGACACGAGCGATATGTACACCTCCACCGACGACGTGATCGCGAGCATCGACCTGCTGTTCGATGTCATGCAGGAACAGATCGACACCATCTCCGAGGAAGTCGATCACTCCATGCAGATGCCCGCCTGCGAGAACGACGGCTTCGACCCACTCCCCGCCGCGTAACCCCCCCCATTCCCTCCCACTCCCACCTCTCCTCCAACGACCCTTGATGGCAACCGCGCATAAAAAAACCGGCGCGATTGGTGCGCCGGTGATATTGGTGTAGGGAGTGAGAGTTACATCTTCGACGGGCCGAGCCCCATCATGCGGCGCCACGCGCTGATCTGCCCGCAGTGCATCATCCCGTGAGAGTTCAGCATGAAGTTCACGAGCGAGCCGAGCGTCGGGCACATATCCCGCATGTCCTCGTTCGGATTGACCTGTGAGAAAGTCTCGTCGCTGATTTCTTCGAGCGCGCCGATCAACGTCTCGTGGCGCTCGGTGAAGTACCCCATGATCTCGTCCATCGGTGGGTAGATCGAGCCGTCCGGGTCGTCCTTGCACTCGACACCGTGCTTAAACATATCCTCGTACCCATCCTTCGCCTGCGCAAGATCTTCGCGTCCGATCATGGTCAGGATCCAATCGGGGTAGATCGCCAGATGCCCGAAACAGAACGCCGGATGGTTTGTGTCCACGCCTTCGGGTTTCCTGGCAAAGCGATCCGCCGTGACCCCTTCAAGCAGCCCCTGGGCGTATTGCACTGTCACGCGGGCAGCGGGAATGATCGTGCTCGCGGTACCGGACATCGTTGTGGTCATCTCTTGCTCCTTGGTGCGCCGGACGGTTCCGCCCGACAAGTATCGAGGAAGAAGGGGCGAGACAACACCGATCACGAGATGCCCCTTGTCTGGACTGTTCATTCTAAACCAGCGAGTCCCCGCCCGCAACCCTCAACCCATGCGCCCGCTAGGCGTACTATTGAGTAATGCAACGGGTCCAAGCCACAGCCTCCCGAGCACGCCGGCGCCATGCGCTGTCGGTCTTCGTGCCCGCGTTCGGTGTCGGCGCAGTGATCGCCGGTGTCGTCGCGCTGCTGCTGTCAATCACCGACCGCCTCATCGGGCTCTCGCTCGAATGGTGGATGCCCCTGTTTGTCGTCGCAATCGGTGGTGCAGGGTGGGGGATGTGGGATGTCTTGCGCAAGCGGCTCTCCCCCGCCGCCGCCGCCGCCGTGATCGACGAGCGCCTGCGCTTGCACGACTCGATCAGCTCGGCGTTCGAACTCGCGGAGCAAGCGGAGAGCAATCCGTTCGCGGCGATGGCTCTCGAACAGGGCGACGCCGCAGCGCACCTTGCCAATGTCCGGCGGGCGATCCCGATCCCGCTCGGGCGCGATCAGGTGATCTGGCCCGCGCTCGCGGGAGTATCGCTCGCGCTGGTGCAGTTCGCGCCGCAGTTCGACCTGCTCGGGTCGGCCCGCGACCGCGACGCGTTGATATCCCAAACACAGTTCGCCGACGACACGCGCGATGCATTGCACCAGGCCGGTGAGCTGATCGACCAGCTCACCGAGACCGACGAAGACGCGCCCGAGGCGGGCACCCCGGAAGCCAGAGCGCGCGAGCTGCTCGAAGAACTCGACCGCCAGCTCACGAACAAACAGATCACCCCGGACGAAGCGCGCTCCAAGGCGTCCACCGCGCTCACCGAGGCCGCGCAGCGCGCCACCGACAGCGCCGACCGGGAAGCGCTGCGCGAAGAAGCGCTCCGCGAGATGATCGCCAACGCGTCGGACGCCTCGCCCGAGGCCGGCTCGGAAGGCAACGCGGAATCCGAAGGAGCAAAGGCGACAGATGCGCTGCGCGAGGCGCTCGCAGCAGGCGATTTCGAAGCAGCCGCCGAAGCGATCGATGCGCTCGATCGCCTGCCCGAAGAACAGCAGCAAATCGCGGCCGAGGAACTGGAACAACTCGCCGAGATGCTCGGGCGCCTCGCCGAACTCGAAGAACGCAAAGCGCAGGAACAGGCGCAGCAGCAACTCGAACAACTCCGCGACGCCGGGCTCGACGAGGACACCGCCAAGCGCATCGCCGAGATGCGCGAGCGCGAGCAGATGGAAGAGACGCTCCGCGAACAAGGCACCGATGAGGAGACCGCCCAACGCATCGCCGAGCAAGCAGAGCAGGAGAACCGCCAGCGCGAAGCCAAAGAGCAGGCGAGCGAAGACGCACGCGACATCGCCGACGCCGCCGAACAAACCGCCGAGGAGCTGCGCGAACAGCAGGATAACGCATCCGAACAACACGAAGGCGATCAGCAACAAGGCGAACCCGAACAACTCGGTGCGCCGGGCGAGAACGGCGATCCGAACGTCAACGCCCCGACGAGCGAACAATCACAGACCGGCGAAAATCCTCTGGACAATGAAGAAGGCGGAGGCCAGAGCACCGAAGGTGAACCGCAGGAAGGCGCACAAGAGGGCGAACAACAGGATGGGGAGGCAACCCCGGGCGACCAGGATGGTGCGCCGCAGGAGGGCGATCCGGGAGAAGGACAGCAGGGCGTGCGCCAAGAGCCGGGCGATGGTGATGCGCAGGGGGTGGGTACGGCGGAGGTGGATCCGAACGCGAGCGACAGCGAGCGTTTGGGCGGCGCGCCGGACGACGAGCCTGGCACGGGCGCGGGTGGACAGCCCAAGGATATGCGCGAGATGATCGAACAGATGCGCGATGCGCGCGAGCGTATCGCGGAGGAGCGCGCGGACAGCGACGAGCTGCGCGCGCAAGCAAAGCAGCTGTTGGACGAGATGAGCCCGGAGCAGCGCGAGGAGCTGGAACGCTGGGCTGGACAACAACTTATCGAGGACGGCGGGGCGGCGGCGGGGTACGAGTACACGACAGAGGCGGTGGATGCGCGCACGACGACGGACGGGATGGAGGTGCGCGACGAGTGGTTCAATCCGGATGGCGAGATTGTGCGCGATGGTGCGGTGAGTCGGCAGGAGATGATCGACTCATTGCGCACGGCGGCGGAGGGAGCGGAGCGAGCGATCGAGGAGCAGCGGGTGCCTGCGCGGTACAGGAATGTGCGCAGGTACTTCGAGCGCGCGCTGAAACGGGCGGAAGAGGCGGAGGAGCCTGCTGCTCCTGAGGGCGCGCTGGAGGATGGTTAGCGCGCGCGGGGGGCCTGTGGGCGCACGATGGGGGTCGGTGGGTCGCGCCCTTCGAGGACAGCCTGCACGTTCCGGGCGCACAGGCGGGTCATCTGCGTGCGGGACGAGACGTTTGCCGAACCAAAGTGCGGCGTTAGAACGACATTATCGAGCTTCTTGAGCGCTGTTTGCACGGCTGGTTCGTTTTCGAAGACGTCCAGACCCGCGGCGAAGATGCACTCGGATGCGAGCGCTTCGGCGAGGGCGGCTTCGTCTACGACGGGGCCACGCGCGGTGTTGACGAGCACGGCGGTGGGCTTCATGAGGGCGAGTTGAGCCGGGCCGATGAGATGGTGGGTTTCTTTGGTGAGAGGGGTGTGGATCGAGACGAAATCGGCTTGTTTCAAGCCCTCTTCTAGGGTGACGCGTTTGGCATTGAGCGGGGCGGTTTCGAAATCTGGCTTGGGGTTGCGGGCGACATAGAGCAGGTTCATGTTCCAGGCGAGGGAGCGGAGGGCGGTTGCCTTTGCGATGCGCCCCGCGCCGACGAGCAGGAGGGTTTTGTTTTCGAGGGGCATGCCGATCATGTCGGCGGGGCCGAGGATGCCGAACTTTTCCCATTCGCCGGAGCGGACGAAGTTGTCGGCGTGTGCGAGTTTGCGTGCTGCAGCGAGCATGAGCATGAGTGCGCAGTCGGCGGTTGCTTCGGTGACGGCGTCGGGCGTGTTTGTGACCCAGATGTTGCGCGCTGCACAGGCATCGGTATCGATGTTGTCGTATCCCACGGCGAAGTTGGCGACGATTTTTAACTGCGGACCAATGGCGTCGAGCATTTGTGCGTCAACGCGCTCGGATACCCATGTGACGATTGCGGCGGAACCTTTGGCGAAGTCGGCGAAGGCTTGTGTTGAGGGGAAGCCGCGTTCGGGCCCGGTTTGTATGCGCGCACCGGGCACGACAAACTCGGCGGGGAGTGGGCGGGAGGTGGTGATGAGGGTGGGGGGAGAAGGCATTGGGCACCGGGGATCAGGCATCAGGAAGGGAAGAGTTATTTTTCAGCCATCCTTGCGGATGGCTTTTTTGTAAGGAAGGGTGAAGAGAAGATTTCGCCGCGAGGGTAAAGATCGGGAGGAGGGAAAGAACACTGACCGGAAGACCGGTCCGTGGCACGAGGAGGATGACCCCCTCACCCGCGCCCGCCTGCGGCGGATCTTCGACCTCTCCCCCGAGGGGAGAGGGGGCGGAGGAGAAGATAAAGAAAGAGTTCACCCGGCGGGTGAAGGAGATGTGGGAGCAGGGTAAAGCAGAGAAAGGGGACGTGCATGGCGCCGGTGATGATCGTGGTTCACGCTTGCGGCGTGTACCACGGCACGCGGTATATCTGAGGGTTGAATCAGTTGATTTCTGAGTCTTCTGCGAAGAAGTTTTCATCGATCTTCGAGATACTGATTGGTTGCTTCGTGACACCGATTTCGTGTTCAATCATAAGTTTTACGATTGCGTCGCCATCGATCATCACTACTGGGATACATCCGGAGCGGATTGATTCCTTGCGGGCACCATCTGTAAATGATGATGTTGTCAGGAAGATTGCCTGATCAAATTTACCTTGTGTCGCGCCTCGCACGGCATCGATTTCCGGACGAGATACGGTCTTTGTCCAACGTTTGCACTGGAACGCGGCACTGACATTCACGATACCGATTTTGAGTTGGCCGTGGCCGTCGATGCCGCCGTCGTTTGATTTTGATGTGACTTCAACCTCACGGAATCCCATTGCACGCAACAGCATGGCGCTGACATCTTCAAATTGGTACGGATCGATGTTGAACAGCAACTCTTTCAGTTGCTGGTGAAGTTCGTGGTCGTGAGCGTCCATCAAGTTGACAAGAGATATCTCTGGGGCATGAGATACTTTTCCGTGCGGTCGCGACGGGATTGAAGATATGTGCCTTTGCCAATAATTAGCTAAGGCATCTGCGGAATCTGGGGGTATCAATATCCCACTTGCTTGTGGGCTCCAGTTCATTTTTTCGATCAATGGGTCTCGGATTTGAGATGCATTTAGCGGTATGTTTTGCTCTGGATTCAGTAAAGATTCAAATCGAAACTTCACAAACAAGGATGTTTCGTTCAACGCTGCGCGCTCGGGGTTCCAATGTTCCTCTTCGAACACATAAGTATCGACAGTACCGCAGCCAATAATGCCTTTTGGCTCCTCGCCAAGCCTGAGTAGAAATACGCGGTCGCCCGGAGCTAGTTGGCGAGAGTTTCCGGTACTCCACCGCAGTAGTTGTGACTCGCCTCGTTGCAATGCTGCGACATGACCAGATAGTTCCGACCACGGTGATTTAGTAGGATTCCACGTTAATACAAACGTTTGTCTCTGTAGAGGATTCGCGCCTCGGCCTGCGTTAGCCTGTTCTTTGCCATCGCTTGTCAATGACCAAACACCTCGCACCGAAGGGTCGATTAATCCGGCCTTTACAAGTTGTTGCCTTGACCACTGTACGCGGTTGCTGAATACATTGTGGCCATCCTTCAACTCTTCGGATTGCTCTTCGGACGACATGTTCGGGAAATACGTCGCGACTTTGTCATACAGATCAGATGGCTTTGCTGAGCCACCGAGTTCAGCGATGGTTTTCAGTAGAGGGGCGCAAATCTCACGCTGTGTGGGGATAGGCATGGCACCATTGTACGGACGAGATCGCGCTCTTGAAGATCACTATGCGGGGAAGACCCCCCACCGTCCCCCGCGCCCCCTCGGGGGAGACTATTTTTCAGCCACGCCTGTGCGTGGCTTTTTTTTGAGGAAGGAGAGAGAAGGCATCGGGGATCAGGGGCCAGGCAGCAGAAAGAGGGAAGACATGCTCAGGCTGTCGCTTGAACATGGCACCCGAGGAGAGAAAGAGTTGGGAGCACTGGTCCGCTGCGGCGGATCAGTGGCAGGGGGGATGGGTGAAAAGAGAAGACATGCCTGCGCTGCGCGTGGGCATGCCACCCGAGAAGACAGAGCACTGACCCGAGGACGGGTCAGTGGCACGGGGGATGGGTGAAAAGAAAAGACATGCTCGCGCTTCGCGTGAGCATGCCACCCGAGGAGAGGAAGAGTTGGGAGCACTGGTCCGCTGCGGCGGATCAGAGGCACGGGGAGATAGAGCACAACTTGTGTGGTGGTTCAGGCGGCTTTGGCGGCGGGTGGTTCGGCGCGGTTGGCGAGTGCTTCGGCGTTTTTCGCGGTGGCGGCGATCAGGAGGATCTCGCCTGGGGCGAGTTTGCGGTCGGCGGCGGGGTGCACCGAGATGACGTTGTGCTGGTCGTGAATCGCGACGAAGGCGACCTCGGGGAACTCATGACCAAGGTCAACGATGGTTTTGCCGACGAAGGGCGTAGCGGGGTGGATCATTACCTCGGCGATTCGGATGCGGTCTTCGCCCCAGTCGGAGCGCTCGAGCATGTCCGAGATGTGGGGGTTGAGGATGCGGTCCACGATGCCGAGGCCCGACTCGCGGGTGGGTGAGATGACGGCGGTTGCGCCGGCGCGGCGGATACGGCGGATGGAGTTTTCGTCTTCGGCGCGGGAGATGATGTTTGCTTCTGGTTCGAGTTCGCGGGCGGTGAGTGTGATGACGATGTTTGTTGCGTCGCAGGAGGTGACGACGACGACGCCCTTTGCGCGGTCGATGCCCGCGGCGTGGAGGGTCTGGTCGTCTGTTGCGTCGCCGATGATTGCGTTGATGCCCATGTCGAGGAGGTGCTGCACGACATCGCGTGAGGGGTCGATTGCGACGAAGGGGACGCCGAGGCGGACGAGGCGGTTGCAGACGATACGGCCGATACGGCCGAGGCCGCAGACGATGTAGTGGTCTTGCATTTTCATGGCTTTTCTCTTGGATGCCTTGCAGGGGTCGCGATGGTGTTCGGCGATGGTGCGTGCGAGTTGTGAGAAGGCGAACGAGACGACGGCGATACCGGCGACGATGAGGAGCGCGGCGATTTTTTCGCCTGCTGGGGAAATGGCGAAGTCGTCGTAGCCGACGGTGGTGATCGTGACGAGGGTGAAGAAGAGCGCTTTCCATGCGGACCAGCCTTCGATCCACATGAAGCCGGCGGTGCCGATGAGGATGACGATGACAATCGCGGCGAGTGCGCGGAAAGCGCGTCGGGAGGCTGGGTTGTGTGCGCGCGGTGATGGCATGATGCGTGTTGAGCATCGGCCCGAAATCGGGTGGAGTTGGGCGGGGTGTGATTTATTGGGCGAGCGAGAGCACTTGGTTGGGACCGCTCCCACTTGATGTGGTGGGTGGGGCTACTTGTTTTTCGCGCTGAGAACGATGCCTACAACGACGCCGATGGAGACGCCGACACCCACGCCGATGGCGATGTTGCTCATGGCGGTGCCGATTCCCGCGCCGAGAGCTGCGCCGAGCGCGGCACCGGTCCCTGGGTTGAGCACGCTTCGCTTGGTCGAGCAGGCTTCGGCATTGTCTGCTGTCGTTTGCGGGTCTTGGTTGTCTTTCATTCGTTGGCTCCTTTGTGTCGCCAACAACCCTCACGGGTAGGTATGGCGCGGTGATACCAGAGATATTAATGGATTATTAAGCTCGGGCTATTCACATAGTTTTTTGATGGTGTCGTGTGTTATTGCGGGGTCCGTGATCGGCGCGTCGGGGAAGGGGACACGGACGATGCCGAAGCGTGCGCGGATGGAGAGGCCGTAGGGATCGATGGCGACGCAGATGGGGTGTTCTACGTGGGTTGATGCGCGCTTGTCGCACAGCGCGATGAGCTTTGGTTTGTCTGCGTTGAGGAGTTTGCAGATCTCGGGTTCGATTTGGGCGAGTGGGTTTGGTTGCATGAATGCATCGCCGTCGAAGACCCAGGGGCCGTGGCGAGCGGAGTCTATCCAGCAAGCGGCGAAGCGGAGGTGGTTTGGTTCGGGGCAGTGGGCGAGGAGGCGGTCGGTCTCGGCGCAGTCTTCGATCTGCTCTGGTGTGATGACGAGTTTGAGCGCGTCGTCGTCGAGGTCGGGGATGTGGAGGACGTGCTGGGCGGCGAAGAAGGTTGCGGCGGGGACGGCGGCGATGATCTTGCCTGTTGTGTTGTCCTGGATGAAGTGGGTTGGTGTTGTTTGTTCGTCTAGTTCGAGGATTGCTTCGTGGTTGTTGGCGAGGAAGGCGCGGGAGTGCTCGAGTGCTTCGAGTTCGGCGCGGTCCTGGTCGTCTAGGTGGGATTCGAGGGTCATGGGGTAAAGTGTAAGAAAGGCATCAGGGATCAGGCACCGGGCATCAGGAAAAGCGAAAGAAAACAGAAAGAAAGAGCACTGTTCCGCCACGGCGGATCAGCAGCACAGGAATGATGCGCGGACAAACGGCAGTGCCCGGTGATGGATAGAGTAAAGAGAGATGATGGAGATGTACGGATGATGATGCGGTTGGCGGCGCGGCTGCCGGAGATTGTGAAGCGGCCCTTGCGGGAGATGGCGCGGGTGGGTGTTTCGATCGCGTATACGGGGACGAGGTTGTATTGCCCTGTGTGCGGTCGCACGGCGCGGGCGTTTCGCGTGTACCGGAATATGCGGCGGTGTCCGCATTGCGGGTCGCTCGGTCGGCACCGGATGGTGTGGCTGCTGTTTGAGCGGCGGACGGATCTGTTTGACGGGCGGGCGAAGCGGGTGCTGCACGTTGCGCCGGAGCCATGTCTGGCGGATCGGTTGCGGTCGCGGATCGGGGAGGGGTATGTATCGACGGACCTGATGGATGCGCGCGCGATGGAGGAGATGGACATCACGGATATTCAGTATCCGGATGGGACGTTTGACGTGATCTATTGCAGCCATGTGCTGGAGCATGTGCCTGATGATCGGAAGGCGATGCGGGAGTTTCGCAGGGTGCTGAAGGACGATGGGTGGGCGGTGCTGCTGGTACCGATCACGGCGGGGGAGACGTTTGAGGATGCGAGTGTTGTGACACCGGAGGATCGGCTGCGGGTGTTCGGGCAGGAAGATCATGTGCGCCGGTACGGACCGGATTATGTGGATCGGCTTGCGGAGTGCGGGTGGGCGGTTGAAGCGACGAGGCCCGAAGAGCTTGCGGAGGGAGATGACATGGAGCGGATGCTGTTGCAGGGGACGATGTTTATGTGCAGGAAGAAAGAGTAGGCAGCGGGGATCAGGAACAAAAAGCACTGACCCGAGGACGGGTCAGTGGCACGGAAGATCATCACACGGTTGGCGGCTCTGCGTCGGGGTCGATGCGGGGGAAGAGGGCATCGCCCTTGGTGATGGGTTGGCCGGGGGATAGCCCCCCCACTCCGCCCCACTTGCAGATTTCGGAGAAGCCGACTGCGCAGCCGACGGTGTCGGAAACGGGGTGGGTGCCGAGTCGCGCGAGGATTTCGCAGGCTTTTTCGGGGATGGCGGGTGAGAGGAGCGTAGCGCTGATGCGGAGCGCTTCGGCGCAGTGGTAGAGGATCGCGGCAACGGCGGGCATGTTCTCTTCGCTCTTGGCGAGTTTGAATGGTTCGGTTTTGTGGATGTAGCCATCGACCTCGTTTGAGATCTGGAGGGCTGCACGGAGCGCGCCGGGGAGGTCAAACTTTTCGATCGCTTCTTCGAGGAGCGTGCGCTGTTTGTTGATGATGGCCGGCCAGTCGTAGCCCTCGTACTCGGTGATGCCTTTCGGGTCCGGGCATTTGCCGTCGAAATACTTGGCGATCATGTTTGTGACGCGGGAGACGGCGTTGCCTATGCCGTTGGCGAGGTCGGCGTTTGTCGCTTCGACGAACTTTGTGTGCGCGAAGTCTGCATCTGTGCCGGAAGCGGGGCCGTTGGTGATGAGGAAATATTTGAGTGTGTCCATCGAGTAGGTATTTGCGTACGCTTGGATGGTGGGGAAGTCGATGAAGTTGCCCAGTGATTTGGACATCTTGCGGCCTTCGCGGATCCACCAGGAGTGGGCGTAGATGCATTTGGGGAGTTCGAGGTTGAGCGCCATGAGCATGGCGGGCCAGATGACGGCGTGGAACCAGAGGATGTCTTTGCCGATGACGTGGACGTCGGCGGGCCAGTATTTGGCGCGGTCGGGTGTGTCGATCGCGGAGCGGTAGTTGAAGAGTGCGTCGATCCAGATGTAGACGCGGTGGTTGGGATCGGCGGGCATTTTGATGCCCCAGTCCGCGTAGGGCGTTTCAGGATCGATCGCTCTGGAGACGGGGACATCCTGCAACCCTTGCTTGAGACGGCCGACGACTTCGTTGCGACGCGCGCCGGGGAGGATGAAGCTTGGGTTTGCAGCGATGAGGTCGAGGAGGGGCTGTTCGTACTTGGAGAGTTTGAAGAAGTAGTTTTTCTCGGTGCGCTTTTCGAGAGGCTTGCCGGTGACGGGAGATTTGTATTCGGCTTCGCGGGCGGTTGTTTCGGTGACGTACTCGTCCTGGGAGACGTCGTACCAGCCGACGTAGTCACCGAGGTAGATATCGCCTGATGCTTCGAGGGCGGCGATGTACTGGGTGACTTTTTCGGTGTGGCGGGGTTCGGTGGTGCGGAGGAAATCGGAGTT
>JAJDDG010000167.1 GCA_029260435.1 Phycisphaerales bacterium | reverse complement strand
CGGATGACGCTGCACGACTCGAATATGCGGCTGGATGGTGGGAAGGATTTCGAGTTTATTTTTCTGATTGATTTGCAGTGATGTTGAAGTGTGTGGGGATGATTCCGGGTTGGTCGTGGGCGGGTGCATCGGGAGGTGCGTGATGGTTGATCGGATGAGGCGGAAAATGGATCGGTTGGTTGTGCGGCTCGGCGGGCGTCGGCGGGGGTCGATTCTGATCTTTGCGCTGGGTGTTCTGGCGATCCTGTCGATCATGTCGATCGGGTATGTGACGGTTGTCCGGATCGATCGCGGTTCTGCGGCGGCGGTGAACCGTCAGGCGAATTTTCAGCAGCAGGTGGACGCGGTGGTCGGGCATCTGAAGAACCTGCTCACGGCGGATCTGTTCGGGAACAAGATTGTTGACCGGACAACGCCCCGGGAGTCCTGGCCTCGCGCGTTCGAGGATGGGGAGTCTTGGGACTACCCGACGATCGATGAGCCGGATCCGGCGGGCATGGACGGGTACACGTTCAACAGGAACGACGCGGGGGACCAGAGTTCACCGAATGCGCAGATTAAGTTTGAACCGGATTCGTTTATGGATCGAGCTCCGAATGGGTATTTCCCTGCGGCGCGCCCGGATGACGCGTGGCTTGCGTCTACGGAGCCGGCGTGGGAGAGCGCGACACCGAACAACGACGAGCCGACATGGTGGGCGCAGATCACGAATCTGCGCTCGGGGTGGCGGTACAACACGAACAGGAACAGCCCGCGGGTACAGAATCATTACTGGGAGCGGGGTGACGGTCGGTTCGCGGATCTGGGGCGGTTTTTTTCTGAGCCGCGGAATGTGGATGGTGGACGGTTTGGGAATGCTGGGGTCGATCTGTTGGCGCGTGTGTTCCCGCAGGGGAGTGTGAACGGGTACGGGGCGGAGCGTGGGACGTCGTTGTTGGGCAGCAGAGAGACGATGGTGTATCAGCAGCAGATGGCGAACCTGACGGCGGACCCCAGCGGTGCTCGCGATACGTTCACGGCATCTGACGAGCGGTACTGGGTGGATACGGATGGGGATCGGCGTCCGGATGCGCGGTGGACGCAGCTTGATTCGCTGGGGAATCTGTATGGGTTGGTGTGGGTGACGGCGGCGCGGATCATTGATGCATCGGCGCTGGTGAATGTGAATACGGCGATCGATTTCTGGAATCCCAACGTGGCGGATCCGAAATACGGGGACGGGATGACGCCGGCGGATGTTGATCTGATTCGCTTGCTTGGACAGTATCAGGACGACATAAACATCGAGCTATATTTTCGAGATGTGAGGCACGACCGTGTGAGCGCGGGGTACCAAGAGCGCGTAAACGAAGGCTTAGGCTTCGGCGAGAACTTTGTTGCGGATCTGAGTAACTCACAGGGGCGCCCGCAGGATGTGAATCCCAATCGGCGTGATCGGTTGCTCAATCTACCGCTGTTTGATGTTGAGGGTGATCTGGAATTGTACAATTCTGCGAGCGTTGGGTCTCCATACACGGCGCTGACGAGCAACCAACGGCAGGCGTTCTATGAGTTGGGCGCGCTCGCGCTGGAGAACCCGATCTCGCCATTCGTGGATTCCTACGAGGTGCGTGATCTGCGGGATCTGATGGCGTACTGGGGGACGAACGAGGATCGCGTGCTGTCCCAGCTTGAGCAGCATATCGATGGGTCGCGCGATAACGGGTATCTACCGGGGACGGAACAGAATCTGGGTCAATGGGGGCCGATGCGGTCGCGTGAGGTGGGGTCGGATGCGCGGCAGTGGGACATCACGGATTTGCAGAAAAAACCAACACTGCAGCAGATGAAGTTTTCGGTGCGCAGGCTGTTGACGACGGTGAGCGGTGTTGGCGCGGCGAGCCCGGTGCCGGTGCTCAACGAGCATGTCGGGGACAAAACAATCCGTGAAAAGATCAACCTGCGGGAATTGAGCAGCGCTCGGCGGACGCGGGATGTGCCGCGGATGTTCGAGGCGCTGGTGTGGGCGCTCGCGCCGTTTGCGACGGACATGCCCGTGATGAGCGACACGACGATCAACGTTTCAAATCGGCGGCACGGCAAGCCGCTGCCGGATGCGGATGTGATCGATGCGGCAGATATGTCGGGTGTGTGCTACGGGGGATCGGCGGGGTTCACAGCTGGTTCGCCTGCGGAGGCGGACGAGGCACTACAGGGCGGTGCGGTCAAAATCGCGGCGGCGCACGCGGTGATCACGGCTGCGAGCCTTGCGGCGAATATTCAGGATGCGGGTGATGCGGATGACACGCCGACGGTGATTCGGTTGTTCAACAATGTTGATGCGGAGGATGATCAATCGACTACAAAGATCGTCGAGATGGGGACGGAGCTTGCGCAGGGGGATATTCCACCGGCGATGCTTCCTGCGGAGTATGCGGGGACGGTTGCGGACGGGGTGACGATTGTTGGGCTGGAGCGCCAGCCGTTTATCACGGAGGTGGTGACGTTTGCCGCTTATTCGAGCTATGACGGTGATGTTCTAGGTGCCAACAAGGACCGGAATATAGATGTTGCCACCGAGGCGTTTGGCTCGGGCGTGGTGGTTGAGCTGTTCAACCCGTGGGATGAAGAGATCCGCATTGGGAACAATGAGTACGAGTTCGTGATTTCGGAGGGCGAGACATCGATCGGTGAACTCTCGGTTGTGCTGGGTCTGGATGCTGCGACGATTCCCGCGAGGGGCACGCTGCGATTCGCGTACGCGAACCGGAATCCGGGCGCGTCGTGGGATCAGGTCGCTAACGGGATCGATGCGATGGCGGGCGGGACGATGCAGTATATTGCAGGGCCGGATGAGGCGACCAATCCGATCGTCTTCGAGTTCCTTGCGAACAAGTTCCTCCCGCTGCCGGTGTTGTTGCGGCGCAGGATCGAAGGGTTGGGCAACGGCGACATGGCCGTGGTGGATCGGGTGGTTCCATCGACTCCGTTCCCGCGCGTGGCGCCGGACCCGTTCAATCTGTACAGCCCGGCGGCGGGTTTCACATATGGGAATCTCGGCGGGTTGCGCACGCTCGATGAGGTGTATTTCGAGACGCTTCTCGGGTATCCGGGGCCGGTCGCGACCGATCCTCGGTTCATTGATGACGGTAATCCTGCGACCGGGGATATCACCGGTCGGCTCATGATGGTGTCAAGCCTGACTCGCCCAGACGCGCCGAGCACGAATGGCGACGGGACGGGGTTCCCCGCGACAGTGCTCTCGTTCAACGGGCTGGATGCGGCGACAGGATCGGATCCGGTATCGCTGAACCCGGTTGTAACGAGTCTTGTCGGTCAGGTATGGCTTGAATCTCAGAGTGGTGCTCTGCAGGCGGGTGATCCGTTGTATATCGCCGATCTGCGGAGCAATCCGGGGTATATGCTCGAGTACGGCGGATCTGACATAGAAATAGAGAATGTTTCGTATGTCTCCCCGTTGGATTTCTTGGCCAATCAGACAGAGATGGGAGATGGGATAGCGAACGCGACAGCGAACGGGCTGTTGACTGCGCTGCTGCCGAACTTCCAGCTGATGATGCCGCGGGGTTCGCTTCTCGGCCCAACCCTCATTCCCGAGGATCCGTTCCGCTCGTTGAGCGAGGTGCATCAGGTGTGTGTGTTTGCGCACACGGCCATTGATAATGATCTTGAAGATCTGACCAAGATGCAGACGGTGAGCGAGAAGCTGGCGCGATCGATGAAGTTTGACTTCAATGGTCAGGCGGCGACGGCGGATGAGTTCAATCCGTACTTCGGTGTGCTGGATCCGACGCGGTATATCCCGGGTGATGACATCGCGACCGGGAATGTTGGGGGGATCGACATGGATCAGGACTTGCCAGATTCGATGCGGGTGCCTCTTGCGCTGCGGGTGTTTGATGTGTTCGATGCGATGCCGCGCCGGGACAGCGGGCGGGGTCGCGGTGATCTGCAGATGGGGCGTGTGAATATCAACACGGCGCCGGCGGAGGTACTAATGGTGCTACCGTTTGTCGCGCCGGAAGACGACATCGTGGACGGCGGGGTTGTGCTGCCGCGCGAGACGGGTACGCATGCGGAAAGCATGGAGCGAGTGGGGGCGATGCTTGCGTATCGCGGCGATACAACCGCTCTGGACGCGACTGTATTCAGCGGGATTCGCGGAGACGGGCTTGTTGATGAGCCGGCGGAAATCACAGGGTTGCGGCACCCATTGAGTAGTGCGTCCGTGCTGCGACAGGAAGCGGGAGGATTCACGAAGCAGCGCTCGTACGGCTTTGCGAGCATCGGTGAGTTGGCGATACTGCATGAGTTTGATGTTTCGGGGAATGTGCCGATTCCGGAGCCGCCAGCGCCGAGCGGGTCTGCGCAATTCGACGGGTTCATGTCGCTCGGCGCGGATACATTCCACACGCCGGTAAGCAATCCGACAATAGCACATCCGTTTGATCTGACGCCGAATACAGTGTTTGAGTACAACCCGAAGGATGATCCGGAGGAGCGTCTTGCGATGTTCCGCGCGCTGAGCAACATCGTGACGCAGCGGTCGGATGTGTACCTCGCATGGTTTGTGCTGCGTGGGTACTCGCCCGATGTGATCGAGCAGATCCAGGTGGACGGGAGTGG
>JAJDDG010000166.1 GCA_029260435.1 Phycisphaerales bacterium | reverse complement strand
AGGGTTGGGATCTCGATCTTGTCGGGCAGGTGGATGCCGGACTTGGTCTGTTTTTTGTCCTCGTCCTTGCGGATAAGGACGCGGGTGCCGATCGGTTCGATGACTTCGAGTTGTGCGGAGGTTTTCTTTGTGGGCATGGGGATAGTGTACGCGCGTCGGCTTGTGTTGGGGCTAGTCGGTGTTGAGCAGGACGAGGACGATGAGGTCGTAGGTGGCGTGGACGGCGACGACGATGCCGAAGCCTCGCGCGACGTAGAGCCCGCCGAAGAAGAGCCCGGCGGCGAGGTAGTTGATGAGGCGGGGCATATCGATGCCGCCCGATGCGCGGGCGACGTCGTGGTAGAGGGCGAAGGCGATGGCGGCGAGGACGACAGCGATGGTTTTGGCGAGCGGTTCCTTGACGCGCAGGAGGTCCGCGATGATGAGGTGGACGGCGGCGATGGCGAAGAGGCGGAAGAGCATTTCTTCGTAGACCCCTGCGCCGATCGCGATGGTCGCGCGCGCGGGGACGGAGAGCCCGGCGAGGTCGCCCACGGCGGGGGCTGCTGCTGCTGCTGCGGCGGCGTTCAGCCCGGTTGCGCGGGCGATGATGTGCGAGAGCACGAGCAGGGGGATGGTCCACGCGATGGACTCGGCGAGCATGCCCAGCAGGACCTTGCCGCGGCAGCGCCAGGGATCGCCCAAGAGGATGTGCCAGACGAAGAGGACGGCGATGAGCATGATGCCGGGGAGGTAGACGGCGGTATCCCCGAGGTCGAAGAGCTCGAAGAAGTTGCGCATGAGGCGCTCGGCGCGGATCTGATCGACGGTGCCTGTGTCCGGGTTGGAGAGGTAGCGGACGGAGCCGATTTCGTAGAGCAGCGCGCCGGGGAGGAGGAAGAGGAGGATGTAGAGCGGGCGCGTGGAGAGGTAAAAATAGCCGTCTTTGTTTGCGTTGGGCGAGCGGTCGCCCGCGCGATGGATAGGCGGGTTGGGGGAAGCGGTGCTCGCGGGATGGCGGCGTTTGGTTGCCACGATCCTGAGAGTATGGGGGTGCGCGGGGTGGGCGCACAAACAAGCCGCCCCTGGGAGGCGGCTTGTGGATGATCGGTCGGGTTGTTTGGAGCCCTTACTTGGTGGACTTTGCCTTGAGTCGGGCGGACATGCGCGACTTCTTGCGGGCGGCGGTGTTCTTGTGGATCGCGCCCTGCTGTGCTGTTTTATCCAGCAGCTTGGAGGCGAGGCGGAGTGCCTGGGTCGCCTCGTCGGATGAGCCGTGGAGGATCTTGTCGTCGAAGTCTTTGATTGCGGTCCGCATGCTCACCTTGCGCCACTTGTTGCGTGCGCGGTGGGTTTCGTTCTGGCGGATGCGTTTCTTTGATGAGACCGAGTTGGCCATAGGACAGGATGCTCCGTGGCGGTAATCGGGCCGCCTCTGACAGGGACTTTGTTCCAACAGTCCGCCTCGCGGCGGGCACCAGCCCCCCGTAGAAAATGTTCGCTCGCGGGGTGGATCGGGGATCCGGGGCGGGAACAGGGGGCCGGGCATTATCGCGGGATCGGAGATGGATGCAAGCCCCCCACCCCCAGTTCCTTGCGTTCGCCCCAGTTTCGGGGCATCCCAGACTCCCGCTTGCCTTCCCCCGGGCGATCGGTGTGGGGTGGGGGCGCATGAAAAAGGCCCCCCGCGGGTGCGGGAGGCCTGAGAGGTCGATTCAGAGGCGGTGCACTCGTTTCCATCCCCGTTCAGTCAGGCTCCACTGATCGCTAATCGAGTTGTCGATCAATTCCTGATCAACGAGATGCTTCCGAACCCACTGGATGTGGTTCCGCCATGCGCGGTTGCCTTTCGATCGAAATCGAGAGGGATCTGAGTACTCCCTCGCATGTCGATTCAGTTGGAACAAGTTCGCCAATACTTTTTCCAACCACTCCCCCTCTGTTGAAAAGCAGATTGTTCCTCCGCGCATTGCCAGGGCGATCAACAGCGGAATTTCAGCGTCAGTGTCCTTTGGAAAACCGAGTTCTGCTGCCAGGCTTCCCCTCCGTCGGCGATTGCTTGAATAACCGTCCTCAATCGGGCCGATATTTCCAAAGATCATCACTCTGCTCCTTTCGGAAGTTCGTCCACACGGTGAGCCTGATCGTCTTCCGCTTCGACAAGCGAGAGCTGGTACGCCGCCAGTTGAGCAGTAAAGTCACCAGATTCCTGCTCGCACATTTTCTGACATAGGGCAGCCGCTTCGGTGAAACGCCGCGTTCTACGAAGCACATCGATGAGGACAAGCCGCGTTGTATCGTCGGCCTCGGCGTTTCCTTTAGAAACATCGAGCATCCCTTGCAGTGCAACCGCAGCATGTGAGCGCAGGTGGCATGCGTTCTCATTGTCACCTTGGTCGTCGCAGACCCAGGCTGCTCCCAGCCACAGAAAACACGCTGGCTCAAGGTCGTTCCGTCTCGATGCGATTATTGCCGCGCAGCAGAAGGTCTTGGCAACTTCGGGCAGATCGCCTTCGATGATGGATAGGTACTCTGGGCAAGAGATTGATGCCTCGTCACCCTTCTTGCTCTTCGTTAGATCGGAAGACGAGAATCCACAGTTTGAACATCTGAAGACTTGATGTTTCAATGTGTCGCGCGCCATTGGTGGCGGGCGCAGGTCAAGGTCGCAAGATCCGAATTCATTCGTGCTTGCCACGGCAACGATCTCGGTTTTCTGCCCGCAAAGGGCGCATTTGACGGTCTGGGGCGCAAGGGTTGTCATGACGCGGCCCTCTGCCAAGGCTCATGGGGGAAGAGCCAACTCTCATGCGTGTGCAGGCGCGGGCCACCCTCGTATCCAACAAGCAGAAGACCCGGGCATACACGCGAATCCACATCGATGACCGCCGAGCCGTACTGCACCATCTGTCGGAGGCATCGGGCTTTGATTGCGTACGCCCGTTCTCTCTGCGCTCCCCAGGATGCCTTGGCGATCCAACTCGCTCGTTGCGCCCGCTCGAACAGGCGTTTATCCATGCGTTGATCCTCGTCGCCGAGGACTCGCTCCATCGTCCACCCATCCCTTCTGTGATGCTGCCGTTTCATATCAAATCTCCTTTGCGTTTGCGCACATCGACCGCGCCCACGGCTCCGACAATCGGGCCGCAATAACCACCTCAATCTGTCATGTACTCACGCCGACCTAGCGGAGACTACTACTCCGCATCGTTACTGCTGTCGTTGAGCAGCATTGACTCATCAATTGCTGGTGAGAAAAAGATTCTTCCCGGTTTCATTTCTGACAATTCTTCAGACAGGATGCATGCGAACTCACTGCCCGCCATATCGAGCGCTTGGCGAAGTTCTCTTAGACGATCCGCACTCATAGGTATTAACTCAACAGAGTGCGGGCGGACTAATCCCGCGCAATCCCATGGTTCTCCTCCGTGCTCGTAGCAGAGCTCTTGCAAACGTCCGTGGGAAAATTCGTCATTGAATGCAAGGACAAAGATGCCTGACTCGGAATCTCTCTCTAAGAATTCAATTAGGTCGTAATAGCTGCACTCTGTTTCAATTAATTGCTGATCGAAATAACCTTTCAGCCGCACTGATGGATTCGTAAGATGGGACCGAACCTCAGAAGCAAGATTTTCCAAAGCGGTTCGATTCCGTCCGCTCCTTGCGATCAGCAGATCCTTAGATCTCGCGAGAATTGCTTCACGCAGGAATTTAGCCGTAGACAAGTTCAGCAACCGAGCGGCCGCATCAACCGTCTTTCCCTCATCGGGGCGCAGGCGTGTTGAGTAGGTGGTCGCATCTGCATCTCGCCCCACGGCTTTTTTGACTGTTGCTTTTTTCTTGGCCAAGTGTTTATCTCCTGGTTCGATGTCAGAATAATAGACGGCCGCCCGATCTAGATCAACTCTCCATTCTAGATTTTCTCTTTTTTATTTCTGTGAACCTATAGAACATCCGGAGCAATCCCCTTTTATCTTATTTGGTATCAGTAGGTTAGTGATTTGGTACCTCGCGCACATGCAGTAATATAAAACACCCCCGGCGGATTACCGGGGGTGATGGTGGTGGGTTGGGGTTGTGGGTGGCGAAGCCGTCAGCAGGGATTGCCGAGTCTAAAGAGGACGTAGGAGATGTCGTTGACGTCCACGACGCCGTCCCAGTTGGCGTCGCCCTCGCACCCGGGGATGGGGCAGGGGTTGCCGAGTCTGAAGAGGACGAAGGAGATGTCGTTGACGTCGATGACGCCGTCGAGGTTGGCGTCGCCGTCGCACGGACGATCGACCTGGAACTGTCGCATCATGTCGATGTCTTCGTGTTCGAGGATGTGACAGTGGTAGGGGTAGAGCCCGGTGTAGTCGTCGAAGCGGGCGATCACGCGGAGGCGCTCGTTGGGCATCACGCGGACGGTGTCCTTCCACCCGGCTTCGAGGGCGTCGGGCGGGACGGGCACGGCGGTCGGGTTGCCGGAGCCGTCGAGGGGCTGGCGATCGAGAACCTGGAAGAAGACGAGGTGCATGTGCATGGGGTGCATGACGCCCGAGAGGTTGTCGAATTCCCAGATCTCGGTGTCGCCGACGGTCATGATCTCGGAGATGGTGTCCC
>JAJDDG010000165.1 GCA_029260435.1 Phycisphaerales bacterium | reverse complement strand
GTGACCGCGGCGTGCTGGTACCCGCGGACCATCAGGTGCGGGTCGGGCCTGCGCGCCTCGGCGGAGAAGTCCGCGGCGTTCACGAGATCCCCGAAGTAGGAGGGGAGGGTGACGCCGTCGATCGTTTCGGTGGAACTGGACCGCGGCTTGGCGTACTGCCCGGCGAACCGACCGACGCGGATCACCGGCTTCTTCAGCCCGTGCACCAGCACGACGGACATCTGCAGCAGGATCTTGAGTTTGTTGGCGATGATGTCCGAGCGGCAGTCGGCGAGCGTCTCGGCGCAATCGCCCCCTTGAAGGAGGAACCGCTTGCCCTCCTGCGCCTCGGAAATCAGTTCTCGGAGGTGTTCGATCTCGCCGGATGTAACGAGTGGGGGAAATCCAGCGAGTTTTTTTACCGCGGCGTCCACGCCCTCGCGGTCATCGTACAGCACCTGCTGCGCGTGCAGTTTCGACTTCCAGCTTGTCGGCGACCATTCGGAGTTCGGCACGGTGTTTTCCTGTTTCTGAGGCATCCGGGGCGGAAAGTATAGGTCGCCCCCGCATCAAGTTCCCCGCGACTTCATTGTGTTCTATCGGGTGACACGTTGGCGAACGCGCCGCAATGGGTGTCTGGGGAGCATGAGCAAATCCTGCTGATAATGCAAAAGTTGACTTGAAATTGTGATGGTCGGCATTTGGGCGGTCGATATTCACGCCGAATAGTGGCTCGCCCCACAAGTGCGGGGAGCCAACACAAAACACAGGCCCGCGCATGTTGCAGCGGGCAAGCACAGGCCGGCGACGGGACAACGCGACGCGCAACCCGCCCGGCGATCACGGAGTATTCAAAATGCCCGCAGCACGAACCAGCCGTACGCGACGTACGTCCGCCAAACGGACGACGACCCGCAAGAGCACGGCCAAGAAGGCCACGCGCAAGTCACCAGCCAAGCGCACCACCACGCGCAAGTCGCCCGCCAAGCGGACCACGACTCGCAAGAGCCCCGCGAAGCGCTCGACCACGGCGACACGCAAGCGCACCACCACGCGCAAGTCACCCGCCAAGCGGACCACGACTCGCAAGAGCCCCGCGAAGCGCAAGACCACGACGACCCGCAAGCGCACCACGACTCGTAAGTCACCCGCCAAGCGGACCACGACTCGCAAGAGCCCCGCGAAGCGCAAGACCACGACGACCCGCAAGCGCACCACCACGCGCAAGTCACCCGCCAAGCGGACCACGACTCGCAAGAGCCCCGCGAAGCGCAAGACCACGGCGACACGCAAGCGGACCACGACGCGCAAGTCACCCGCCAAGCGGACCACGACTCGCAAGAGCCCCGCGAAGCGCAAGACCACCGCGACTCGTAAGCGGACCACGACTCGCAAGAGCCCCGCGAAGCGCAAGACCACCGCGACCCGCAAGCGGACCACGACGCGCAAGTCACCCGCCAAGCGGACCACGACTCGCAAGAGCCCCGCGAAGCGTAAGACCACCGCGACTCGTAAGCGGACCACGACTCGCAAGAGCCCCGCGAAGCGTAAAAGCACAACCGCTCGCAAGACGACCCGTAAGCCCGCCAAGCGGACCACGACTCGCAAGAGCCCCGCGAAGCGTAAAAGCACAACCGCTCGCAAGACGACCCGTAAGCCCGCCAAGCGGACCACGACTCGCAAGAGCCCCGCGAAGCGTAAGACCACCGCGACTCGTAAGCGGACCACGACTCGTAAGAGCACCGCTCGTAAAACGACCCGCAAGCCCGCTGCCAAGCGGACCACGACTCGCAAGTCGCCCGCCAAGCGGACCACCGCTCGCAAGTCCTACAAGTTCTCCGGCGCACGCAAGAGCACTGCGCGTCGCACCTATCGCCGCGCGGCGTAATCCATACCTCTATTTCTGACTGACTCCAAGGCACGGGTCATCTGATCCGTGCCTTTTTTACGCGCCCCCCACCCCCCAACCCCCCCACTCCTACTCCCCCATCGCCTCGCCCTCACCTCTCAATCTTCCCGTTCGATCAATAGCGCCACGCGCAGCACCTCCGCGACAGACCACGCCTGGGCGATGCACCCCTGCGCCCGGTGCGGCGAGTCGGCGTCGTACACCTCGGCGATCTGCCCGAGGCATCCTGTGCTCAATGACTCAACCAGCGGCGTGATGCACCGCGCGCAGTGCTCGCGCGATGCCTCGGAGAAAGCGTGCGCCCGCAGGTGCGCCTCGCAGTACGGGCCGATGAGCCAGGGCCAGACGGTGCCGTTGTGGTACGCGGCGTCGCGCTCCATCATGGAGCCCTCGAACCGCGAGCGGTATTTCGGATCATCAAGCGAGAGTGTCCGCATGCCGAAGGGCGTCACCAATCCATCTACCGCTCGCACGACACCGCGCCACCGCTCTTGCGGTAATGGTGAATACGCCAAGCTCACGGCGAAGAGCTGGTTGGGGCGCAGCTCGTTGATGGGTTCCCATGATCCATCGCTCTTGGGGCGGAGGCAATCGATGAGCCCCCCCACACCCTCTACGCAATACGCACGAACGAATGAATCACTGACTCGCGCAGCCTGTTCTCGAAGTTGTGATGCGCATTGCCCGTCCGGGTGCATCTCCGCGAGTGAGCACAGGGCGTTGTGCCACAGGGCGTTGATCTCTACGGCCTTGCCGTGGCGCGGCGTGAAAACCACGCCGTCGCGCCTGGCGTCCATCCATGTGAGCTGCGTGGACTCGTCGCCCGCGGTGACGAGCCCGTCCGCGGGATCAACGCAGATCCCGAAGCGTGTGCCGGCTGTGTACCCCTCGATGAT
>JAJDDG010000164.1 GCA_029260435.1 Phycisphaerales bacterium | reverse complement strand
TCCGTCGCCGCGCCGCCTGCACTCATCCCGCCCGCGACGCCCACCACCTTCGATGTCACCATCCTCCCCGGCGACGACACCATGGTTGGTGGTTCGCCCACGCTTTTCTACCGGTATGACGCAGGCACCTACCTACAGTCTCCGCTCACCTTCCTCTCGGGCGTGACATGGCAGGCATCGCTCCCCGCCGCACTGTGCGCCGACACCCCCGAGTTCTACGTCTCCGCCGAGGGCGTGGACACGGGCGTTGTAACCGTGCCCGCCAACGCGCCGATTTCCACCTTCACAGCCGCTGTGGGTGTGGTTGTTGCCTCCGCAGACCTCGACTTCGAGACCGATCCCTCGTGGACGCTATCCGGCTCACCATCATCGGGCGCCTGGGAACGCGCCGTACCCGGCAACTTCGGGCAGGCCGACCCACCCTCCGATTCCGATGGCTCCGGGCGCTGCTACGTCACCGGAAACACCTCCGGCGAGGTGCTCCGCGGCATCACCATCCTCACCACACCCGCCTACGACGCGTCCGGTGGAGGCACCATGTCTTACGACTACTGGGTGAACGTCCTGGGCGTCATGCCCGGAAACTCCTCCGGCAACGACACACTCATCGTCGAATACGCAACAGACGCGGGCGGAACCAACTGGGCCGCGCTCCGAACCCACAACACCGTCAATTTCCAGTGGAACACCGAGGTGGTTCAAATCGGATCCGGTCAGGACATTCCATCGACCGCCACGCTCCGCCTCCGCTTCACGGGTTCGGAATCACAATTCCCCACGCCCTTCGAGGCTGGCATCGACAACTTCTCAATCACCGCGGGCGTCGAGTGCAACGACCCCTCGTGCGACGGCGATGCCAACGGTGACAACACCGTCGATGTCAATGACATCTCCTACGTCCTCTTCCGCCTCAGCGATCCATGCCCCGCGCCCGGCTGCGATGGCGACGCCAACGATGACGGCACCATCGATGTCAACGACATCTCCTACGTCCTCTTCCGGCTTGGCAACCCCTGCTGAGTCAATCGCAATAGCCTGAAACCATGCACCGGCGCGGCCCCAGGTCGCGCCGGTTTTTTAATGGTCGATCAACCCGGCCCCAGCTCGTACAGCTCCGTCAGCTCGGCAACAATGCTCTGGAGCTTGTCCAGCGCGCGGTGCTTGGCGATGTACACATCCGCTGGCTTCATCCCCAACTCCTCCGCCACGGAATTCGCGTCACGCCGTTCCAGCGCGATCAGTTCGAACGCACGGATCGTCTTCGGATCCATCTTCGTCCGCCGGCGCAGCTCCCCCACCGCCCGACGCAGCACCGCCATCCGCGATTCCTCGTCCCAGATCGCACTGAGCCGAGCCTCGTCCGCCTGATCCCCGATCATCGAATCTCCCGCCACTTCCCGCCGCCCACCCCGCTTGCGCTGCATATCCAGAACGCGGTACCGCGCGATCCCGATCAGCCACGATCGCAACCGCCCCTTCTCCCGGTCGTACTTGCCCGCTCGATACTCCTGGATGAACCGGACCATCGTCTCCTGGGCGGCGTCCGCAGCATCGGCGTCACGCAACCCGAGATGGCGCACAAATCCCTCGACAATCGGGCGATACCGCGCATCGAACTCGCCCCAGATCGCCTGGTCCTGCTCGTCTTTCAGCCCGTCAAGGAGCCGCGTGGATGTGTGGGTTTCAGGCTGCATCACTTGTATTCTGCCCCACAAAGACTACCCGCACTCGCACCGACGGGATCTCTTGCCCCATATACCTCCCGATAACGCCCCCCGATCTCTGGGGTTTCCTCACCATCCCGCCGATTTTCAGGTGAGATTTTACCCATCGAGAGTATTCTGGAGCAGATCTGTACGAAGCGCGAGTGTCCAGCGCGTCGTAAACCGAGAGAGTCCCTGCGGCGGATGCCGCAATCAATCAGGAGTAGGGAATGTCCATCGAAAGCCGTCGTGCGCGCCTCAGAATGATCCGGGCCGCCCTCGCAGTGCTATTCACCAGCGCGGGGCTCGCAACCGCAGCTACACCCGGGGTCGTCTTCGAGCCCGCCGACTCGCGTCCCGCCGGAAATATCGCCCCCGACGCGATCTACCTCCGATCGGGTACCGCGACAACTTCCAAACTCACACCGAACCAACTCTCGCAGGTTGTCGCGCAGCGTAATGCCGCCAAACGCCATGTCCTGCAACTCGATGCACCGATCACCCCGCCCCAACGCCGCGCCCTCGCCGACGCGGGCGTCAAGCTCTACGACTATCTCCCCGCAAACGCATTTGTTGCAGATCTCTCCAACGCGGATGCCAACCAGCTCTCCCGCCTCGGCTTCGTCCGCTGGGTGGGCGAAATGGACACATCATGGAAGCTCGACGCCGAACTCACCAAACGAACCTTCACCACCCCCGAGCGCAAGCAGATCGAATCCGAGGGGCGCTCGCTCCTCGCGGTCACTCTCTTCGTCGGCGTTGATACAAAGCAAGCAAAGCTGCAGATCGCGGCGCTGCCGAACACGCTGATCCACCACTCAGACGAGATCGGCGGCAACGAAGTCGTCGTCGTCGAACTGCCCACCGCCGAGACGCGCAGCCTCGCACTGCTCGATGCAGTGCAGTTCGTCGAGGAGCAGCCCGAGATCACCTTCCGCAACTCCACCGACCGGTGGATCGTCCAGAGCAACACCAACAACAGCTTCCCCGTGTACGACGCAGGGATCCACGGCGAGGGGCAGGTCATCGGCGTTCTCGACGGCGCAGTAAATCAGAACCACTGCTCGTTCTCCGCCGGGAAAATCATCAACTACAACAACTCCCCCGGCTCCAGCTCCCACGGCACCCACGTCGCCGCAACAGCAGCCGGTGACAACGGTGTGAACGACAACACCCGCGGCGTCGCCTACCTCGCGAGCCTCGTCACCAACACAACCCCCTCATTCAACGAAACCGCCGTCAACCAGCGTCTCAACCTCCACCACTCCCAGGGCGCCCGCGTCCACACCAACTCATGGGGCAACGACGGCACCACCGCGTACGATTCTCTCGCCCGCGGCTTCGATGTCTTCCTCCACAACAACGAGGAATCCTTCGTCTGCCTCGCTGTAACCAACGGCTCATCGCTGAAAAATCCGGAGAACGCAAAGAATCTCCTCGCCATCGGTGCCTCGCAGGACACACCAAGCCAGGCGAGCCACTGCTCGGGCGGTGTCGGCCCGACCTCAGACGGCCGCCGTAAACCCGAGCTGTACGCACCCGGTTGCAACACCACTTCCGCCAACTCAAGCACTTCCTGCGGCACCACCTCGTTCACCGGCACTTCGATGGCTTCCCCCGCCGTCGCCGGTGCCGCCGCGATGGTCCGCCAGTACTACACCGATGGCTACTACCCCAACGGCAATCCGATCGGCGCGTTCGCCCTCACTCCCTCCGGCGCACTCATCAAGGCAACACTCCTCAACTCCGCCGCCGACATGACCGGCATCGCCGGGTACCCCAGCAACCTCGAAGGGTGGGGGCGCGTCCTGCTCGACGACGCCCTCTTCTTCACGGGCGACTCCCGCACCATGTTCGTCGAGGACACCCGCAACGCGAACGGGCTCTCGACCAACGACGAGATCGTCATCCCCGTCACCGTCCTCGGCTCGGGTGAGCAGGTCCGCTTCACACTCGTCTGGACCGAACCCGCCGCATCATCCGGTGCGTCCTTCGCGCAGGTCAACAACCTCGACCTCGAAATCACCTCCCCCACCGGCCCCGTCTACAAAGGCAACGTCTTCTCGGGCGGCGAGTCAACCACTGGCGGCACCGCGGACGACCGTAACAACGTCGAGCAGGTCCACGTCTCCTCCCCCGCGACCGGCTCCTGGGTTGTCAAAATCAAGGGCACCGCCATCAACTCCGGCACCCAGGGGTTCGCACTCGTCGTCACCGGCGACGTCGATTCCCAGGGCGGCCCCGTCCCCCTGCTCATGTCCGTCGCCACCACGCCCTCGCTCATGCCCCCCGCGACATCCGCCAACTTCAATGTCACCATCAAACCCGGCGACGACACCATCGTCCCCGCATCGCCCAACCTCTTCTACCGCTACGACGCCGGCACCTACCAGCAGGCCGCGCTCACCTTTATCTCTGGTGAAACATGGCAAGCCACACTCCCCGCCGCCGCCTGCGCAGACACCCCCGACTTCTATGTCTCCGTCGAAGGCACCGCCACCGGCATCGTCACCGTCCCCAACAACGCACCGATCTCCACCTTCTCCGCGATCATCGGCGTCGTTGTCACTTCCGCGGATATCAACTTTGAATCCGATCCGGGCTGGACGCTCTCCGGCTCACCGAGTTCCGGCGCATGGGTCCGCGCTGTACCAGGCAACTTCGGGCAAGCCGACCCACCCTCCGACGCGGACGGTTCCGGGCAGTGCTATGTCACCGGCAACACCGCTGGCGAAACACTCAACGGCATCACGACACTCACCACACCACCCTACGACGCCTCAGGACCGGGCACCCTCTCCTACGACTACTGGGTCAAGGTCTTCGGCGTCAGCAACGGCAGCACCTCGGGCGGCGACGCCCTCACCGTCGAGTTCGCCACCAACGCCGCTGGCACCAACTGGGTACTCGCACGCACGCACAACACCGTCCAATCCGTCTGGAACACTTCGGTCATCCAGATCGGGCCCGGAATGACAATCCCCTCAACGCCCACCCTCCACCTCCGCTTCACCGGCTCCGAAACCCAGTTCCCCACGCCCTTCGAAGCAGGTATCGACGCCCTCACAATCGCCGCGGGCACCGAATGCAACGACCCCGCCGGGTGCGATGGCGATGCAAACGGTGACAACGTCGTAGACGTCAACGACATCTCTTATGTCCTCTTCAGACTCGGCAACGCCGGCACACCCGGCACAGTCGATGGCGACGCAAACGCCGACGGCATCGTCGATGTCAACGACATCTCCTACGTCCTCTTCAGACTCGGTCCCTGCTGATTTTCCAGATCGACAACCCCCAAAACGAACACACCCCCGCGCCATCCGGTGCGGGGGTGTTTCTATGTGAAGGAAGGGAGAAACTGTCAGAGTCTTAGTCGATTGTCTGCACCTGGGTCGTGCCCAGCGGGAGATACCTGCCGATCGCATCGAAAATCGAATCGTGCGGCTCGAGTTGGTCCATCGGCTCAAGCTTGTACTGATCAACCCAATCGACGTGCCCATCCGCGTACGAAAAATTACCACCGTTCGCGCCGTGGTTATCCCACGTCTGATACCCCTTGTCCGCCCACTGAAGCGCCGCTCTGCGGAACGTGCCGACCGTGCTTTCGTTTTGTGCCGGGTGACCGGTGTCTCTCGCATTTGTCTCGTCCGCAAAGAGCATGATCGCGGAGTTTGACTGCGTGGTAAGACCCGCAACATAGAGGTAGCTGATGTTGTACCAGATGACATCCTCAGGACCGCTCATCAGAGAAGGAGTCCTCTCGGGGCGAGCCGCCTGAGCCTGAGATGAATTATCAATCAAATCTCCGCCATCCGATCTGTCGGCGGCACACAGAAGGATCCCGTAATCAGCCCCTCCCTCGACGTATTCAGCCATGATGGCGTCGGTTTCCCGCAGCACCCACCGGCTGTCCCGACCACTCCACTTCCATCGCTTCCCCCAGAATGGAGCGGCGAAATTTTTGTTGTATCCCCCTACATCTCCATCCTCATCGACAGACTGTGAAAGATCGCCGACCTGATTCAAGCTGAAAAACCCCGCAATCCCCTGGTACTTCCCTTGGGTTGCAGACAAATGCTCCGCGGAGAATCGCCTGTCCGTTTGTGCGCCGAGCCCCCACATCACCATCGGGTACGACTCTTTGTTATCCACCGCGTAGCTGGTGAACAAAATAACCAACTGGCGTTGCCCGCTGGCGCACGCCACACGCTGCGCCGCACTCCGAGCCTTGCCCAACGCCGGCAAAAGCACACCGATCAGGACCGCGATCACCGCGACCACAACCAGCAACTCGATCAGCGTGAACCCTCGTTCTCTGCGATCGCTCTGTCCTGCCGCCCCGAAGCTGTCCCGTGTCGTACACATCGTGCGCCTCCGCTTCACCGCCGCCCGCCAGTAATCGTGTATCGGTCCTGGTCGATCCCGCTCCCCTGCCCGAAGCCACCCAGTATCCTAGATCTCTTCGGTCAGGTAAAATGTTTTACTAATCGAATAGACTACCCGTTTATTCTCCGGGATCAACCCCGATATTCAACCTTAAACTCACCCTATCTTCACTTTGAGCCCCAAATTCACCCACGGATTCCATGATCTCTCTGGCCTCTGACCTTAAATACAGTAAAATGTTTTACTAAACACACGTCCTATTCAAATGTCCAAATCAAGAGCAAATATCCGAGATGTCGCCAAGCAGTCGGGGGTTTCCCTCACCACGGTGTCTCTCGTCCTCAACAACAACGACCAGCGCATCTCCGAAGCCACGCGCCAGCGCGTCCTCGCTGCAATGCGCGATCTCGACTACACACCCTCTCGACTCGCACGCGGGCTCCCGAACCGGCGCGCCAACACACTCGCGGTCCTCGTCCCCGCCCTCCAGCACGCGTTCGCGGATGTCTACTTCGGCGAGATTATCTCGGGCATCTACGAGGAAGCCGCCTCGCGCGGCTACCGCATCCTCCTCGAGGTCGCCCGCCGTGAATACGTCCGGCGCAAGGAATACCTCACCCTCCTCGAAGACTGCTCCGTAGACGGCATCCTGTTCATCGGTGCCACGGAAGAACACCGGTGGCTCTCGGAATTCGACAGCTCCGACAAACCATTCATCATCGTCAACAACCGATTCGAGCAGTGGGATCTGCACTACGTCATCTGCGACTACCCGCAAGCGGGGCGAACCGCCGCGGACTATCTCGTCTCGCGAGGGCACCAGCGCATCGGTCACATCTGCGGCCCCTCCTCGATGGTGCTCACCTCCCAAGAACTCACCGACGGCTTCGTCAACCGCCTGAGCGAGCACGGCGTGCCCATGGGCGACCGCATGATCGTCGAAGGGCAGTACCACTCTGATACGGGCAAACTCGCCGCGGACGAACTGCTCAAACGCGATCCGGATATCACCGCGATATTCGCCTCCAACGACAAAATGGCACTGGGTGCCTGCCAGGCGCTCCGCGCCTCAGGGCGGATCCCCGGCGAGGATATCGCGGTCCTCGGGTGCGACGACATCCCCACCGCCGCCCTCGCCGACCCGCCCCTCACCACAATCCGCATGAACTTCTTCGAGGTCGGCTCCGCCGCCACGTCCCACCTGCTCGACATGGTCGAGGGCCGGAACGGGCAGGCAATGGTCCAGCAGCGTGTCCCCGTCCTGCTCGTCGAGCGCGACTCATGCACCACACTCCCGTCGTGAACCCCGCGACCCCACTCACGGTAAAACGTACACCATGCAAAGCACACCATCAGCGCCATCCGCCGCGCACCGTCTCTTGGTTATCGCCCTCTTCCTCGTCGCCTTCCTGCTGACCGCCGCCTCGCCCGCCTCGGCGCAGGTCCGCTGGCGCATCGCCGGGACGATGAACAGTTGGAACACCTCCGACGACGAGTGGACCCTGAGGCCCGACCCCGAAGTCGCCGACCTGTGGGTCATCGAGCGCGCGATCCAGAAGGGCGAGTACGACTTCAAGTTTGTCAAAGACGCCGACTGGTCCCTCGGGCACTTCGGTGCCGCAGACCCATCGGACTACTCCAGGCTCACCCAGCCCGGCGCAGACCTCCCGCTCTCGATTCCCATCAACGCGATCTACCGAATCACGCTCGATCTATCCGCGAAGACATGGGCATTCAAAGCCGCCAAACTCGACAAACCCCTCATCGACACATTTATCTTCGGCGTCCCCCAGACGCACCGCCCTTTCATCCTTGACCTCTCTCGCTCGCTCGTAGGCGATGTCCCCGCGGATGAGATCACCTTCTCGGTGCACTGCCCGACCAGCACGGACGTACTCATCGAAAAACACCCGTCGCGCGAGATGGCGGTGATGATCACGCCCGCCGAACCGGGGTCCTTCACGCTCGATATCGTCCTCCGCGCCGCCGACAAGGAATCGACCACACGCCTCGATCTTGATGCGATCGAACTCTACCGATTCCTGTTCCACGCAGGCAACACACGCAACGCCGTCGATCTCGTCCCGGTTCGACCGGGCATCTACCGCCTGCACTTCCCTGTCGAACTCGCGATGCCCATCGCGGAGACCAAAATCTTCAAAGGCATGGGCGACCGCCTCGAACTCATCTACGACTCGGGCGACCAGATCGATGTCTTCCCCGGAAATTACGCGATCGAGGTCCGCGACGGCGAGGTCACAAAACACGAGATCCCCAACACCCCACCATTCCTTATCCCCGGGTATTGGCAAAAATTTACATACACACCAATCACGCCAACCGAGTCGGTGCATCTCACCGGGGATTTCAACCAATGGGCGCTCGCCGACGATGCGATCCCCATGATCCCCTCAACAGCGGACGGCTCATACCACACCGTGATCGATCTCCCCGCCGGCCCCCACCGCTACGCCTTCCGCATCAATAACCGCACGCTTCTCCAGGACCCCGGCGCGCAGCACGCAGACATCGCCCCAACCGGCGAACAATGCTCGCTGCTCTTCGCCGGCCCGCTCCCCGAGGAGTTCCCCGCACCCCAACCAAACCATGTCAACGCGGGCGGCACAAACCACAACCCCCGACTCGTCCGTGATTTCCGCCCAGTCTCCGCCGAGCAAGGCATCGTCGATCTCGGCGTTACAACCATCCCCAACGACTGCGAAAATGTCTTTGTCGTCGTCTACGACTCGCCGCTCGCGACCGATCCCTCGGGCGAGCTCCGCATCCCGATGACCCGCTCAAAGGACCGCGCCGGCTTCGATCGCTTCACCGCGCGTGTCCGCTGCGGCTCACCCTCCATCCGCTACGCCTTTGTCTTCCAAGACGGCCCCGACGTCCAGGCAATAAACCCGATCACCCTGCCAATCAACCCCACCCCCGCCGCCCCCGCATGGGCGATGGGCGCCACCTGGTACCAGATCTTCCCAGAACGCTTCCGCAACGGATCCAAACTCAACGACCCCCACGGCCCCGGCGTCTACGCGACACGCTGGACCGCCGACTGGTACCGCATCCAGCCCGGCGAAAAAGACCAGTGGCGCAAACGCGCCGGGCTCGAATGGAACTCCCGAATACCCGAACGTCAGGGCGGCGATCTCTACAACTGGATCTGGGATCGGCGCTACGGCGGCGACCTGCAGGGTGTCCTCGAAAAACTCGACGAACTCAAATCGCTCGGCATCACGGCGATCTACTTCAACCCAATCTTCGAAGCGGGGTCCATGCACAAATACGACACCTCCGACTACCGCCACATCGACGACAATTTCGCAAACCACACCACCAAGCCCCCCGCGCAATGGTCACCCGATACAACAGAAACCGCCGACCCCTCCACATGGAACTGGACCGAGGCGGACCGCTACTTCATCGATACCTTCCTCCCCGCCGCCCACAACCGCGGCATCCGCGTCGTCCTCGATGGTGTCTTCAACCACACCGGACGCGAGTTCTGGGCCTTCCAGGATGTCCTCGAAAACGGCGCCGACTCGCAGTACGCCGACTGGTTCTACGTCGACTTCGACGACGATGGCAAACCCGTCTCATGGCGCGCGTGGGATGGACCATCAGGGTGGCTACCCAAGTTCAGACAAGACGAAGAGGGCAACCTCATCCCGCCCGTCCGACAGCACATCTTCGATATCACCCGTCGCTGGCAGGATCCAAACGGTGACGGCGACCCCTCCGACGGCATCGACGGGTGGCGCCTCGACGTCGCGCTGGACATCGGGCTCCCCTTCTGGCGCGAGTGGCGCAAGGTCGTCAAGGAAACAAACCCGGACGCGATCATCATCGCCGAGATCTGGGAAGACGCCTCACACCATCTCCGCGGCGACACCTTCGACACCCAGATGCACTACCCCTTCGCCCACGCCGTCACCGACTGGCTCGCCGTCCGCCCGGACATGCCCACCTCCGAACTCAAGCAACGCCTCAATGCCGCGTTCAACGATGCGCCCCAAACCGCGCTGATACTCCAGAACCTCTTCGGCTCGCACGACACAGACCGCTATGTCTCCCAACTCATCAACCCCAACCGCGGGTACGACCAGAACAACCGAATCCAGGACAACGGGCCCGGCTACATCGACGAACGCCCCTCCAAAAAAATCTACGAACTCTCCATCGTCGGCGTCGCGATCCAGGCAACCTATCTGGGCGCTCCGATGATCTACTACGCCGACGAGCTCGGCATGCGCGGTGCCGACGATCCCACCGACCGCAAACCCTACCCCTGGCAGGATACGGGCATCCCCCAGAACAAAGACGACAGCCCGCTCCCCTCAATCCGCACCAAGTACAAACACTGGTTCAACCTCCGCAGGGATCCAACCCTCGGGCCAATCCTGAAATTCGGCTCGGTCCACCACATCGATTCCGATTCCCCCGATGTCTTCATCTTCGAGCGCAGGCTCAACGGCCGCCGCGTCCTCGTCGTCGCCAACCGGGGCGAGAAACCCCACGACGTCACCCACCTCATGAACGACGGTGCCGTCCGAACGCTCGTCCGCCCGCGCTCCGCCGAGTCGTGGTACTTCCCCCGCTGAACCCAACCATGATCCCATCCCAAAAACAACACCGCCGGGCCAAAGACCCGGCGGCTGTCGTTCCAATGGGCGGAGCCGGACTTGAACCGGCGACACCCGCATTTTCAATGCGGTGCTCTACCAACTGAGCTATCCACCCGCTCCATCCGCCCCCGATCAGCACCGGGAGGCAGGGCGGAAAACCTAACACACCCCTCTATCGTCAGCAACACCCCGCATCTTGTCCCCGATTCGCCCCTCTACAATCCTTCCCCCTATGCCCCCAGAACCCTACATCGCAATCCAGAGAGTCGGGCTCGTCACCCCGCTCGGGCCCTCCCCCTGGAGCACGTTCACCGCGCTGCTCAATGGCTCCACCACCGCAGACCGCCTCGCAGCCCTCCCTCAAAATGTGACCTCCCCCACCGCGATCGCCCATGCAACCGCCGCCTGCGCGGGCGCACGCTTCGCATCTCCAGACCCCGCCCTCGCCCTCGCCGAATCCGTAGCACGCCAGGCGCTCGAAGGCACAAACATCCAAGACCTCCACTTGGTTCTCGGGTGCTCCAAGGGTGCCATCCTGTCACTCCTCCCCCCCGACAACGCGCCGCTCAATACCCCGCCCCGCATCCCCGAAGCCGCCGCGATCGGCCCCTTCGCCTCCCTCGCATCGCATCTCCGAGCCCGACTGAATATCCCGACCGCGCCGACACACTCTATCACCGCAGCCTGCGCAAGCTCACTCGCCGCCCTGCACCACGCCCGCGAACTCCTCCTCTCCGGGACCGCACAATCCGCGCTCGTCGTCACCGTTGAAGCCGCCCTCCACCCGGTCTTCTCCGAAACCTACTCCCGTCTCGGTGTCCTCGCTCCAACAGATCCCATAGAGGCGCACCGCTGTACACCACTCGACCGCTCCCGCACAGGGTTCACCCTCTGCGAGTGCGCCGCAGCCGTCTTGCTCACCTCCCACGATTCCCCGCCCCACTTCTCCTTCCCCCTGCTCGCGAAAACCGCCGTCGCCACCGAGCCCTTCCACCTGCTCAAGTCTCCCCCTGTGTTCGAGACCACGCGCAACCTCACCGAAGCCGTTCGAACCGACACACCCCTCGCGCTCGTCCACCCCCACGCCACGGGCACCCAGGACAACGACGCCGCCGAACTCGCCGCAATCGAGCAGGCCCTCGCCGACGACGCCCGCGGGCTCCCCGCCTACGCCTCCAAGGGCGCGATCGGGCACCCGCTCGGCTCCTCCGGGCTGGTCAACCTCGTTCTCGCATGCATCGTCGCCCGCGCCCGACGACGACCCCCGATGCCCTGGCTCATAGACCCCATCGATTCCCCCCTCCAACTGGGCAACGCCCCCGTACCCCTTCGAAACGGGCTCCACATCCTCCTCTCCGCCGGATTCGGCGGGCACGCCGCCGCAGCCTCCTTCCTCGTCCGAGAACCCGACTAATTCCCCCAAAATTCCCTCCTGATACCGGCAATCCACCACCCCGCCCGATCGTTGTGCAGGAGACGGATGCACGCAATGACGCGAACCACTACCGCCGAACCGCACCAGGTCGACAGCCTGCTTGAGCGCGCCGCCGACCACGACGACAACGCGTGGCGGGAGCTGATCGCGCTCTACGCCCGGCGCGTGTACGCCGCCGCCAAAGCCCATATCGCGAGCCCCGAGCTCGCCGAGGAGATCACCCAATCCGTGTTCGTCACCATCGCCGAACAACTCACCACCGGGAAGTACGTCGAGCGAGGCCGCTTCGAGTCGTGGTTATTCCGCATCGCAATGAACCGCGTCCGCGACGAAGCCCGGCGCGCCAAACGCCACGCGATCCCCACCGACCCCGCTTCCTTCGACCCGATCCCCGCCGACCCCGTGAGCGTACCCGCGGATTCCGCATCCGAACTCACCCATCTCCGAACCGCCCTCGCCCAACTCCCCGAGGCAGACCGCACCATCATCGAACTCCGCCACCACGCCGCGCTCCCCTTCGCAACCATCGCAACCATCCTCGAAGAACCGGTCGGCACCCTCCTCGCCCGCCACCACCGCGCCCTGCGCAAACTCCGATCCATCATGGAATCCGCCAACGAAGGCACGACCCAATGAACACCGAATCCAACCACACCCCGGACGACATCCGCGAGACCGTAAGCGCGCTCGACCACCTCGCCAAGCGAGAAGCCGACGCCGCCCCCCCCGGGCTCGAAGACCGCATCTTCCTGCGCACCGCCGCGTCCCTCCGCGATCCATCCGCACGCGCCGAAAGCAACGCCCCCGCACCGGCGCCGATCCCCCTGTGGAACCGCACCCCATTCCGCCTCGCCGCAGCGATCGCGCTCGTTGTCATCGCTTCACTCTTCTTCTTCATTCCCAACACACCCTCTGGAACCACCGACTTTGTAAATCAAAACACCGACCTGATCCTCGAAGAACTCGACTCGATCCTCGCCGTCGCCTACGCCACCGACCCATACCCGGAACTCGACTCCATCGACGCCGAACTCTCAGAACTCCTCAACAACGATTCATTCTCCGAACTCGACGCATGGCTCGAAACCGAGGAGGCTCTCTGATGCGCCCCACAAACCCGATCATCGTTCTCGCCCTCCTCTCCACCCTTTGCGTTGCGCCGCCCACCACCGCGCAGCCCGCGAACGACACCCCTAATGCGTCGTCCCAGCGCACGCGCGAACCCGATCAGCGCGAGCAGTTCGTCCGCCGCATGATCCAGCGCCGCCTCGATGAACTCAAAGATCTCGAAACCGAACGCGCCCAGCTCGAAGAGGTCCTGGCACGCCTCGACGCCGACGAATCCATCGAAGACATCCGCGCAAACACCGACCTCTCCATGCTCCGCCCCCGTGACCGTAATAGCGACCGCGCCAGACCGGAGCCCAACAACGAGCGCCCCGGGCAAGCCGACCGCCAACGCGGTGCCCCCGCCCGCCAGAGGGATCTCTCCGACGAAATCGCACACGACGAAATGCTCTCCATGCTCCGCGACATCGACCCCCGCGGCGCACGCGAACTCGAGGGCATGCGCGAGCGTCGCCCCGAGCGATTCCATGCAGCGATGGACCAACGCCGCAGACAGTTCGCCGAACTCCGCGCAGACCGCGAGGAAAACCCCGAACTCTTCGCTCTCAAAACCACGCTGATGAAATCCGAGCGCGAGATGCTCCGGACCGCACGCGAGCACATCGACTCCGGTGCTGCTCTCGACGACGCCCTCCGCACCAAACTCCGCCCCATCATCGAACAGCAGCTCCGCGCTCAGGCCGCGATCAAATCCTTCCAGATCGGGCGTATGCAGAACAAGCTCGAAGACGCCCGAGCCGAGATCCAGGCCGCCTCCAAGAATCCAGACGCCGAAATCGACGCCAGACTCGATGAAGTCATGCAGCGCATCCAAAACCACCACGAACGCCGTGGTCAACGCAGCGGTGAGCACCGCCGCTCTCGCGACCAACGCGAAGACTAAGCATCACCACCCGCACCCCGCTATCCTCGCGCCATGCCGGGTGAGCACAGAATCCCTGCCATGTCCGCGCCCCCGCGCCAGCGCGGCAACCCCCTCACGCACTCACACACCGGCGTCATCGGGCTCATCACCCTCTCCATCCTCGTCCTCGCCTGCCTCCTCTCGCTCCCCTACACCCTCGCTCCCTCCACAAGCGAACCAAACGCCCCCGCCCGCTACAAAGCTGGCGAACTCTCCGCGTACCTCCTCCCACCCGTCTGGGCGCCGCACACCGACAACGAACGCGTGCGCCGCATCGACGCCGCCTCCAAATCCTTCATCAAAGCAAACCCCGAAGCCTCGCCCGCTGGCGCGGACCTCTCGGCGCATCTCCCCCACCCCTTCCTCGGCACCGACATGCTCGGACGCTCCCTCTTCATCCGGTGCCTCGCCGGGGGCGGCGTCTCCATCGCCATCGGCATCGCCGCCGCACTCATCTCCGTCACAATCGGCACGCTCTACGGCTCCATCGCCGGGTACGCCGGCGGCCGCACCGATGCAATCATGATGCGCATCGTGGACATTCTCTACGGATTGCCGTACATCCTGCTCGTCGTCCTCCTCGCCGTCGCGGGCGACGCCTGGCTCGATGATTATGTCTCCCAACGCCCAGCTCGCGACGCATATATCACCCAACAGGTAGCCGCATACCTCGAACCAGCGGGCTCTCCAACAACACGCGCCATCAAACAGTTCGTCGCGGAACCCTCCGACGCGCTCGCGTCAATCCAAGCCGAAGCGCGCGCAGCGCACCCGCCCCGCGAACTCTCCGAGGGCAAACGCAAGCTCTACGAGGTCATCATCCTGCTCACCGCGATCGGCGGCGTCTCCTGGCTCACCATGGCCCGCGTCATCCGAGGGCAGGTGCTTTCCCTTAAAAACCAGCAATTTATGGAAGCCGCCCGAGCCATCGGTGTACCCGTACACCGCAAATTCCTCCGCCACCTCCTGCCAAACCTGCTCGGCCCCATCATCGTCTACGCCACCCTCACCGTCCCGCAGGCGATCCTCCAGGAATCATTCCTCTCCTTCCTCGGCATCGGCGTCCAGCCCCCGCTCCCGAGTTGGGGCAACCTCGCCGCGGACGGCCTCTCCGAACTCAACCCCGTGCGCATCCGGTGGTGGCTGATCCTCTTCCCCTGCCTCCTGCTCGCGACGACCTTGCTCTCGCTCAACTTCGTCGGCGAAGGACTCCGCGAAGCCTTCGACCCCAAACGCACTCGCCGTTAGGCATCCGGCCCGTCATCCTCTGTCTGCTCGCCAGGCTCCCGCGCCACACTCGCCGTGAGATACACCGCACCACCGCGCCGGATCATCCCCGTGGGGCGACCCATCCGATTCAACTCCGCAAGCAGCATCGAATCGCCAACGCGCTCGATCCCCGCCGCGTCCCCCGCCCGAACAACCCGCACCACCCCCGAAAACTCCCGAACCACTTCAAGCGTCGGCAAACCCGCGATCCGCTCAACCATCGATGCCACAACCTCGGGCGCATCTTCCACCACAGGCCGCTCAACCGGCTGAGCCAACCCCACAATCTGCTGCGCGGGCGGATTCCCGCGCACCCCAATCCACACACCAACCGCCGCAACACCGACAACGCACACCCCAACCACCGCCCGTTTCCTGCGCACCCGCCCGACCCGCACCCGATCCATCTCACCACCAAGCTCGCCCAACATCGCACCGCGCCGCGCCCGCCCAGCTTCGCTCAGCTCGATCTGTTGTTCATCATGCTCATTCATCGAACACCTCCCCCCCGCGCTCGCGCATCGCCTCGACCACCCGCGTCACCCGCCGATCCACCGCCCCCGCGCCGAGCCCGAGCCTCTCGCCCACCTCGCGCAGCGTCATCCCGAACCGATGCCGCAGCTCCAAAATCTCCCGCTCCTCCACACCGAGCCGCGCCAGTTCCTCGCGCAACCACTCGACCTGCTCCCCACTCACTGTTTCGGCTTCCCCGCCCTCCATCTCGCCACGCGCACCCTCGCGCTCCCTTCTCGCAAGCCGCATCTCCTTGCGTAGCATGTCGTACGCCGCGCTCGTCACCACCCGCTTCATCCACGCCGCCAGCTGCGCCTCGCTCCTGACCGCGCGCATCGAGCGGATCACCCGGACGAACGCCTCCTGCACCACGTCCATGCACAACGATTCCCCGCGCCCACCCGTCGCCCGCCTCGCCGTGCTGTACGCCTTGTCGAACCATGCCTCATATAGCTCCCCGAGCGCCGCCCGGTCCCCCTTGGCAACGCCCGCGCTCACCCGCACCGCCCAATCGTCACCCATGTCCTGATAGCGACCCGCGCGCGACCGCGCCGGCTCATCCGAGCCAGCGCGCCCACCTGCATCAGGCTGCCTGTCACGCTGCGCCATGCCATCACGCTACCACCGACTCACGCCCCCATCTCCTTGCCCCCCTCATCCGCCGCCTTCTGCCGGCGCTCCAGAATCTGCATCTCTCGCACCTTGATCTGCAGCTCCGCCTCGAAATGCTGCAGCTCCATGCGAGAACGGCGCACGTCCTGTCCGCTGACCATCTCCTCCGCCGCCAGCTTCTCCAGCTCCGCCACCTCCTCATGCTGCAAATGGATCTGCTGCTGATGCAACTCGATCTCCGCTTGCATCCGCTGAATATCGAGTTCCAATTCTTCGCGCTGACGCACGCGCTCCTCCTCCATGCGCCGCTCGTGCTCCCGCACCTCCGCAGTCTCACGCATCTTTTCGAGGATCTCGCCTACAACGATCACATGCCCGTGCGTCCCCACTACCAGCAGCAACCCTGTGTCCTCGTGGTACAGCACCTCCGCGCCGTCCCCCACCGAGCCCAGCCCCATCTCCACCGCCCGCAGAATCCCTTCCTCGCCAATCCCAGTTGAAAGCAGGTAACTCAGGTTCCAGACCTCCCGCGTAATCTCTCGCCCAGCATCGCTCCCCGGGCGCAGCACATACACCTGGCCCACCCGCTTGACATACGCCCACGACTCGCCGTCCGGCCTTCGCAGTTCGCTCAGCACACCCATCGCGTCATCCGCACGAACACCACGCAGCGAAATTTCCGGCACCATCACTCCCTCAACACCCGGCATCATCACAACATTCATCTTCCCACCCGCAGCTTCCCGCACCGTCGCGACGTACTCCGCAACACTCCCTCCCGGAAAGCTGATGTTATATCCGTGACCTTGCGTAGAATCGGGCTGACTCGGCATCCAACTGGTAACCTCAGAAGGATCAACATTGATCAACCAGAACGGGTCGTCACCGTAGCGCTCATGCTCACCCTGTTCATTCCGCCTCGTCAGACCTGCGCCCCCTTGTTGGACACTGATACCGCGTAACAACCTAGGTGGGAGCTGAATCAGCGTCCGAGCGTAAACGCCGTTCAAGGTCACCGCAGGCATTAGAACCGTCGCCGCGTCCTCGCTATGTATTACGTTCACACCTTCGATCGCGCCCTGGAGGCCTGAGTAGTAATCGATCAGCGAACCGCCCTGGAACTCGATATCCCAGAACCGATCATCATGTTCCCCTACCTTCTCCGACGCCTTCACCCAATCCACCTCAGCCCACGCCCCGCCGCAAACCATCCCAACCACCGCTACCAGTAAGATCATCCGTTTCATCGTTCGCTCCTTGATTCGTACCCCTCAACATCCCATACGACGCACCAACACCAATTTCGCGCCGCGAGCGACTTTTTTCTTCCCCCCCGCTACACTCTCGCCCCATGCATTATGAGGCCCACCAATCCGTCATAGACGACCTCGAGGCGCGGATCTTGACAATCCGTGACTCCCTTTAACTACGACGCCAAACTCGCCAAACTCGTAGAACTCGACCAGTGCATGCAGGCCGCCGACTTCTGGAATTCTCAGGAATCCGCCCAGAAGACCGTCACCGAATTCAAAGTCATCAAGGCACAGACCGAAGCTCTGAAGAAGGTCATCGCCGACTTTGAGGACGCCTCCGTCGCCTACGAACTCTCCAGAGAGTCCGACGACAAAGACCTCCTCGCCGAGGCAGACGCATCCCTCTTCAATATCGATTCCCGCATGGAGAAGGTCGAACTCCTCTCCCTCCTCTCCGGCAAACACGACCACCGCAACTGCTTCCTCACCATCTCCGCCGGCGACGGCGGCACCGAAGCAAACGACTGGTGCCGCATCCTCTACCGCATGTTCCTCCTGTTCTTCGACAAGCACCACAAAGAGTGGAAAATCGAGGAACTCGAAAAATCACACGGCATGGAAGACGGGCTCGACTCAGTCACATTCCACGTCAAAGGCTCCTTCGCCTTCGGGTACCTCAAGTGCGAACGCGGAGCGCACCGACTCGCCCGCGTCTCGCCCTACAACTCTCAGGGCAAACGCCAGACCTCCTTCGCAACCGTTGATATCACCCCCGAGTTCGAGGAATCCACCGTCGAGATCGACGAAAAAGAACTCGAGATCACATCGTTCGCCCGCTCTTCCGGGCCGGGAGGGCAAAACGTCAACAAGGTCGCGTCCGCGGTCCGCATCGTCCACAAACCCACCGGCATCATGGTCGTTGCATCAACACACCGCGAACAGATGCAAAACCGCCGACAGGCGATGACCATCCTCCAGGCAAAGCTCGAAGAGATCGAGGAAGAACGCCGCGCCGCAGAACTCACCGCAGCAACAGGCGGCGCGGTAGACCGCGGCTGGGGCACACAGATCCGCTCATATGTGTTCTACGACAACCGCGTCAAGGACCACCGCACCGGGTACGAAGAGTCCAACTACAACAAAGTACTCGATGGCGACCTCGACCCATTCATCGACGCAGAACTCAAGCGCAGGCGCAAGGTACAGGCCGAAGCGGAAGCCAAAGCCTGATCCAACCGATCACGGCGCCGTCGTGTCCGTCACCTCATTTGTGCGAAGCAAGTCTTCCAGCGCCACGGGGTCATCAGAGTCGAAATCCAGATCCGCGTCCACGTCCGCCTCGCAGGTGAACGACACGACATCATGGATCTCGTACAGATCGTCCTCATCAACGATCCAGTCGCCTGTCACATCCCCACGCAGCAGGTTCGCGTCCAGATCGAAACTATCAACGACAATCACCTCGTTCACAATCTCCCCGATCTTGGGACGCTCCTGCGCAACAATCGTCACCGTGTGCTGACCGCCGCCCATACCCGCAAACGAGAAGAGCCATTCGCTCCGGTCGAACTTCAGCGCCTGCGCCCCAAGCGTCAGAGGCGGGATCGGATCCCCATTCGGCAGATCGATAAAGCACCACACATTCGTCACCGTCCGGGCCCCGATCTCCCCGATCCGGATCGAGCCATTGCCCGTCTCACAATTAAACGTGCTGCCAACAACCTGCACATCAGGATCCTGGCGGTCGATATAGATCACCTTCCGCCATTCGTTATGCACCGCGTCGCCGCCAGTCTCACCCACAACACCATCGCGATGCCGAAACGCAATCACGCTGACGTAGTGGTACCCCTCGCCGAGCAAATCTGTGTTGAATGTCTGCTGATAATTCCCGACCGCTGTCGAGAACAACGGCTGATTCACCGTCGCAAACTCTTCGTACCCCGCAAACTCGCCCGCCGTCAGGTTGCTCCCGCCAAGGTCAACAGAGTAGTGCCCCTCGTCAACGCGGAAGATCGCGTAATCATCCGTATTCGGGTCGAGCCCATCCGTCTGCACAGTCTGCAGATTGATCGTTGTTGTCGGACCCTGCACCACCTGCACATCCGTCAGACGGCGCTGATAAGGCACCACCGTCCCCGCGTCGGGACCGAGCGGTGCGCCCGCGCCGTTGATCGTCAGCGTCCCGCTCGGCGTCGCCGGCCCGTACACCACATACCCTTGATGGTGCTCAACCCCATTCGCCGTGTTCCGCGGGATCCGCACCGTCACCACCCCACCCGAACCAACCGTCAGCACCTCCGAGATATCGCCGAACGGATCCACCACAGGATCCGCCGCGTTCCCCGTCATCTCATGCAGCCGCATCCCCTGCGGGAAACTCGTCGTCACCGTCCGCTGATCCCAACCGTCGTCGTACCGATCATTCGCCCCAACCATGCAGTTCGCCACATACACAGCCCCGCCCAGAGGCGTCCTCCGCTGGAACATCAGCACATCATCAAACGCAAAGCTCAGCACATCGAACTCACCCCGCCCATACCGGTTCCGCAGCTTCACAAGATCCGTGATGAACGAGTCCAGATTTGTCTGGTCCTTCGCAAGACCCAGCGCCGTCGGATTCCCCTCGCGCGGCCAAAACCGCCCGAACGCACCAAACCGCGCGTGCATCTCACGGGCGTTGTGATACACAACCGCCGGACCCGGACGCATCATCAAATACGCCCAGGCATGCAGCCCCACCTTGTCATCCGCGGGCAGCGGCGGTGCCGAACCACCATCACCCGCCGAGCCATTGTCGTGGCTGTACAAGTGATTCACACCAAGACTGCCGTTATTAAACCCGTCGTCCTCGTTGTCGATGTGCGACTGGAGAATATTGAGCCATGACCCAAACCCCCGCGCGTCCACGATTCCCCGCGCCGCACCACCACCGTTCAGATCCAGCGCATCGCGGTTCGCGAACGAATCCTTGCGCACATACCCGTTGTACGTGAAGAAATTGCTCTCCACGCTCTCCACAAAGCTGAACGCGTTCTCCGTCGTCCCGTCAGGCTTCACACGACGATCATGCACCGCCACGTCCCAGAAGTTGTCCCAGAACCAGCTCGGGATGTGCTTCGCCGCGTCGAGCCTGAAACCATCCACCTCAAACTCGTCTAACATCCACTGGCTCGAACGCATCAACAGCGCCGTCGCGTTCTCGAGCTCCGGATCACCCTGCAACGGATCCACCGTGTTGAACGGGTACACCGTCCACTGCGTCCCGGTCGCCGGATTCGTAAAGATCTTCGGTGACAGCGATTGATCCGGGTAGAACCGCGTATTCGCAGGATCCGCAAGCTCGAGCGGGATGTTCAGCGGCTCAAGCGGATCAACCGGGTGCCGATAGAACTGGTTGTCTGTCTCCTGTGCAATGTCGATCAGCCCCACCAGATCGCCCTCGAACAGGTTGTAATTCGCCCCGCCCGGATCATGCGATTGCGATGTCCCGTCGTGGTAGTCGCCCCACACGCCCGGCGCAGCATTCTGCTCCCAAAGCCCGGGCCACCCACCCGCCGCCATAAACCCGGGATCACTCGTGCGCCCCGAGTTGTGATTCATGATCGTGTCGATGTACACAAGCACATCCGCCTTGTGCAGCTCGTTCACAACCGCCTTGAACGCCGCCTCCGTCCCATACGCCGTCTGCGCAGTAGGCGACCCGAGATCAAACCGATCGAAGCAGTCGTACCCCACCGCCGCGAGCGAACTCGCCTTCCAGGGCGGCGGCAACCAGATCCCGTCGTACCCCGCAATGAACAGGTCCGCCGTCCGGCGCTCCATGTTCTCCCACGACAACTCGAAATACTGAATCCATGCGCCCTCGCCCTCTGCGCGCGCTTCCGTCGCGCCGCACAGCACCCCACCCGCGCAAATCACCCCGCCCAAAAGACCATGGAGAACAACACCCGCCCGGTTTACTCTGCTGAGCATCTCGACTCCTCGTTCCAGCGCTCTCTCAATCCCTACGACTCTCTACGTCCGCCCCGCGCACCCGACCATCCAAATGCCCCGAGCCGCCATGGACCGCTCTCAATTCATAGGCGCAGACCCCGCGCCTTCTCAACCCTGCCACACCCCTCCATCATGGCACGCCCATTCGATGAAGTAAACCGTTTTACCTACGCTTTTTTACCCAATCACACCCCCATAATCCCATCGCAGCACCCCCCGACACCAACTCAACCCAGTTTCACACCAAGAGCGTCGCCGGGGCCTCAAGCATCTCCCGAACCGTCTTCAAGTACCCCGCAGCCATCGCCCCATCGATCACCCGGTGATCGCTCGACATCGTCATCTGCATCTCGTGCCCCACCACAATCTCATCACCCTCCACCACAGGCTTCTTCACCGCCGCGCCCACCGCCAGGATCGCCGAATTCGGCGGATTGATGATCGCCGTGAAGTGCTCCACCCCAAACATCCCTAGGTTCGAGATCGTAAACGTCGAGCCCTCTATCTCCTCGATGCTCAGCCCCCGCTCCCGTGCCTTGCCAGCCAACTCCTTCGTCCGCGTCGAGATCTGCCGCAGCCCCATCCGATCCGCGTCATGCATCGTCGCGACAACAAGCCCGCCACCCCGCTCCTCGGGCAGCGCCACCGCCACACCCACATTCACCGCACCGTGCCGCACGATCGACCCGCCGTCAGCCCCCCAACTCGCATTCACAAACGGGTGCGCGTGCATCGCCAGAGCGCACGCCCGCACCAGAAAATCATTCACGCTCAGCTTCACACCCTGCCCACCCAGTTGTTCATTCAGACGCGCCCGCAGATCCAGCAGCGCGTCCATCCGCACCGCAACCGTGACCTGATAGTGTGGCACCGTCTGCTTCGATTGCACAAGCCGCGTCGCGATCGTCCGACGCATGTTGTTCAACTGCACCGTCTGTGCAGTCAGACCGCCGGGCGATTCCATCATCATCGCGCCGCCACCACTCGACTCGATCGCCGTCACCGGCACACCCCGCGAAACCGTCACCGGCGCGGGCGCCGCCACTACCGCTGCCGCTGCCGTCTGACCCGACTCCAAATCCCGTTTCACCACCCGCCCGCTCGGCCCGCTCCCCGTCACACCCTGAAGGCTAATCCCCCGCTCCGCCGCGATCTTCTTCGCCAGAGGCGAAGCAAACACCCGCTCACCACCACCCGTCACCACTCCGTGCTTCGCCAACCCCTCCGCGGGTGGTTCCGCCACCGCTGTCGCGCTCTCCGCAGACGAAGACCCGCCCGCCTGCGCAGTCTGCTTCTGTTCCCCACTCGCTCCCCCCGCGAACCGAGCCTTCACCTCGCCCGCATCTTCCCCCTCCTCCGCCAGCACCATGATCAACGAACCGACAGCGACCGTCTGCCCCTCGCCCAGCATGATCCCCGCAACCACCCCGTCATCGAAACACTGCAACTCCATCGTCGCCTTGTCCGTCTCGATATCGCCCAGCGAATCCCCCGCCGAAACCGTGTCCCCCTCCTGCACACCCCACGACACAACCGTCCCCTGCTCCATCGTGTCGCTCAGCCGCGGCATCGTGATCTCAATCGCCATCGTTTTCGTCCTGCCTCGTGTGCGTGTTTACCCGACCGTCTTCTTCACCGCCGCGACAATCCGTTCCGTGTTCGGCAGATACGCCGACTCCAACTCCTTCGCGTAAGGCGTCGGCACGTCCGCAGCGTTCACCCGAACCGGCTGATGATCAAGCCAGTCGAAACCACGCTCACACACCTGCGTGATCACCTCGCTGGAAATCCCCGCGAACGGCCAGCTCTGATCAACCACCACAACCCGACCCGTCTTCCGAACACTCTCGATCACCGAATCAATATCGAGCGGGCGGATCGTCCGCATGTCCAGCACCTCACACTCGATCCCCTCGCCCGCGAGTTGCCCCGCCGCCTCCATGCAGAATTGCACCGGGCGACCAAAGCTCACCAGAGTCACCGCGTCCCCCTCCCGGCACACCCGCGCCCTGCCGAACGGAACGTAGTACTCCTCCTCAGGGACATGCGCCTTATCCCCCAGCATCCGCTCGCTCTCGAGGAAAAACACCGGATCCGGATCGCGGATCGCCGTCTTCAAAAGCCCCTTCGCGTCGTACGGATTGCTCGGAATCGCCATCTTGAGCCCGGGCACATTCGCGAACAGCGCCTCGACGCACCACGAGTGTGTAGACCCGAGCTGCCCGCCCGCGCCGTCGTTCCCGCGGAACACGATCGGGCAACCCCACTGCCCGCCGCTCATGTACAGCATCTTCGGCGCGTTGTTCAGGATCGGATCCGCCGCGACAAGCGAGAACGACCAGCTCATAAACTCAACGATCGGCCGCAACCCATACATCGCCGCGCCGATACACATCCCCGCGAAACCGCTCTCGGAAATCGGCGAATCAATAATCCGCTTCTCACCGAACTCCTCAAGCATCCCCTGCGAAACCTTGTACGCCCCGTTGTACTGCGCAACCTCTTCACCGATCAGAAACACCCGCTGATCACGGCGCATCTCCTCGCTCATCGCCTCGCGCAGCGCCTCGCGGTACTGGATCACCCGATCACCCTCCCGCGAAGGCATCGCCGACTCTTCCACAAACGCTGGCAGCTCCCATTCCCCGACCGCCGGGTGAACCTGTTGATCAATCATCTCGAGTGTGCTCATCATCAGTCTCCCTCATCCCCTCTACTGCAGCGGATTCTTCGTGCCATGCGCGTAATCCCGCACCGGGCTCAGGTTCTTCTGCGGGTTCGCGTACACATCCGAATACAACTCCCCCTCCACCGTCGGTGCCGCAGACCCCTCCGCAAACGCCACCGCCTCCTTCACCTGCTCCTTCGCGTCCTTCTGCATCTCCTTGAACGCGTCCTCGCTCAAACACCCCCGCTCGCTCATCAGATGGTGCGCATGCCGATCAAGGCAATCCTTCTCCTGATGCCCCGCAACCTCTTCCTTCGTCCTGTACTTCTGCGGGTCGCTCATCGAGTGCCCCTGGTACCGGTACGTCTTCAGATCCACAAACCCCGGACGCTGCTCGTCTCGCAGCACATCAACAAACGGCCTGAACTCGTCGTACAGCGAACACACATCAAACCCGTCGATCGTCCGGTGCTCGATACCGTACGCCTCCGCCTTCTTCCACAGCTTGTCCGCCATCGTCGTGCCGCGATCGATCGCCGTACCCATCGAGTACCCGTTGTTCTCAACGATGTAGATCACCGGGATCGACAGGATCCCCGCCATGTTCATCGCCTCGTGCAGCGCCCCCTGATTCAGCGCCCCGTCACCCAGATAACACAGACAAACCTTCTTCTTCCCACGCCCCATCACCTCCCACTCGTACCGCGCCCCAAACGCCAGCCCCGCGCCCATCGGCGTCTGCGCCCCGACAATCCCGTGCCCACCAAACAACCAGTTCGGGCGGTCGAACATATGCATCGACCCACCCTTGCCCTTCGCGCACCCGGTGATCTTCCCGAACATCTCCGCCATGCACACATCGGGCGACATCCCCCGCGCAAGCGCATGACCGTGATCCCGGTACGCCGTCACCACCGGATCGTCGTGCTCCACCGCGCCGAATGTCCCCACAACCGCCGCCTCCTGCCCAATATAAATGTGGCAGAACCCGCCGATCTTCGCCTGCTGGTACGCGGACATCGTCCGGAGCTCAAACTCCCGGATCAACACCATGTCCCGAAGCCATCCGATCACAACGTCGTCCGAAAGCCCGGCGCTCAGCCCGGCTCCAGCTCCACCCCGCGTCTTCACCATCGCAGTCATCCACACGGTCCTCGTTTACGACCACCCAACTCTACCCACGCCATTTCGCAGGACAGAAGCTTAATCACTGAACAAATATATCGGATTCTTGCCGGCCTTCATCTATCCTGTTAATGCCAGAAACCACCCCAATAAAGACCAGCGCCATCCACCCACCCAAATAACATATCCCGAACAAATATACGGGTGCACACAAAGTGATCGCCCGCCACCAGAGTGTATGACTAACCCATTACTCCGGCAATCTCGCGCCCACCCATCCATCACAACCCCTATTTCCCCTAGCCCACCCCACATTCCACAAACTCTCCATTGTCCGCCCTCAAGACCCGGACATAATGAACCCGGAGCCGGAATCCGCCGCAACACACCAGCCGCGGCCCCGTACCCTATAGGTGAGAGAGAAAGAGGAGTCACGGATGAGACCCATCGTCTACATCGCCGCTGGCGCAGCAGCACTCGCCATCGGTGCAACCATGCTGTTCTCGGGCGATGCCGACCCCGCGCAACGCGCAACCGACGCCGCGCCAATCCGTCAGAACTCCCCTTCCATCGCCGCGACCACGCGCAACAACCCCTCGCCCACCATGGCTTCAAGCCTCGGTCGCACCTCCTCAAACGCCCGCACACTCCCCACCCGCCACACACCCCAACGCGCCGACGCCCCCAACCGCTTCAACGAACTCACCCCCGCCGAGCGCGCCAAACGCGACCGCGACCGCCGCAACCGCGACCGCATCGCAAACAACAACGCAAACGCATCCACCACAGGCAACGCCTCGCGCACACCGCCACGCCAGCGCCAGTCCGCCGATGAGCGCATGCGCGAACTCGAGGCCCGCCGCGCCGAGCTCGCCGAGCGACGCCAGCAGCGCATCGCCGAAGCGCAGCGCCGCGCCGCAGAACGATCCCGCGCCGCCTCCCAATACACCAGAAACGCATCCCAATCACGCGAATCCGCCGTCGCAGACTTCGTCAACACAGGCCCCACCGATGCGAACAACCCGAGCGATGCAAACAAAGGCGAAAACAACACCGCTTCAAACGACTCCAATTCAAACTCCGAACTCGCCGCCATCCTCGAAGGCCTCGGGCTCGATGCATCCGCGCTCAACTCGGGCGGCTCCGACCCCGGATCAAACAACGCCGGAGGCGGTGGGGGCGGCGGCGGCGACCTCGCTTCCATCATCCTCAACGGGCAACCCTCCGTCGGCAATGTCTCCGCCGTCTGGTTCCCCGTACCGAATACCAACTGCAACGATGTCGCCGGAATGCGCACAACAGACCTATACGTCCGCTTCAAAAACCAGGGCGGCATCCTCTCCATGCAGACCGGCGGCAGCAACAACGACGGGCTCACAATATCCAACGCCCAGCTCTACCAATCACCAACCGGCTCCGACACATTCACCGGGGCCCTCTCCGCAGACCCCTGCTTCGAGTACGACTCCTTCTTCTCACTCGGCGATGCCACCGGCATCACCGCTATCGACACACTCGGCAACCCCCCAAAGTTCACCTCACCGATGGAAGCCTTCTGGTTCATCGCCTCCCCGACCGGCGAGCCCGCCGTGCGCGACCGCCGAAAATTCGGCGACCGTGGCTACTACCTCCGCGTCGCCAGATTTACCGCCCCCGTCGGCGCCGAGATCGAAGGCTCCATGATCGTCCTCGCTGTTGCCAACGGCGCAATCATCCCCGAAACCATCACACTCACAGTCCCCAATTGCCCTGAGTGCTGGCAGGACGACCCGAATTTCAACAACCCCCCCGCCCCGGAAGAAGACCCCGACGACGACGCTGGCGATCCTGATGATGACACCGGCGATCCCGATGATGACACCGGCGATCCCGATGATGGCACCGGCGATCCCGATGATGGCACCGGTGATCCCGATGATGGCACCGACGATCCCGATGACGGTGGTGGTGATCCCGACGATGGCACCGGTGATCCCGACGATGGCGGTGGCGACCCCGATGATGGCGGTAGCGACCCGCCCCCCGCGCCACCCACCTGCGAAGAGTTCATCCAGGATCTCCAGTTCGTATGGCAACCCGTCACAATCGATTGCGACGAACTCGGCCCCTCATTCGCAGACAACTTCGCCTGCAACGACCTCTACCTCCGCTTCGACAAACCATTCGCGGTCCAGGCACTCCTCTCACCCGTCTGCCCCGGTGACGTCTACTGCACCGATGAAAACTTCGAGAACATCATCCCCCTATCCATCATCGCCGGCCCCGCGTTCCCCACCGGCTTCGCGCAACACCCCAACGGCAACGCCTTCCCTATCCGCTTCCCCGAAATCATCGAAGCCTTCCCCTGCCTCGTATACGACACCTACCTCACACTGGGTAACAACTCCGTCACGATCTTCGATGCAACGGGCACCCCACTCGAAACAATTCCGACGGACCATGTCTGGGTGAAAGATGTCCAGGGCACACCCTCCGTTGACGCATTCTGGTTCTCCATCGAACTCGCGTTCGCAGAACAGGATCCCGCCACCTTTGGTGACGACGCCTACTACCTCCACATCGCTCGCCTCACCGCCGCGTTCGGCTCACAGGTGTTCGGCTCCATCGACATCAACCTCGGGGTTCTCCCCGATGAGAACGGCGAGTTCATCAACCTCTGCGACCCATTCCTCGTGGACATCCCCGATCAGCCCGAATTGTGGCAGCCCGCGCCGTAACCCTCACCAAACCACATGAATCACAACCGGGTGCCACCGCTTGACCCAAAGGGCAAGCGGTGCTGCGTCGTGCCACTGACCCGTCCTCGGGTCAGTGCTCTGTTCTACCTCGGGGTGGCATGCCCACGCTGCAGCGCGGGCATGTCTTCTCGCCCTCCCTCCCCCGCTGGGGGAGGATGTCGAACGAAGTGAGACAGGAGAGGGCTCCCCAACCTCCCTCCTCATTCATAACACTTTTTCTTTCCTCTTTTCTGCCTGATGCCTGACGCCTGATCCCCGATGCCTCTCTCCCCCCGCTCACCGGTATAGTGCGGAGCCCTGCCCGATTGAGGCCGGGGGTCCGGGGGGAGGGGGGCTTGACAGAGGTGTGAGGTGCGGGGGGAAGACCGCGTCCCCCACTGCGCAAAGGAGCCCCCATGCGTCTATCGCCTGCCCGCGTCGCCCTGTTTGCCCTCCTCTTAGTCACACAGTTCAGCGCAAGCACCGCACGCGCCGCAACCGTAGACCTCCCGCGCTTCCCATCAATCTCACCAGACGCATCACAGATTGTCTTCTCCTGGCGAGGCGACCTCTGGAAAGTCTCGTCAAAAGGCGGGCACGCCGAACGCCTCACCTCACACCCCGCAAACGACCTCCGCTCCCAGTGGACCGACGACGGTTCCACCATCGTCTTCTCCTCCACCCGCGCGGGCGGCACCAACCTCTTCGCAATGAACCCCGATGCAACGACCATCCGCCAGATCACACACGAAGACATCTCGCTCAGCCTCGACGACATCCACCCCGATGGCTCGCGCATCTACGCCAGCGCCCGCCGCGAGGGCGACACATACCGCGCCGCACGCCCCTACCACATCCCCGCGACCGGCGGCCCCATCCAGCGCGTCAACGACGCCTTCTCCGACGAAACATCCATCTCCCCAGATGGCTCGCGCCTCCTCATCACCCGAGGCTGGCAGTCCTTCACCCGCAAGGGCTACCGCGGTGCCGACTCGCGCAACGTCTACCTCTACGACACCGCCAACAACGCCTTCACCCCCATCACCAACCGCCGCGGGCATGACGGGATCGCGCGCTGGCAAAACAACTCAACAATCCTCTTCATCTCCGACCGAAACAATGACGCCACGCTCAACGTCTTCTCGCTCACCCTCCCAAACTCAGACGCCAACGCGACCCAACTCACCGATTTCACCGCCGACGGCGTCCAGTGGCTCGACATCTCCGCCGACGGATCAACCGCCGTGCTCCACGTCTGGGACACCCTCTACACCCTCGATCTCACCAACCCCGGCGCACTGCCGACCCCACTCACAATCTCCGCCTCCGCCGACGAGGGCGACGACTTCACACTCAAATCCATCTCCTCCGATGTCTCCCAAGCCGCCCTCTCACCAGACGGGCAGGTCATGGCGTACATCGCCTACGGCAACGTCTACGTCCGCAACACCGACGAAGACTCCCCCACCCGCCGCATCACCGAGGGCGAAGCGCACGAACACTCCATCGCATGGTCGCCCGACAACACCACGCTGTACTTCTGCTCCGACGAATCAGGCGTAAGCGATATCTACGCCGCAACCGTCCAACTCACACGATCCGAGATCATCGAACAGTTCGAGGAAACCACCGGCGAAACACTCAACCCACTCGCCAACGGTGCATCCGATGACGACGACGAAGACGACACAGAAGACGATGAATCCGCCGAATCAATCGACCACCCGCTCGCCGGAATCTGGTCGGGAACATACACCGGCCCAGCAGGGCAGTTCCCGCCCGACGGTGTCCCCTTCACCCTGACGATCCGCGCTTTCGCCGACGATTCCTTCTCCGGTTCCGTCACCGCAGCCGGCGAAAGCAACGACATCTCCTCCATCAAGTGGGACGACGGCGCACTCTCATTCTCCACCGCCGACGCCCAAGGAGGCACAATCTCCGTCTCCGCAACCATCACCGACGAATCCATGAGCGGATCCTGGTCCTCAGACGACGCCTCAATCTCCGGCAGCTTCTCCGCCGAACGCACCGGCGACCCGCCCGCAGACAACGACGACGACTCCGACACCGACGAGTCAGACGAAGACGCACCCGCCTCCCGCTGGCACGACGCCATCAAGTTCACCGTCGAGCCCCTCCTCATCTCCGACCACAACGACCGCGCCCTCCAACCATCGCCAAACGGCGAACTGCTCGCCTTCTTCCGCGAGCGCGGTTCCATCATGCTCCTCAACCTCGAAGACAACACCCTCGAAACCTTCCGCGAGCATTGGTACCCATGGAACACATTCACCTGGGCGCCCGATTCCAAGCACATCGCCTACGACTCAGACAACCTGAACTTCAACACAGATGTCTGGATCGAACCAATCGATCACGCCTGGCCCCCCGTCAATATCTCAAAGCACCCAGACTACGACGGCACACCCTCCTTCTCTGCGGACGGCCGCATCCTCGCCTTCGAGTCCGACCGCATCAACGACCAAAATGACGTCTGGCTCGTCTACCTCGATAAAGACCTCGAAGGCCTCACCGATACCGATCTCAAGCAGTATTTCAAAGACGCCGCATCCGCCGCCAAGAAACGCAAACCCCTCGAAGCGAAAGATGAAGACGAGGCAGACGAAGAAGATGAATCCGATGCCGAAGACGCCGCCGACGATGAAGGCGACGACGACGAAGACGCCGAGGAAGAAGACGAAGAGGACGAAGAGCCCCTGAACCTCGCCGAGATCTGGGACCTCGAAGATGCGTACCTCCGCCTCCAGCGCGTCACCTCCCTCGCCGGCAACGAAAACAACACGCTTATCACCCCATCAGGCGAACGCATCATCTTCACCGGCGACCACGGCGGCGCACACCTCTTCTCCGTGAGCTACGACGGCACCGACCGCAAAGAACTCGGCGCCTCCGCATCCGTCCAGCACATCTCCCTCACGGGCGACAAAGCCGTCCTCGTCCGAGGCGGGCAAGCCGCAACCGTCTCCCCAGATGGCGGCTCGGACGAATCCCACCCGATCAACGACACCATCCGAATCGACCTCCAGCAGCAGGCCTCCCAGAAGTTCACCGAAGCCGCCCGCACCCTGGGCGACATCTTCTACCACCCGCAAATGAAGGGCACCGACTGGCCCGCACTCTCCGCGAAATACCTCGCACTCGCCCGCCAGTCGCGCACCAGCTCCGAGTTCGGACACATCGGCGCATGGTTCATCGGCGAACTCTCCGCCTCGCACCTCGGCATCTACCCCCCGGGTGAAGACCTCCCCAACACACGCTCCAACGCCCGACTCGCCATCGATGCCTCTCCCGTCGCAAACGGCTTCAAGGTCACGCACATCGTCGACGAAGGCCCCGCAGCATCAGGCTCCATGCGCCTCGAACCGGGCGACACAATCACCGAGATCGAGTTCGAACCCTTTTCGAACACCGACACTATCGAATCACGCCTCAAAGACCGCACCGGCAAGGAAACCGTCCTCACAATCCAGCGCGCAATCGAAGGCGCAGACGAACCCGCAACCCTGCATGTCTTTGTCGAACCCATCTCCTACCGCAACGAAACAACCCTCCGCTACCAGCAGTGGCAGCGCGACAACGCCGCCAAAGCCATCGAGTGGTCCGACGGCCGCATCGGCTACCTCCACATCCGCGCGATGGGCCAGCAGGACCTCTACGAGTTCGAACGCGACCTCTACGCCGCGGGCGAAGGCCGTGATGCACTCATCATCGATGTCCGCAACAACGGCGGCGGGTGGACCGCCGACCTCGTCCTCGCCTCCCTCTCCGTCGAGCCCCACGCCTACACTATCCCCCGCGGCGCATCACCCGACGACACCTCGGGCTACCCGCGCGGCCGCCTATTCATCCAGCGCTACGTCAAACCCGTCAACATGATGTGCAACGAAAAATCCTTCTCAAACGCCGAGATCGTCTCCCACGCCTTTAAAACACTCAAGCGCGGCACACTCGTCGGCCAGGAAACCCACGGCTCCGTCATCTCAACCTCGGGCTTCTCTCTCATCGACGGCACATTCGTCCGCCTCCCATTCAGAGGCTGGTACCTCAACGACGACACCGACATGGAAAACCACGGCGCCGTCCCGCACATCATCGTCCCGCAAACCCCCGAAGACGAGGCAGCCGACCACGACGCGCAGCTCAAAGCCGCAGTCGATGATCTCCTCCTCCGTCTCAACTGATCCACAAACCGGAGCGAACAGAGCATGAAAGCAATCACACCCGCCTGCGCCATCGCCGCAGCGCTCACCGCAAACGCCCACGCCGCAAACGCAATCAAGCCGGACGCAACAATGCTCCGCTTCCCCGATGTCAGCGCGTCGCACGTCGCGTTCGTCTACGCAAACGACATCTGGATCGTCCCCCGCGAAGGCGGACAGGCTACCCCCCTCGCAACGCCAACCGGCGCCGAGTCCGCTCCGCGCTTCTCGCCCGACGGCTCAACAATCGCTTTCGTCGCAAACTACGACGGCGACCGCGATCTCTACACACTCCCAATCGCCGGAGGCCCCGCCCACCGCGTCACCCACCACCCGGGCAACGAAACACTCAACGACTGGACCCCCAAAGGCGACAAACTCCTCTTCCACACCCCGGGCCTCGCCGGCAACCGCAGGCTCGACCAGCTCTTCACCATCAACGCATCAGGCGGGATGTACGACAAACTCCCCGTCCCCTACGGCACATTCGGCGCCATCTCCCCCGACGGACGCACACTCGCCTACACGCCCTACACCCGCGACTCGCGCACATGGAAACGCTACCGCGGCGGATGGGCGACCGATATCTGGCTCTACAACCTGAAAACAAACGCCGCCGAAAAAATCACCGACTGGGAAGGCACCGACACCCAGCCGATGTGGCACAAGAAAACCCTCTACTACCTCTCCGACGCCAGCCCAAACCATCGCAAAAATATCTGGTCCTACAACACAAAATCAAAGCAACACGCCCAGCTCACCTCATTCACCGACTACGACTGCAAGTACCCCGCGATGGGCCCGGGCCCAAACGCAAAGGGCGAGATCGTCCTGCAGAACGGCTCACAACTCCACCTCATCAACCTGGCAAACGGCAAAGCCACACCAATCGAAATCTCAATCCCGGGTGACCGCCCAAACCTCCGCCCCGAACCCATCGACGCAAGCAAGCACATGGGCGCCTCCTCCCTCTCCCCGACCGGCAAGCGCCTCGCCGTCGAAGCGCGGGGCGATATCTGGTCCCTCCCCGCGACAAAGGGCGCAACCCGCAACCTGACCCGCACCTCGGGAGTCGCCGAGCGCCAGCCGCAATGGTCCCCCGACGCCAAGTGGATCTCCTACATCTCAGATCAAACCGGTGAGTACGAACTCTGGGTAATGCCCACCGACACCTCAGCCCAACCCCGTCAACTCACCACAAGCACCGACCGCTACCGCAACAACGCCGGGTGGTCACCCGACTCCAAACACCTCGCCTACACCGACAACGCGGGCAACGCCTACATCGTCAACCTCGATTCCGGCGCAACCACTACCGTCGCCACCGACGAATGGGGCGGCGCGCCGAGCATCCTCTGGTCACACGACAGCGCCTGGATCGCCCTCACCCTCGCCGACGCAAACCTCAACGCCTGCGTCTGGCTCTACGAACTCGCCAACGGCAACCTCGCCCGCGCATCCCACCCGATGTTCAACACCGCCGACCTCGTTTTCGACCGCGAGGGCGACTTCCTCTACGCAATCTCAGACCGCAACTTCTCACCGACACTCTCCTCCCTCCCCAACGATACCGGCATCGCCTACGAAGACTCACAAGTCATCCTCGCCTTCCCACTACGTCAAGACGTCGCCTCCCCACTCCTCCCCGAGTCCGACGAAGAAGACCTCGACTCGGACGAAGACGCCGATGAAGATGCGGACGACGATGACACCGACGAAAACGAAGACGCGGGCGATGATGATGAAGACGCCGAAGAAGAAGAGGAAGAAGAAGTTGACCCCATCACCATCGACCTCGCCGACTTCGAAAGCCGCGCCATCCTCATCCCCGTCGATGCCGGCGCTATCTTCAACCTGAACGTCACCGAAGACGCCAAGCTCATCTATGTCCGCCGTGACAACGACGAATCCGCCGTCATCATCTTCGACCCCACAGAAGACGACCCCGAAGAAAAAACCGTCGCCGCCGACATCCAGGGCTACTCAATCTCCGCCGACGGCTCAAAGATCGACATCCGCAAATCAGGCAAGCACTACATCACCGACGCCAAGGCAGACCAGAAACTCGAAGACGCCGTACCCACAAACGCCATGACCGTCTACATCGACCCCCGCGAAGAGTGGACGCAGATCTTCAACGACGCATGGCGCGTCATGCGCGACTACTTCTACGATCCCAACATGCACGGCATCGACTGGCCCGCCATCCGCGAGCACTACGAACCAATCCTCGCCGACTGCGCCACCCGCGATAACGTCACCTATGTCATCCAGGAAATGATCTCCGAACTCAACGTCGGGCACGCCTACTACCGCCCACGCCCATCAGACACCGGCCCCTCCCTCTCCGTCGGACTCCTCGCCTGCGACTTCACCCTCGACAACGGTGCCTACCGCATCGACAACATCGTCCGCGGCGCAGACTGGGACGCCGACGCAAAGGGCCCGCTCTCCCAACCCGGCGTCGATGTCAACAACGCCGACTACCTCCTCGCGGTGAACGGTGTCCCGATGGACACATCCAAAGACCCGTGGGCCGCCTTCATCGGACTCGCAAACCAGATCGTCGAGCTCACCGTCTCCACCAACCCAACCATCGACGACGAAGCACGCAAAATCGTCGTCAAAACCCTCTCCTCCGAATCCACTGTCCGCTTCCACGCATGGGTCGAATCCATGCGCAACTACGTAGACCAGAACTCCGACGGACAGGTCGGCTACATCTACGTACGCGACGTCGTCTTCGGCGGCATGAACGACATGTACCGCCAGTTCTTCGGGCAGATCACCAAACCCGCACTCATCATCGACGACCGCTGGAACGCCGGCGGCTTCGTCTTCCTGCCGGGCCGCCTCATCGAAATGCTCGACCGACCCCGCACCGCCTACTGGGCGCGCAGGCATGGGCACGACTGGCGCTACCCCTCCGATGCACACCAAGGCCCCAAGGCGATGATGATCAACTCGCTCTCCGCATCAGGCGGCGACCTCTTCCCCTACCTCTTCAAACAAGCCGGGCTAGGCCCACTCGTCGGCACACGCACATGGGGCGGGCTCGTCGGGCTCTCCGGCAACCCCGGCTTCATCGACGGCACCTCAATGTCCGTACCCAACTTCGGCTTCTACGAAACCAACGGCACATGGGGCATCGAGGGCCACGGCGTAGACCCCGACATCGACGTCATCGACGACCCCTCCAAAATGCTCAATGGCCGCGACCCACAACTCGACGCCGCGATCAAATACCTCCTCGATGAACTCCAGCGCAACCCCTACGCCCCGCCCACGCGCCCGAACTACCCAGACCGCTCAGGCATGGGCCTGCCAGACGCCGACAAGTAATCCAATCTGAGCATCCTGACTGCCCCCTCTCCCCGCCGGGGGAGAGGGTGGTTGAACGAAGTGAGACCGGGTGAGGGGGTCTACCTCTCCTTGCATCTCCTTATCGCGCGCCCATTCTGAGTGAATCCCCAAACCCACGACCCCACCGAGCGTTCCAACTAAGGAACGCCCTTTTTTATGCCCTCCCCCGCTCCCGCCACCTCAACTGCAGCCGATCCGTGCCGCTCCCGTACAATCCCATGTGCCGCTGTTGGTGCGCGATCGCGCCGACCCCAACCAAGACCGGACGAACGGAGGACCCCCGATGACCAGATTCTTCCCAATTGCCGCAGCCGCCGCGATTGCCATCGCAGCGCCCCTCGCCAGCGCCGACGACGCAAAGTTCGCCGAGAAGGCCCCCACGCTCGACAACGTCACATGGATCCAGGGCGACGCCATCAAGAGCTTCGAGAAAGACCACGTCTACGTCCTCGATTTCTGGGCAACATGGTGCGGCCCATGCGTCGCCTCCATCCCCCACCTGACCGAACTCCACAACGAGCACAAAGACACCGTCACATTCATCGGCGTCGCCGTCCGCCCCAACGACCGCATGACACCCACCGCAAAGTTCGTCAAGGACCAGGGCGACAAAATGCCCTACCACGTCTGCGCAGACATCGACGATAAAACCTACGGGACGTATATGACGCCCCTCGATCAGCACGGTATCCCCACCGCAATGATCATCGACAAGAAGGGGCGTATCGCCTGGGTCGGCCACCCCATGGGCGGCATGGACGAAGCCCTGGAAAAAATTCTCGCCAGCAACTACGACCTGAGCTCCGCCAAAGCAGACTTCGCAAAGCAGCTCGACGCCGCCCGTGCCGAGATGGAAATACAGGAAAAAGCCTCGAAATTCGGTGCCGAGATCTCTCGCCACCTCGAAGCCGACAACTTCGAATCCGCGATCGCCGCGATCGACGAAGCCTACGAAAACTACCCCGATTTCTTCTCCGGTGCCCTGATCTATAAGTACACAATCCTGCTCACCGAGCTGAACCAACCTGCGCAGGCCGCCAAGTTCGGTGCCAAGCTCGTCAATAACATCTTTGCCGACGACGCTCAGATGCTCAACGCCATCGCATGGGAGATCGCCACCGAATTCTCCGAGGATGTGCAGGATCTGAACCTTGCCATGAAAGCCGCCAACAAGGCCGACAAACTCACCGATTCGAAAGACCCCGGGATCATCGACACACTCGCCCGCGTCTACTTCGTCCAGGGGGATATCGATAAGGCGATCGCCCTCCAGAAGAAGGCCATCAAGTTCGCCGAGCAGGAAAACGAAGGCTTCGCCGACCAACTCCGCGAAGCACTCAACGAATACATGGACGCCAAGTCCTCAACGTAACCGGGTGGCATGCTCACACTTCTTCGTGTGAGCATGTCCGAGCGAACTTGATATGAAACCCCCAACCCCGCACCAACCCGGTGCGGGGTTTTTCATTGAGCCTGCCGGGTGCCACCGCTTGTCAACAATGTTGCAAGCGGTGCTCTTTCCTCCCTCTCCCCGCTCGCGGGGGAGAGGGCAAGCCCCGATTTGTCGGGGCGCGGGTGAGGGGTCTTCTCCCCGTGCCACTGACCCGTCTTCGGGTCAGTGCTTCCCCCCCTCCTTCCATCCCCGTACTACCGATCCGCCGCAGCGGATCTATGCTCTTCTTCAACCTCCGGGTGGCATGCTCACGCTTCCCAGTGTGAGCATGTTTCAACAACCAACCCTCCCCAACCCCGCGCCCACCAACGCGGGGTTTTCATGCGCTCTCGCCTGCATGTCCCCGATCCCACAATCCCCGACATGACCCGCACAGCGCCCCACCGTACAGTACCCCTGCAACAAACCCGCAGGAGTACCGCGCCAACAACACTATGGAAGTCGTCCTCATCATCCTCATCGTAATCGCCGTCATCATCGGCGCCGTCTACGCGCACAAAGCCCACCAGGCGCGCCTCCTCGCCCTGCGCAACTGGGCGACGGCAAACGACTGGGCCTACCGCGAAGCCAGAAGCCCCAACCCCAGCTACCCCTTCTCACTCTTCAACACCGGGCTCCGCCGCTACTCCCAGTTCCACGCCGCCCGCACCTTCCCCGACGCAACACCGGGCTTGGACCCCGCGGCCCTCAACCTCTTCCAACACCACTACGCCATACGCCATTCCGACGGCAAACGCACCCACTACCAGCACTATTTCTTCACCTGCTGCGTCGTCAACATCAACGCCGACCTCGGGCAGATCACCCTCCGCGACGAGCACTTCGGTGACAAACTCTTCCAGTCCATCGGCTTCGACGACATCGACCTCGAAGACCCGAACTTCTCCAAGAAGTTCGTCCTCAAAGCCAAAGACCGCAAAGACGCCTACGACCTCTTCGACGCAAACCTCATGGACTTCATGGTCACCCAACCCGGCTGGGTCATCGAAACCCGCGGCCCCCTCCTGCTCGTCTGCAAATCGGGCAAGGTCTCACCCGAGCAGTACAACGCCATCGCCCGCTTCGCGCTGGGCTTCCTCGCCCACCTCCCGAGACTACTCGTCAACACCCAGCGCGCAACCCAGAACCTGCCCCCGCTCATCGAGGGCGGCTCCGTCGCCA
>JAJDDG010000163.1 GCA_029260435.1 Phycisphaerales bacterium | reverse complement strand
GCGACGGGACGGGGAAGAAACGGACGAAGGCGCAGGCGGAAACGCTCGCGGATGGCGTGCTCGATGAGTTTGACGAGGTGTGCGGGCTGGAAAACCTGCGCGTGCTGCATATGAACGATTCGGTGGGCGGGCGCGGGAGCCGACGCGACCGGCACGCGCATATTGGCGAGGGGAACGTGGCGATGGGGGCGTTTTTAGCGGTGGTGAATCGCGCGGAGTTGGCGGGCAGGCCGATGATTCTGGAGACACCCAAGGGCGAAGACGAGAAGGGGCGGGCGTTCGACACGCTCAATCTGAACAAGCTCAAAAAGCTGGCGAAGGAAGGTGCGACAGCGGGGGCATGAACGGGCAAGGCGGGGGCGGTGGATATCGGGAGTGGATCGAAGCGTAAGTGGTTTGGGGGGCGACCGATAAGGCGGGAAGGGGCACCAATGCTGGGGTCGAGCGTTGCCCAAGTCGTTGTGAGGACTTATCTTGGCGTTTCCGGCGGGGCTAGGGGTCTTGTGTGGGATTTGGTGTGGGGGGGGCGTGATAGGGAAAGGTTCCGGGTATGGCGCATGGACGAGCTTGCATCGGATGGATCGTGGTGGGCGCGCTCGCGCTGGGTGTTGTTATTGGTGGGTGTACGAAGCACAAGAGTTCGGTCGAGGTGTTCCGCGAGGAGGCGTATGTTGTCCGCGCTGAGGTGCTGATCGACGAGGGGCGGAGCGGCGAGGCGCTGAGCTTGCTGGCGATGGCGATCGAGCGGAACCCGACGCTGACGGTGGCGCATCTTCGGATGGGCGAGATCTACCAGGATCGGGGCGATTACACGCGCGCGAGCGCGTCGTACGAGCATGCTGCTGAGACGGAGCCGTCGAGCTTCGACGCGCAGTACGGGCACGGGCTCATGCAGCACCTGTTGGATCGCCTGCCGACCGCGATCAGGGCGTATCTCAAGGCGCTGACGATCAAGCCGAATGACTACCGGACAAATCTGAATCTCGCGACGGCGTATCTCGAGTTGGACGAGGCGCGCCAGGCGCTGCCGTTCGGCGAGCGGGCGGTGAGCGTGAACTCCTTGAGCGGGCAGGCGCGGGTGAACCTCGGGGCGATCTACAGTGCGCTGGGGCGGCACAGGGACGCGGTGCGGGAGTACGAGGCGGCGGCGGAGGTGATGGACCTGACGCCTCGCCTGTTGATGAATCTCGCGCGGAGCCTGGGCAAGCTCGAACGGTACGAGGAAATGAGCAACACGCTGCGCACCACGATCGAGCAGCACCCGAGTGCGGCGTCGCACGAACGCCTGGGGTACGCGTTGTTCAAGATGCGGAGGTATGACGAGGCGATGAGTTCGTTCGAGGCGAGTCTTCGCGAAGACACTGGCTACTACCCGGCGATGAACGGGATGGGCGTGACCCTGCTCAACCGGTACATCAAGGGGGGCAAGGAAGACGGGGCGACGAAAGACCAGGCGCTGCGGCTGCTGCGACAGAGCCTGCTGATCCGGGGCGGGCAATCACGGATCAAGGAACTGGTTTCGCGGTTCAGCTGATCTAGTAGCGGGGCGTGTGTGGGGGTACCATCGGGGGATGCCAGACACGACATTGCTTGAGTGTTTCCCATCGCCCGGCGACGAGGCGTTTGTTGTTGAGCACGTGAACGAGGAGTTCACGAGTGTGTGCCCGGTGACGGGGCACCCGGACTTCGGCGCGATCACGGTGCGGTTCTCGCCGCGGGGAGCGAAGGACGGCGGGGTGTGCGTGGAACTGAAAAGCCTGAAGCTGTACTTCCAGTCGTTCCGCAACGAGGGGATCTACTACGAGGCGGTGACGAACACGGTGCGCGATCACATGGTCGAGGCGATGCGCCCCCGGTGGTTGCAGGTGGTGACGCACTGGAGGGGCAGGGGCGGGATCAGGAGTGTGATCCGGGCGGACCACGGGGACGTGCCGGCGGAGTGGAGAGGGAAGGGATGATGGAGATCCTGCTGGCGACGGGCAACGCGCACAAGGTGGAGGAGGTGCGGGGGATTCTTGCGCCGATCGGGGTGCGGGTGTTGTGCCTTGCGGATGTGCCCGGCGCGAGCGAGCTTGCCGAGCCGGTGGAGGACGCGGATACGTTCGAGGGCAACGCGCGGATCAAAGCGGCGTACTACGCGCGAGAGACGGGGCGGGCGTGTATCGCGGATGACTCGGGGCTGGAGGTGGATGCGCTTGGTGGCGAGCCGGGTGTGCTGAGCGCACGGTACGCGGGCGTTGATGGCGCACGCGGGGTGAAGGACAAGGCGAATAACGCGAAGCTGCTAAAGGCGCTCGCGGGTGTTGCGGCGGGGGAACGAGGCGCTCGGTTTGTGTGCGCGATGTGCGCTGTGGATGCGGAAGGGAGGGTGCTCGCGGAGACGCGGGGGCACTTCGATGGGGTCATCGGGTTCGAAGAAAAAGGGACAGGCGGCTTCGGGTACGACCCGCTGCTGGTGTTGCCCGATGGCAGGACGAGCGCCCAGCTGAGCGCAGCCGAGAAGAACGGGCGCTCGCACAGGGGTGCTGCGGCGCGGGAGATGGCGGGGTTGTTGAAGGGATTGGTTGAGACGGAGGGCTGATAGCGATTACCACCTCCCATAATACTAACAAAAAACACTAAAGTACCCCTTGACTACCAGCCGACTTGACATATGTCAAATCAACAGTAGGATGTGATTAGCGATGGAGGCTAGGCTGGAACTTGTGCGGAGAAACTGGTGGGCACTTGGGATCCAGACCTTTGATGGCAACGGAGAGCACCTCTAGTAACCGACGGAATGCGGATGAAGCAGCGCGCGCTATCATTCTGAGTGCACTGAATTCTCACCATGTTGGCGGCGTACCTCCGGTTGTTGGTTGGAAGGACACCGCGTTTGATTACGTTCGTAGCGAACTTGGAATCACGACCGCCGAGGCCTGTGAGGAACTCGTCGTTTTTCTCGAAAACAAGAACGACCTCATTGCGGTTGACGAGAAAAATCCGGGATTTGAGCAGACAGTGTTCTATGAGCTTGAGATCCGGATTCGGCGCCACCTCGCATATTTCAAAATGGTGATCTTGTCAGATGATCCAGACGATCCTGTTATCAAGGTTGTTAGTGCTCACCCTCAGGTGAGGTAGACCCAAAAAGGACTGGTGACCGATGGCGAAGGGGAACAAGAGGAAAAGCGAAGACGGCGTGCGTTACGAGGCGGCCACTACGCGATACGTGGGGCGTGTCAAGCACGATGGCCGTTCGTATGACGTCGTTGTTGACGAGTTGCCTGTTACACGTGATACCGTTTCCGGGGACTTCATTTATGGTCCAGAAGCGGATGAGGCGATCAACGGAGCGCTGCGCGTGATTGTTGGTTTGCTATCGCCCGCCGAGTTGCGACTCCGGCGCACAAGACTTGGCTTGACTCAGGAACAACTTGCCAAGGCGCTCGGCTTGGCGGCCGAGACGGTTTCGCGAATCGAAACTGGTTCTCGAATCCAGTCGAAGTCAACGGATCGATTGCTGCGTGCCTATTTTGGTGTTCAGCAGGTTCGAGCACTATTCGCAGCGTTGGATACTAAGAAAGATCCAAAGAGCGAATGGGCGGTCATTCGTCCGCCTGAACCAGTTCACGCGACATCGTTACCGCAGGCTCCGCGATTCGGACAACGTACTAGTCAATGGCAGGGCCTGAATCGTGGTTCTCTTCCTGATTACCCGAATGCTGGACCTGCGTTCGCTGCATGAGCGAGATCGGACGAACAATGGTTACGAAATCAACAACGCCGGAACAGACTGGAAACCCAGCAAATATTTCGTTGCGCGTTTGCGATATTCAACCTGTTCTGCAATTGCGTGGTTTTTTCAAGATCGGGATGCCCGACTTTGGTGGTTTGGCCGCAGTGCTAAGAGATCCTAAGGTGCAAGCCAGTGTCGACGACGAAGGGGTAAACGTTGTAATTTCTTTCAAGTTCGAAGGACACAACGTTCCAAGCGACGGAGATCCGAAGGTTAGTTCAGAAGAAAGCGGTGAAGTATTTCGCGCTGAAGCAACCTATGCGGTTCATTACGAATTAGATAGCACGGAAGCAATTGACACGGCGGACCTAGAAGCATTTGGTTACGTGAATGGGATGCTGACACTATGGCCTTATTGGCGCGAGTTTGTTCAGCAATGTCTTTCGCGCACCGGGCTCCCCTCGCTGGCATTGCCACCTTTCAATCCCGCTCGAATGCTGAAGAAAGCTGAGACTGCCGAGTCTGGCTAGCTCACCACAGGATCCGGACCTTTATGGTTTCCTCGATGGCGGCGAGGCGGTCGCGGAGGGGTTCGCTCTTGGCGCTGTCGACGTCCATGATGACATAGGAGTGTTTGGGGTCGGACTGGAGGAACTGGGCGGTGACATTTGCGCCGAGGTCGGCGGTTGCTTCGTTGAGCTTGCGGAGGACGCCCGGGACGTTGTGGTGGTAGTGGAGGACGCGGTGGTGGTCCGGGTGGAGGTTGGGCAGTTCGACATTCGGAATGTTGACGGCGGTGGTGGTTGAGCCGTTGTTCATGAGGCGGGCGAGCTTGACGGCGACTTCGTCGGCGATGGAGCGCTGCGCCTCGGCGGTTGAGCCGCCGATGTGGGGCGTGAGGATGACCTGATCCATGCCGAGGAGGGGGGAGTCGAAGGGTTCGTCGTTCGACGCGGGCTCGGCGGGGAAGACGTCGAGCGCGGCGCCGGCGATGTGCCCGATGGCGAGCGCCTCGGCGAGGGCGTTTGTATCGACGACGGTGCCGCGGGCGTTGTTGATGAGGTATGAGCCCTTGCGCATGATCGCGAGTTGTTCGCGCCCGATGAGGTCTTTTGTTTGTTCGGTTTCGGGGACGTGGACGGTGACGACATCGGATTCGCGGAGGAGGTCTTCGAGGGAGGTGCGCTGCTGGGCGTTGCCGAGCGGGAGGACGTTCGCGGTGTCGTAGAAGACGACGCGCATGCCAAGCGCTTCGGCGAGGATGGATGTCTGCGAGCCGATGCGCCCGTAGCCGATGATGCCGAGCGTGCGTCCGCGGATCTCGTGCGAGCCGGATGCGGATTTGCACCACTCGCCACGGTGCATGCGCATGGAGCGGAGGGCGAGCCCGCGGTGGAGCGCGATGATCTCGGCGAGGGTGAGCTCGGCGACGGAGCGGGTATTGGCAAAGGGGGCGTTGAAGACGGCGACACCCTGCGATGCTGCGGCGTCGAGATCGATCTGGTTGGTGCCGATGCAGAAGCACCCGATCGCCCAGAGTTTGGTTGCGCGCTCGAAGAAGGACGCGGGGAGGGTAGTCTTCGAGCGGATGCCGATCATGTGCGCTTCGTCGGCGATGCGATCAAGGGTGCTCGCGCTTGGCGCACCGGCGATGGTTTCGACGGTGAAGCCTTCGCTCGTCAGGAATTCTGCTGCGTGCGCATGGATGCTCTCGAGGAGGACCACCTTGATCTTGTCCAGCGGGACAGATGTTTCGCTCGGGTGGGTGGCAGAGTTCGGGGGCATGATGGATTGATCGGCGGAATGCCGGGGGGGCTAGAAAGGAACGGGGGAATCGAATGTCACTCTACGCTCGGTGCCCGGCTCGATGAAGGAAAGCTGGGCGGCGTGGAGCATGAGGCGGGGTGCGGATGTTGGGTCGCCGTAGAGCGGGTCGCCCAGGATGGGCGTGTTGAGCCCCTGGGGGAACGCGGCGTGGACGCGGATCTGGTGGGAGCGCCCCGTGATGGGCGTGAAGAGGATGCGGGTGCGGTCGGTCTCGTGCGCGAGGACGCGGTAGTTGGTTGTGGAGGCGCGGCCGTGGACTGGGTCGAATATTTGGTGCGGGCGGTTGTCGATATCCGGTCGGATGGGGAAATCGATGACGCCGGACTCCGCTGGGGGCGTGCCCTCGATGAGCGCGATGTACTGCTTGGTGACGGTGCGGTGCTCGAACTGAGAGGCGATGAACCGCTGGGCTTTCTTGGTGCGGGCGAGGACGATGAGCCCCGAGGTATCCATATCGAGGCGGTGGATGGTGATCGAGCCTTCGGCATCCGGGAATGCTTCGCGGACGCGCGAGACCACGCAGTCCTGTTTCTCGGGCCCTTTTCCGGGCACGGATAGGAAGCCCGAGGGCTTGTTGATGACGACGAAATCGGCGGCGGCATGCACGATGTCGAGGCGGGATGTGTGGGGGGGACGGTTCATCGAGAGGTCGGTAGCATAGGTTCCCCTTGAAAGGAGATTCCTGTGCGGAATATGAATGCGTCGTTGATGGGTATCGGGCTGATTTGTGTGGGTATCGCGGGCGGGTGCGCTCACCAGCAACGGGCGAGCGTTGATGTGCGCGATCAGGGGTGGTACGACGGGGAAGCTGGCTCGCTGAGCGACTACGTGCAGCTGACGTTCGCGGAGGACTGGGTGAAGGCCGGGGAGTCGTACTTCGATCCGACGGGGGACTGGATTATTTTCCAGGCGGTGGTGCGTCCACCGGCAGGGGAGGAGCCCGACGAGCATTATTCGATGTACGTCGGAAAACTGAAAAAAAACAACAGGGGTGATATCACGGGGATGCACAAGGCGATCCTGCTGAGCGAGCCGGGCTCGGCGAACACCTGCGGGTACTTCCACCCGACGGAGCCTGGCACGGTGATCTTCGGTTCGACGATTGGTGCGCCGAAGATGGAAGATCAGCCGGGGTACCAGCGCGGGACGGGGCGGTACCGGTGGGCGTTCCCGATCGAGATGGATGTTGTGACGATGGCGGTCCCCGCGATCAATGGCGGGAGCGCGTATGGCGCATCGGTGCCGACACCGATGTTCGAGCGCCCGGGCGGGTACGACGCGGAGTGCGCGTATTCGCCGGACGGGCGGCATGTGGTGTTCGCGTCGATCGAGCCTGGGAATATCGGCGCGGATCTGTGGGTGATCGATCTGTACACGAACGTGCAGCGGAAGATCGTTGAGGCGGACGGGTACGACGGCGGGCCGTTCTTCTCGCCCGATGGCGGTTGGATCTGCTACCGCTCGGACCGCAAGGGGAACAACCTGCTGCAGCTATTCATCTCGAAGCTGCGGTTCGATTCGGGTGGCGCGATCATCGGGATCGAACGAGAAGTGCAGCTGACAGACAACGAGCACGTGAACTGGGCACCGTTCTGGCACCCGAGCGGTCGGTACCTCGTGTACGCGACGAGCGAGGTGAGCCACCGGAACTACGAGGTGTTCGCGATCGAGGGAGACCCGGCGAAGGGCACCGAGGGGCGGCGCACCAGAAGGATCACGCACGCCGACGGGTTCGACGGGCTGCCCGTTTTTAGCAACGACGGCGTGTGGATGATGTGGACGAGCCAGCGCGGGGCGATCTTCGGCGACGACGAACGCCCGACGAGCCAGGTGTGGGCGGCGCGGGTGGTTGACGCGCAGCCGTAGTCGATCGGTCTACGGTGCGGCGGCGGTGATTTGCTCGGTGTTCGAGTTGAGCCAATCGATGAGCGAGCGCGATGAGAGTTTGCCCTGGGCGCGTGCTGTGATCTGCCCGTCCGCATTGAGCAGGAATGTCGCGGGGATGGACGAGACGCCGAGTGATTGTGCGTCGGTGGAGTGTTCGTCCACATCGATGTAGACGGGGATGGTGTGCTCGGTGAGCCAGGCTTCGACCTTCGGATCGACGAGCGCACCCTTTTTGTAGCTCTGGCATGGGCCGCACCACGAGGCAGACGCGACAGCGAACACCGGCTTGCCGGTTGCCTTGGACTGCTCGAGCGCGGCGGGGAGTGTGATGGCATCGGCGAAGACCGACGGCTTCTCGGCGGGGAAGAGCATGGGGGAGAAGACGCGGAAGAGGACGAATGCGCCGAGGAGAACGACGCCTACGGTGAATGCGTTGTCGAGGATGCGCTTCATGGTCGGTTGCCTCCCGGAGGGTGCGTTAGAGGGTGTCATCGGGGTGAACACCCGGGGTGCACAGGGTATTCCACGGCTCGTCGTTATCCGGGCGGGGAGATGTACGGATCGTGCGGGATAGGACGGGTGGTTGCTTGCGAGAACCGGGGTTGCTGGAAAAACTGGTGCTGGGGCGCGCTGGAGGGTATGGGGGGGGCCGATGTGGGGGGCATGGCAGGAGAGGACAGCACATTCAAGGATGTCGTGGGGCGGATCGGGCAGTCGATCAAGGAACGCCGAAACTCGAAGCGTAGTTCGGTGCACGGCATCTGGTGCGACAAGGGGCAGGTGGTGGACATGTCCGAGCGGGGGATGCGTCTGAAGATGCAGCGTCGGTGGCAGGAGGGGAAGACGCGCAAAGTCACGGTGTCCGACGATTCGGAGTGCGTGACGCTCGATGCGCGGTGCGTGTGGTGCAGGCAGGAGGGGCTTTTTCTGCACGCCGTTGGGGTCGCGTTCGACGAGGTGCCCGACGAGAAGGCGAAGATCCTCAAGCGGGTGACAGCGTCCTGCAACGGGGCGGGGTAAGTGATTTGAATTTTAGAGTTTCTTGAGCGCATCGACGAGCGCATCGAGATGTTCTGTCGAGTGCGCCGCCGAGATCTGCACGCGCAGGCGCGCCTCGCCCTCGGGGACAACCGGGAACCCGAACCCGATGACGTACACGCCAAGTTCGAGCAGTTGTTTGCTCATCGCGATGGCTTTGGATGTCTCGCCCACGATGATCGGGCAGATCGCGGTGGGGGACTCGATGACCTGAAAACCCGCGGCACGGATCTTTGTGCGCGCATACTCGACGTTGTCTCGTAGTTTCTGCACGCGCTGCGGCTCGCGCATGAGGATCTGGATCGCTTTGTCCGCGCTACACGCGGTGGAGACTGGCAGGGCGTTAGAGAAGAGAGTCGGGCGTGCGCGCTGGACGACCATATCGATCGCGGCTTTGGGCCCGGCGAGGTACCCGCCGGCTGCGCCGCCAAGCGCTTTGCCGAGCGTGCCCGTGAACAGGTCGATGTCCTGCCCGGTCAGCCCGTAGTGTTCGTGCGTGCCTCTGCCGGTCTGCCCCATGACGCCCGTACCGTGCGAGTCATCGACGCAGAGCAGGGCGTTGTGCTTGTTGCAGATGGTGCGCATCTCGGCGAGGTTTGCGATGGAGCCCTCCATGGAAAAGACGCCGTCCGTGATGACCCAGATCACATGGTCATCCGCGGCTTTCTCGCGTGCGGCTTCGAGCTTCGATTCAAAATCGGCAAGGTCATTGTTCTGGTAGATGAACTTGTGCACACCCTTCTTGATGACACCGGCCAGGCGGATGGAGTCGATGATGCAGGCGTGATTCAGGGCGTCGGAGACGATGGCATCGCCCGGTTCGCAGAGGGTTGGGAAGAGTGCTTCGGTCGAGTTCCAGCACGACACGAAGGTGTACGACGCCTCGACGCCGAGGAACTCGGCGATGCGAGATTCGAGTTGATGGTGCGGGGTGAACGTGCCGCAGATAAAGCGGACGGACGCGGTGCCCGCGCCGAACTGTCGCATCCCTTTGATGCCCGCCTCGACGACCTCGGGGTGATTGGCGAGCCCGAGGTAGTTGTTCGAGCAGAAGTTGAGCACGTCGTGTTTCGAGCCGCCGTCGTTGACGATGGTGACGACAGGATCCATCGGTGAATCGATGGTGACGAGTTTTTTCAGTTCGCCGGCGGCGCGGAGTGACGAGAGCGTGGAGATGGCGCGGGCGAGGAACGGGTGGTCTATCGCGGTTGTCATAGTTAGATTGTATGGCTTGGCGCGAGCGGCTAGAGGGAGGATGGCTCGGGTGTCCCGCGTAGCGGAGCGGGAGGGAAGAGCCCAATGAGCGTGCAGATCGCTCCAGCGCCGAGGAGCCAGAGGCGGGTGGAACGGTCGGTCGCGAGGCGGTGGAAGAGGGAGTCGGGCTGTGCGGGTGGTTGGACGGGGTGGAGCGAGGGATCGAGCTCGCGGAAGGGGGAGAGTGCTGTGCCATCGGGCGGGTGCAGGTCCGCGAGGAACAGGACTTTGTCATCGGGGATCTGGTTGAGATGCATCGAAACGAGTTCGATCGAGAGGTCGGGTGAGTCATCGATGAGCGCATCGCGTGCGGCGCGGTGGTTGTCCAGGCGATCAGCTTGATATTGGCGGAGTGCACGGGCTTCGTCGCGTCGGAATCGGGCCTCGGCGAGGTCGTCGATCGCAGGGAGGATGGCGGTGCCGATGAGGATCGTGAGCCCGGGGACGAGGAAGAGCCACCCCGGGTCGGGCGAAAAAAGCGGGCGCGGGTTGGGCCGGGCGGAGGTTGGCATGCCTTGGTGGTATCGACGCTCGGGGTGGGGGCGCGGCAGAAATAAGAAAATGGCAGGAAGAGGATGGGGCGTACACTTTGTGCGTGACGCTGACGTTCGAGAATCCGATTTGGCTCACGCTGATCGCGCTGGCGCTGCCGCTGGGGTGGGCGGGCCTGCGGTGGTTCAGCGGGATGACCGCGGCGCGGAAATGGTCGGCGGTGGTGCTGCGGACGGTGCTGGTGGGGCTGATCGCGGCGATGCTCGCCGGGGCGGCGGCGGTGCGGACGAGCGACAAGCTGGCGGTGGTGGTTGTCGTAGACGTGAGCGATTCGGTGCGGGAGTTCATGCGTTTCACCGATCCATACGGCGAGCGCGTGCCCACGACGGTGGCGCTGCGATCGTGGATCGAGCGCGCCGCGGGCAAGGCGGGTGCGGATGATCTGATGGGTGTTGTCGTGTTCGACGGCAAGTCGATCGCGCTGGCAACGCCGCAGGCGGGTTGGGGTTCGGGCAAAGGTCCACCGGAGTTCACGCTCGACCACAAAGCCGCAAGCGGGACGAACATCGAGGACGCGCTGCGGTTCG
>JAJDDG010000162.1 GCA_029260435.1 Phycisphaerales bacterium | reverse complement strand
GGGGATGCCGAGAAAGGCGGCTTCGATGGCGGCGGCGACTGTTCCTGAGTAGATGACGTTTATGCCGCAGTTCGCGCCGGCGTTGATGCCCGAGAGGACGATGTCTGGCTGCGTGCCTGCGCCGAAGCGCTCGGGCCAGAGTGAGCAGAGTGCGAGTTTGACGCAGTCGGCGGGGCGGCCATCAACTGCTATGCCGTCTACCCCCCCACGTTCCTCCCCACTTCCCCCCCCACCCACCTTGTTACCCGCGAGATGGATATCCGCGAGTTGTTCGTGTGTTGTCATGAGCGGGCGGTCGAAGGTGACGCCGTGGGAGGTTGCGGACTGGACGGTGAGTGGTGCGACGGGCCAGACGAGTTCGGCGAGCGGGCCGCCGAATCTGTTTGTGGGGTCTGCGACGGCGTCGTAGAGCGCGGCGATGCCAGGTGCGCGGATGCCGTCGTCGTTTGTGAGGAGGATGCGCATGGGGTGGAGCTTATCGATCACACACGAACGGCGTTGCCGGCGTGGTAGCAAACGAGTGATGCGGCGACGGCGACGTTCAGCGATTCGACGCCTTCGGCCATAGGGATCTCGATGCGGTGGTCGGCGCGGTCGAGGATCTCGGGGGAAATTCCCTCTGCTTCTGAGCCGACGATGAAGATGGCGCGGTGGTCGGGCTCGGTTTGATACAGGTTGGTTGCGCCATCGCCCGCGGCGAGGGCGTAGGTCGTGAAGCCCGCGGCACGGAGTTCGTCGATGCCTTCGGCGAGGGTGGGCGAGGTGACGATGGGGCATTGGAATACTGTCGCGGCGGATGCTTTGACGACGAGCCCGGAGATCCAGGGCGAGCCGTGCGTGGGCCAGAGGATGGCGCGCATGCCTGCGGCGACGGCGGTGCGGACGATCATGCCGACGTTTTGAGGGTTGGTCACGTTGTCCAGCGCGAGGACTGGCGCGGGGAGGCGTGCGCCGGGGCCTTTGAGGGAGTCGATGAAGGTATCGAGGTCGTTGATGTGTTTGAGTCGGACGTGGGCGCAGACGCCCTGGTCGTTGCGGGTGTCGCCCGAGATCTGGGTGAGTTCTTTGCGCTCGACCTTGGTGAACATCGCGTGCTGGTGGTCGCAGAGTTCTTTGACGAGCGAGCGGAAGTCCGAGTGTGTTTCGGTCGGGCAGATGACGACGTGATCGACGGTGACGGAATCGGACTCGAGGGCTTCGATGACGGCGCGGCGGCCGTAGACCTTGAGAGCGGCGTCGCCGCGGAGATTGCCTGATGTGTGTGCGGTGTTCATGTCTTGGTGGGTGGGGTTGGGCGAGTGTAGGCTTTGCCGCCCCACTCGGTTGGTTTGTTGTGTTCGAGGTCCCGGGCGGCTTCGGTGAGGATGGAGGCGGTGATCCATCCGCCGACGGGGTAGGAGATGATGGAGAGGGCGGGGAGTTTCTGGGCGCGGTAGACCTCGGCGAGGGCGAGGGCGGCGGCGGTGAGGGAGAGGGTACCGACGAAGAGGAGGGTTGTGGCGAGGGCGTTGTCCGCGAGGAAGAGCGACGCGATTGGTGCGCCGATGATGCAGCCCAGCGCGGCAGCGGGCATGACGACGGATGAGAGCAAGAGGCGGTTGGCGGAGGAGCGGAGCCGCTTGGGGCTGCGGTCTGCGGCTTCCTGGTAGATGCGTTTCCATCCTTTGCGGAATGATTCGGGGGAGTCGTACATGGAACAGGTAAACATGCCGTCCGCGAAGAGGCACCCCCCCACCACCCGGCTGTGCTCGGGGTCGGAAGTTGGTGTGTGATAGCGCGAGCGGGAGAGGAGCTTTGCGAAGGCGAGGTCTTCGAGGAGTGCGTCTTTGACACGCTCGTGTGTGCCCAGGGTTTGGTAGGCGGACTGGGTGAAGAGCATGAATTGGCCGTTGGCGAAGGAGCGGCGCTTGGTGGGGTCGTTTACATAATCGGGGGGGAACTGGCGGACGAGCTCGAAGGCGGCGGCGGGCTGGACTGTGCGCTCGAAGGGGTGGGTTGTGGTGAGCGTGCTCATGAGGGAGAGGAGCCCGAGGTTGCGCTCGGTCTGGAGGGCAACGGTCGCGCTGATGCAGCGGGGATCGAGAGCGGTGTCTGCATCGATAAAGAGTAGGCGCTCGGCCTGGATTGCTTCGGGGGATTCGGTCGCGGCGCGCCAGAGGACATGGGTCTTGCCTGCCCAATCGTTGGGGCAGTGGTCGTTGATCAGGATTGAACAGCGCGCCCCGACGTCCCCGCTCTCTTTGATAATGCGCTCAAGGATTGATTTTGTGTCGTCGGTGCAGCGGTCGAGCGCGAAGATGATGGAGAGGTCGGGGTAGTCCTGTGCGAGGAGGGCGTGCGCGACGGCGGCGATAGTGCGCTGCTCGTTGTGCGCGGGGACGATGACGCAGACGGATGGCGCCGGGTCGGGCGGGGGGAGGGAGAGACCGGTGCGTGCGGTGGGCAGTGCTTTGCGCGCACGGCGGGTGCGGCGGAAGACAACGGTGTAGTACACCCCCCCACCAACTGCAAGGATGGCGAGGAGAATGAACAGAACAGTCAGGATGGGATCGAGGAGTTGCAAGGGGACACAACGGTAGCGGATAGGATGGTGTGCATGCACGGCGGGCTGATATTGACGGGCGATCGGGTGCGGGTGGTGACGCGGGCGGCGGTGCGCGAGGTGGACCGGGTGTGTATCGAGGAGTACGGGATCCCGGGGATTGTCCTGATGGAGAATGCTGCGCGGGCGATCGAGCAAGTGATTCTTGATCGGTACGGGGATACGGGATCGGCGCTGGTTGTGTGCGGGCCTGGCAACAACGGAGGGGATGGGTTCGCTGTGGCGCGGCTACTGGTGAATCGAGGGTGGGGTGTGCGTGTGGTGATGACGCGGGCGGCTGGGGCGTACAAGGGGGATGCGGGGGTGAACGCGCGGATATGCGAACGGATGGGGATTGCGATGGAGGTGGTAACGGAGCACGATGCGCGGGCGCGGGTGGTTGAGATTGCAGGTGAGCTGGGGGATGTGGTTTTTGTGCTCGATGCGCTGTTGGGGACAGGGTTGGATCGCGCGGTGGGCGGTGTGATGAAGGGATGTGTTGAGGGGATCAATGGTGCGCGCGCGGGCGTTGTTGCTGTGGATGTGCCGAGTGGGATGGATTGCGATACGGGGGAGGCGTGTGGGGGAGGGGTTGTTGTCCGTGCTGATGTGACTGTGACGCTCGCGGGGATGAAGGCCGGATTAATGAAGGGGTGCGCGCGGGGATATGCGGGGGAGGTTTTTGTGGGTGATATCGGGGCGCCTGAAATAGTATTGAGAGAGTCGGGGGA
>JAJDDG010000161.1 GCA_029260435.1 Phycisphaerales bacterium | reverse complement strand
AGGACTTCATCAACGCGCTGAAAGTCGGCATGCCCCCGACGGGCGGTATGGGGCTCGGGCTCGACCGCCTGTGCATGCTGCTGCTCAACCAGCGCACGATCCGGGATGTCATCCTCTTCCCGATGATGAAGCCGGAGGGGTAGGAATCCCGATGTAAAGCCAATCTCGTTTTCACTCTTGAATTTGTCTTACAAAATGCTAACATTCATACGGAGGCAACTTCTTGGATCGTGCCGTCGCGGTAGCTAGATATTTTCTCAAACTCGCTGAGAGCGAGCCCGAGAGTGAACCTGTTACGCATATGCGCTTACAGAAGCTCTTGTATTACGCGCAAGGTTGGTCTTTAGCAGCTCGATCTAGGCCTCTCTTCGAAAGCAAGATTGAGGCTTGGACTCATGGTCCAGTAGTCCGAAGCGTCTATCCCACCTTCGCGGATTACAAGGGCAACTCGATTCCACCGCACGAAGCGTACGATCCCGAAACTCTTTCGCGCGAGGACAAGGCGCTCATTCAGTCGGTATGGGCTGGGTATAGGCACCTCTCAGCAGCAGGCTTGCGTGCAAAGAGTCATCACGAATCACCTTGGACTGATGCACGAGGGACTCTTGGTCCCGACGCATTTTCTGATGCAGAGATCACTTCGCAATCTATGCAAGATTACTTCACGAAGCTGTACGAGACGGAATCCTCCAACACACTTCCGATTTCTGATTTCATCGAAGCAGACAAAGAGTTTCGCAGCGGTGGTGGCTCCTCATTAACCGATGTCATAACTCGGCTGAGAGATGCCATTTGACGCGCGCCTTTCATCACGGGCAGAAGCACGCCTGACGGCGCTCCCGCATCCGGTTCGTGTATTCGCATTTGACATGCTTGGAGAGTTGTGCGAATCACCCGTGGCTCTGAGCAGAAAATCTGTTCCGCCAGCTGAACTTCCTGGCTTACAGGTGTTTGAATCGCGGCTCTCCCAAGACGGGGAAACACATCTACTCAAGGTGTTTTTCAAGTATTCCGCGGACGAACAGACTTTGCTCATCTATTCGATCGGACATGTACTCGTACCTGATTGATATGCCGAGCTTACGCCGCACCCTCGATCACAGAATGCCCCGCGTTGCCGGCGTCACTGTGATCAATGAGTTGGTCGATGCGACAGACCTGCAGCCACTCGTACACGCTCGGCGAGGTGTACACCCGCAGATCGAGCCCCTCGCTTGTCGCTTTGCGCCGGAGCACGACCAGAGCCGCGAGCAGCTTGGTATCCACCTTGTCCACACCCGAGAGATCAAGCACGACGCGCTCGACACGCTGATTGAGGAGCGTCTCGCACGCACGGTAGAACTGCTTCACCTTCTTGGCGTCGTTCAGATCGCCCAGCGGCCTTAAGACAACACCCCCAGCGTGCGCCTCGACCGAGCCGTTGTCCGGCGAGTCGGCATCGATGGGCTCGCAGGTGAGCCAGTCGGAATTTGGGTGTCTTGCCTGCATCGCTGTAACTGTATCGCTCGCAAACTGGTTGGTCTTGCGAGGGTCTGGGGAAGTTTGCACACCGGAGAGCACGCGCGAGAGCCGGATCGCGATGGAAGACGACCGCCTGTCCTGGGGTGCTCCCAAGACGCCGCCCGTCCCACCGCTCGAGCGGAGGATCCCACCCGCGTCGCATTCCGTTGCGCGCACCCGGCTCATTTCTTCGTGCCTTCCTTGACCTGTCGCGTCCTGATCCGGAGCGAGGCATACAAAAACCGCGTGTCCGAATAAGAACGCAAAATATTGTTGTTAAACGACTTATATCACGCCAGCGGCCGGATACAAAGGATCTTCCTGTGGATTCTGTGTAATAGACCCTGTGCCGCATGCATTATCGGGAGAAGCGGTAACTCTTCCCCATCTTCACCCCCCCCCACCCCCCATTCGCCCCGCCCTCGCCACCTCGTCCCATCTCCAGCACCTGTGAACGGCGCGATCGGTGCCCCACGCAGCCCCAATCCGGTGCAGCGATTCGTCGGGGGAACTCATCATTCGCGGACCGTGAAGTCGAAAAATCGGGCGGCTTCTATACTTGGCACCCCCGGGCAACGATCAACGATGACCCGCCCGAACCCGAGAGGACCGATCCGTGCCCTACACCCTCAAGCCGGCCGGCGACGCGTACGGCGTCGACGTCGATACCACCGAGTACCTCAAGGACCATGTCCACTCGGAGGATCGGTGGACGCTCAACTTCGGGCCTCAGCACCCCGCGACGCACACCACCCTCCGCCTCGTGCTGGAGTTGGACGGCGAGCGGGTCGCGCGCGTCACGCCGCACATCGGGTACCTGCACTCCGGCTTCGAGAAGCTGGGCGAGCACCTGGACTACAACCAGTACGTCACCATCGTGTCGCGCATGAATTATGTCTCACCGATCTCGAACGATATCGCGTGGCACCACGCCGTCGAGAAACTCTTCGATATCGACATCACGCCCAAGTGCAAACTCCTGCGCACCATCATGGCCGAGATCGGACGGATACAGGACCACCTGCTGTGCGTCGGCGCGGCGGGGCTGGACCTCGGCGCGTTCACAGGATTCCTCTACGCGTTTAACGTGCGCGAGAAGATCAACGACATCTGCGACTACATCTCCGGGCAGCGCTTCCACCCAGACTGGACGCGCGTCGGCGGGATCATGAAGGAGATCCCGGACGAGGAGGTCTTCCTCCAGATGGTCCGGAATCTGATCTACAAGGAAGTGCCGCAGGCGATCAAGGACCTCGAACAGCTCGTGCTGCGCAACCGCATTTTCCTCGACCGCACCGTCGGCATCGGCGCGATCACTAAAGAAGACGCGACAGCATGGGCGCTCACCGGGCCCTGCGCAAGAGCCTCCGGCGTGGTGCGCGACCTCCGCAAGGACGACCCGTACCTCTGCTACGAGAACAACTGGGACGGGCAGGGCGCCGAAGCCGTGCAGTTCCAGGTGCCCGTCCATACCGATGGCGACGTGTACGCCCGCTTCCAGGTGCGCATCGAAGAGATCCGCCAGAGCATGCACATCATCGACCATCTCATCTCCGACAAGGTCTGGAAGCCGCTCGAGGGCGCGCCGATCAATACCTTCGCCGACGGCAAGCACTCCAAGCCCCGCAAGGAAGATGTGTACGGCTCCATCGAGGGATTGATCCAGCACTTCGAGATCATCATGAGCAACCGCGGTTGGAAAGCGCCAACGAACGAGATCTACGGCGCGAATGAAACCG
>JAJDDG010000160.1 GCA_029260435.1 Phycisphaerales bacterium | reverse complement strand
CCCGACAACATCCTCATCCAGCGCTACGTCAACATCACTTCCGAGGATCGCTCATCGGAATTCATCATCGCCTACGCCGAAGACCTCGCCTCCACCGGGCGCACCGAAACCGACCTCGAAGAGGGCGGCCCGTGGAATCATCTGATCCCCGAGCTCGAAACATCGCTGCGCGAGCGTGCGCTCGCCAGCTTCACAGTCCACGCCGAGCCAGATAGCCCGGCGATCGATATCCCAGAAGAACCCGGCGTGCTCAGCGCGCGATAAAGCAACACGGAGATTTTTCCAATGGCAGTCAAGCCCCTCGAAGACCGCGTTCTCGTCATGCCCATCGAAAACGAGACCAAAACCGAATCCGGCATCTACCTCCCCGAGTCCTCCAAGGAGCGCCCCGTCAAAGGTAAGGTCGTCGCCGTCGGGCCCGGCAAGCTCATGGACAACGGCAAGCGCGCCTCCATGTCCGTCAAGAAGGGCGACACCGTTGTCTACGGCAAGTACGCCGGCTCCGAGGTCGAGATCAAGGGCGATTCCCACCTCATCCTCCGCGAGTCCGAACTGCTCGGTCTCCTCGAAGGCTAAGAAGAAGGGATCAGGCACTAGGCACCAGGCATCAGCATGAACCAGACCATCTCGTCATATAAGGATTTGCTCGCGTGGCAACGTGGCGTTGAGTTATCGCTCAACGTCTACAAGGCCACAACAGCGTTCCCCCGCGCCGAGAAGTTCGGTCTGGTCTCCCAGCTGCGCCGTGCCGCCGTCTCGATCCCAAGCAACATCGCCGAGGGCTACGGCCGCGGCAAGACAAACGACTATTCGCGCTTCCTGCGTATTGCACGGGGCTCACTCTACGAAGTCGAAACACAACTCACTATCGCAGAGCAGCTTGGTTTTCTTTGCGAGCAGTCGTTCACTGAACTGGAATCAATCGCGAAAGAACTCGGCCGCATCCTCGCCGGCCTCATCAGAAGTATTGAATCAAGCAACTCGCACAGGTAGCGCATCTCTTCCCTGATGCCTGATCCCTGGTGCCTGATGCCTTTAGGAGTTTCCGATGTCCGCTAAACAGATCATGTTCCACGACGCCGCTCTTCTCGAAATGAAGAAGGGCCTCGAGCGCCTCGCCAAAGCCGTCAAGGTCACAATGGGCCCCAACGGGCGCAACGTCGCCATCCAGAAGTCCTACGGCGGCCCGTCGGTCACCAAGGACGGCGTCTCTGTTGCGAAAGAAATCTCCTTCGAGGAGCCCCTCGAAAACATGGGCGCCAAGATGGTCATCGAGGTCGCCAAGAAGACCAACGACCAGGCTGGCGACGGCACCACCTGCGCCACCATCCTCGCCGAAGCCATCTTCTCGCAGGGGCTCAAGCACATCGCAGCGGGCGCCTCGCCCGTCGCCGTGCAGCGCGGCATCAACGCCGCCGCCCAGTGCGCCGCTAACGCTATCGACGAGCAGGCCATCGATTGCAAGGGCAAGGCCGACTACAAGAAGGTCGCCACCGTCAGCGCGAACAACGACGCCGAGATCGGCGAGTTCATCGCCGAGGCGATCGCCAAGGTCGGCGCCGATGGCGTCGTCGAGGTCGAAGACGGCAAGGCCGCCGACACCACCCTTGAATACGTCGAGGGCATGCAGTTCGACAAGGGCTACCTCTCCCCCTACTTCATGACCGACCCCACCACCGCCGAAGCAGTCCTCGAAGACGCGATGATCCTCATCCACGAGAAGAAGATCTCCAACCTCGCCGACTTCCTCCCCCTGCTCAACAAGGTCGCCTCGTCCGGCAAGCAGCTGCTCATCATCGCCGAGGACATCGAGTCCGAAGCGCTCGCAGCGCTCGTCGTCAACCGCCTGCGTGGTGTGCTCAAGGTCGCGGCTGTCAAAGCCCCGGGCTTCGGCGATCGGCGCAAACAGATGCTCGGCGATATCGCCGCCCTCACCGGCGGCACCTTCTTCGCCGAGGACATCGGGCGCTCGCTCGAATCCATCGAATTGAACGAACTCGGTAATGCCAAGAAGCTCATCATCACCAAGGACGACACCACCATTATCCAGGGTGCTGGCAAGAAGAAGGACATCGAGGCCCGCGCCGAGCAGATCCGCGCCGCCCACGAGCGCTCCACTTCCGATTACGACCGCGAGAAGCTCATGGAGCGCCTCGCCAAGCTCACCGGCGGCGTCGCGATCATCCAGGTCGGCGGCTCCACCGAGGTCGAGATGAAAGAACGCAAGGACCGCGTCGATGACGCGCTCAACGCCACCCGCGCCGCAGCCCAGGAGGGCTACGTCCCCGGCGGTGGTGTCGCGCTGCTCCGCACGCAGGACGAACTCATCGAGGGCAAGAAGAAGGCGAAGGGCGACGAAAAAGTCGGCTTCGACATCATCTCCGCCGCCGTCGAGATCCCCCTCAAGCAGATCGCCGACAACGCGGGAGTCGATGGCGACCTCATCGTCGAGAACGTCAAGGACATGGACTGGCACGAGGGCTACGACGCCCTCACCGAGAAGTACGTGGACATGGTCAAGGCGGGCATCATCGACCCCGCGAAGGTGGCAAAGACCGCGCTGGTCAACGCCGCCTCCGTCGCCGGGCTCATGCTCACGACAGATGTGATCATGGCCGACCTCAAGGAAGACGACGCCCCCGTCGCCGGCGCGGTGTGCTAACCGCGCTGCACGCAAGTAAAAACACCACGAGCCCACCGCGGACACGCGCTGGGCTCGATTTATGAAGGCGATTTACAAAGAGCTAATCCATGGCGCTCACTGAAAATGAAATTCAGCCACGCATCCTCGCGTATTTCATCCTTAGCGAGTTATCGTCGGATCCGAAGGTGATTGGGTTTGACCACTCCGGTTCGCGCCCCGGGGAGATGCGGCCGTTCGTTTGCATTGAGTCAGATGGAGATAGTTGTAAATGGCTAGCCTTTACAACGGTTTCGACCACTGGTGCGAATAATCTAGGTGGTAGTCCGTTCGACCGATTTGAAGTAACCGGATTCATTGAGAAGCCATATGGGACGCTTCGGGATGGGTGCAATTTCGTACAAGATTATCGAAAACCGATCACTGGTCCGAAACAGTCTTTTGTGACAGCGTCACAAAACGAGAATGTTTTTTTCCAAGGCCGTCCAGCAGTTGAGAGCGCGAAGTTCGACGAGTTAGTTGCAATCTTGGACTCGGAAGCAGAGAACGGGAACTGATTCACAATAATGCCCACCACGCGCGACTATTACGAGATCCTCTCCGTCGAGAAGACCGCCGATGGCGACGAGGTCAAGCGCGCCTACCGGCGCATGGCCATGAAGCACCACCCGGACCGCAACCCGGGCGACGCCGAAGCCGAAACCAAATTCAAGGAAGCCGCCGAGGCATACGAAGTCCTCTCGGACAACTCCAAGCGCAAGCTCTACGACCAGTACGGGCACCAGGGGCTGCGCGGCTCCGGCGCCGCAGCCGGGCACGACTTCTCCCGCATGAACGTCGATGACATCTTCTCGATGTTCAACGACATCTTCGCTGGGGGCGGCGGCGGCGGTGGTGGAGGAATGGGCGGGTTTAGTGCGCAGACGCGAGGTGGCCGCAGGGGTGGGCGCGGGGGAGTGCCGCGCGGCTACGATCTCGAAACAGAGGTGCTGATCACGCTCGATGATGTCCTGCGAGGGTGCGAGCAGGACATCGAGTTCACCCGCATGGATGTCTGCCAAACCTGCACGGGCTCCGGCGCGAAGGAGGGTTCCTCGCCCGTCACTTGCGACACCTGCAAGGGCCAGGGCGTGGTCATCCAGGCCGGGATGGGCGGCATGTTCCGCATGCAGACCACCTGCCCGCGCTGCAAAGGGCGGGGTGAACAGATCAAAGACAAGTGCGAGGACTGCAAAGGACGCGGGCGCGTGCCGCGCAAGCGCACCATCGAAGTCAAAATCCCTGCAGGCGTACACGAAGGGCAGGCAGTCCGCGTGCAGGGCGAGGGCGAACCCCCGCCGCAGGAAGT
>JAJDDG010000159.1 GCA_029260435.1 Phycisphaerales bacterium | reverse complement strand
TCCGCCCGGATCCAGACAGAAGCCTGCTCCAGGAAGTACAGCGCCGCCGCACGATCCCGCTCGAACTCCACCCCGTCGTCCCCGCGCCGGATCTGCATGTCCAGCTTGCTGAGCGTGCAGATCATCGCGTGGATATAGATCGCCACATTCGCGATCCGCGCCTGGATCACCTGCCGCTCGAGGATCTTCTCCTCGTGCTCCTTGCTCGCCGTCTTGAACTTGTGCGCATGCTCCTGCACAAGCCTCGCGATCCGATCCGCCCACCCGCTCAGGCTCGGGTGCACCTTCGTGATCTTGGGCGGCGCCTTGCGGATCCCCAGATACACCTCCAGCGCAAGCGGGATCGCCTTGCCCATCACCTGCCCGTCGAAGATGTTCCCCGAGATCCGCCTGATGTTGCTCCCGAAGCTCGCGCTCTTGTCCCAACCAACCCGCTCCTGGATCCCCAGCATCTGCTCCGCGAGCGCCTTGCCGCCGTACCCAAAGATAAACGACAGCATCACCTCGTTCGCACCCTCAACGATCGTGTTGAGCCGCGAATCACGGAAGATCCGCTCGATCTCGTTCTCCGTCATGAGCGATTCACCGCCCATGATCTGCATCGCGTCGTTCACCACCACCCAACCCATCTCCGAGCAGAACGTCTTGCAGATCGCCGTCTCGATCCGGATGTCCGTGTCCTTCCGATCCAGGAACCCCGTCGTCATATACAGCATCGCGTCCATCGCGTAGCACAGCCCCGCCATCCGCGCGATCCGTTCCTGCACCAGATCAAACTCGCAGAGCGACCGCTTGAACTGATACCGCGTCCGCGACCACTTGATCCCCTGATCCATCGCGCGCCGCGCCCCGCCCAGCATCCCCGCGCTGAGCGTGCACCGCCCGAAGTTCAGGCACGTCAGCGCAACATTCAGCCCCTTGCCCTCCTCGTGCAGCAGGTTCTCCTTGGGCACCCGCGCGTTGGTAAACCGGATCCGCGCCTGCCACGTCCCCCGGATACCGCACTTGCTCCGGTTCTTCTCGAAGATGTCGATCCCCTCCATCTCCGGCGTGCATACCAGCGCCGTCACGCGCGTCTTGCCGTTGGGCAGCTTCTGCTTCGCCATCACCGTGAACAGCCCCGCGAGCGCACCGCTCGTCGCCCACTTCTTCTCGCCGTTCACGATGTAGTGCGACCCGTCCTCGCTCAACTCGCAGTACGTGTCCTGACCGCCCGCGTCGCAACCAACATTCGGTTCGCTCAGGCAGAACGCGCTCAGCCACTCCGTCGCCAGCTTGCCAAGCCAGCGCTCCTTCTGCTCCTCGTTGCCGAACAGCATCACCGCCTTGCACCCGATCGACTGGTGCGCACTCACCAGCACCGCGGTCGAGCCGCAGTACTCACCGATCTTCTCCAGCACCCGCACATAACTCGTCACACCCATCCCGAGCCCGCCGTACTCCTTCGGGATCGTCATCCCCATCACGCCGAGATCAAACAGCTTCTTGATCACCCACTCCGGGATCTCCTGCTCCTGATCGATCTGGATCGACGGGTGCTCGTTGTGCAAATACTCGTCCAGCGCCGCGATCAGCTGATCGCACCGCGCCGTCTCCTCCGCGTCCGTCTCGATATACGGGAAGACCAGCTCCTCGCGAAGATTCCCCCAGAACATGTTCTGCACATGCCCCATCTCATCCGGATCAGGACCGAGCAACACCTCGGCATCCGCGAGCATCGCCGCGTCCTGCTCCGAAATACCCTTCATCTTCTTGAGGTCAGCTTTGATGTCTTCACTCATCGTTTCCTACACGCTCCCGCGCGCCTCCTTGTTTTCGCCCACCACTGTCCCTCGCAGCGTTCCGTCGGATGACATCCGCCGCGCGTATATTTACTTGCCAGACTTGGCGCGCGTTTTAGCAAAAAATGCTTCGATCGCGCCCCTGCCTTCTTCCGTCGAACGCAACCGGACCAGCTCCCGCCGCTCCATCGCCAATGCCGCCTCCCAACCCTTGTCCAACCCCTCCGCAACACACCCCGCAACCGCCCGCGCTGCCTGCGTGTCGGGCAACGACCCACGCACCGCATCAAGCCCCGCTCGCGCACCCTGCACCTTGCCCGCATCCGAGATGCACCGGGCCCGCCCCGCCTCCTTGTCCTTCTCGCCCAGAGCAACCCGCCTAGCCGCGTCGAGCAGCGCATCCTTGCTGTCAACCACCCCCGCGAACAACCCCAGCTCATCCATCGAAGCGCTCGTGCCGGGCTTGCCCGTCGCCGTCATCTCGATCGCCTTGCCCGCGTCGATCCGCGCGGGCAGCATGTTCGTCCCGCCCCAGCCCGGACAAATGCTCAGCCCCGCCTCCGGCAGCCCCACCGGGTAATCCCGCCCGCCGCTCCCCTCACCCACAACAACCGCGACCAGATGATCGCAGTGCATCGCGATCTCCAGCCCGCCCCCCATCGCCGCCCCGTGTATCGCTGCGACGCTCGTGCAGGGCAGCGCCGCAATCTTCGCGAACACCGCCGACCCGAACTCCAGGTACTCGTGCAATTCCGCGTCCGTGAGCCCCATGATCTCTTGGAGGTTCGCCCCCGCGACAAACACCTTCGAATCGCTCGCGAGCACAAAACCATTCGCCTCAACAACATCATCGAGCGTCCGATCGATCGATCGAAGCAGATCCCAGTCCAGCACCACGACCGACCGACCCTCCTGCCGGAGGGTCAGCGTGTAGACGCCGGATCCGTCGCGCTCCAATGGCTGCCGTGTTTCGCTCACGCTCCCATAGCTCCTTCATCCAACCGGCCAAACTCGTCAGACCCACCCCCCTCGTGGCTCCCGCCCCCTCCCCGGCCCTTCCCCGCCGCATGCGCACGTTCTCGCCGAACAGAAACCAGCCAAACGCCGCTTGCGCTGCCACAACAGTATAGATGATCCGCCGTTACCCGGCTTGGCGGTACAAAAACCGCCGTTTTCCGACCAATTCCGACCCCGTTTTCGTCAACCGACCCCCTGCGCGCCCGCGCCGTGCGTCACCACCACGAAGCCTACCCGTAGACTTCGGCCAATCGTGCGCGCGCCTCGGGCCCGTCCACCACCTCCGCGCTGATCACCGCCCCCTCCCGGACGCGCGCCGCGATGTCCTCGCCGTCCAGGTCATTGAGCAGCCGCTTGGTCTCCCGCAGCGCCACCCCCCCCGCGTCCCCCAGCCGCCCGACAATCTCGTCAACCGCCCCGTCCAGTGCGCCGTCCTCCGTCAGGTGCGCGACCAACCCGAGCCGGTACGCCTCGGCGCCGTCCATCACCCCGCCCGACAGCAGCACCCGCCGAGCACGACCCGCGCCGATCGAGCGCACCAACCACGGCGCAACAACCGCCGGGCACACCCCGAGGTCCACCTCCGGGTACCCCATCTTGCAGGATCGGTGCGTAACAGCGATGTCACACACCGCGACCAACCCGCATCCGCCGCCGATAGCAGCACCCTGCACGCGCGCAACCGTCACCTGTGGCAGGTTCCGAAACTTGATCGTCAGCTCCGCGATGCTCGACAGCAGCCTCCCGGGCGCACCGGGGGTGTCTAACGCCGCCTTCAGATCCATCCCCGCGCAGAAACTATTACCCGTACCAACCACCCTACAGCAGTGCACCTCCGGCATCTGTGCGAGCAGGCCCGTCTTCTCGTGCAGCGCATCGAGCAACTCCAGCGACAGCGCGTTGCGCTTGTCTGGGCGGTTGAGCGAGAGGGTCGCCACGGTGCCGTCAATTTCGAGCAGTGCGAGTTCAGACATAAGCAATCGGTTCCTTGGCTATCCCTTGTCGCCCCAGAGACTTGCGAGCTTCGAGCGGTTTTCATCCGTGCCAACAGTGGCGAGCGAGACACCCAACGCGCGCGCAAAGGGTTCGTCGTCGTTCGTTCTGTCGAGTGTATTGAGCCACGCCTTGGTGCGCGCAACCGCGTGCGGCGGCTTGCCCGCGAGCATCTCCGCAAGTTCCTGCGCGCACGCCAGCACGTCATCCGGGTGATCCACGAGGTGCGTAACAAGTCCTTTCTCGTGCGCACGCTCGCCCGTGATCAACCCGGGGTCCAGCAGGCGCGCGCGTGTGAGCGAGTCCTCGATCGTCATCTCCAGCGTCGGTGCGCTCACCGCGGGCGAGAGCCCGATCGCCACCACCGGGTACCCGATCTTCGCTTTTCGATCCGCAACCACCAGGTCCGCGCTGCCGAGCAACGCACATCCGCCGGCGATAGCACCCCCCTGCGCGGCGCAGACCACGGGGGTCCGGAATCGGCGGAGCGTGCGCACCGCTGCAGAGAGCGATTCGAGCTGCGCACGCAGGATGTCTGTATCCCCCGCGGCGGCTTTCAGGTCGAACCCGGCGCAGAAGGTCGGCCCATCGGCGCACAGCAGCAGGCACCGCACCGATGCATCCGCATCCTGAGCGCGCACCGCCGCGGTGAGCGCGTCGAGCATCTCGGGTGTGAGCGCGTTGCGCTTGGCGGGTCGGTCCAGCACGATGCGTGCGATCGAATCATGCACCTCCACCCGGATCATGTCGCCACCGCCAGTGTCCGTGCGAACGAACTCGCTTCGTCCAGCGCGTCGAGGTCCACCCCGGTTTCGTACCCGGCGTCGTGTACCGTCCGCACAAGCGCGGCGCAGTCGATGTTCCCCGGCGCGCGCTTGTCGGGTGTAGATGCATACGGGCACCCGCCGAGCCCGGCGGCGGCGCCGTCGAAGGAGCGCACGCCCATCTCCAGTGCTGCGCGCACGCAGTCGGTTGCCCTGCCAAAGGTGTCGTGCAGGTGGAGCGTTGTTTGTGCGAGCAGGTCGGTGTGCTCGGCGCACAGCGCCGCGATGTCCGCTGGGCGGGCGACGCCGATCGTGTCCCCCAGATCGATATCGATCCCGGCGCGCGCATCATCGGGCACAAGGTTCAGCAGCTTGTCCACCACAGTGCGCACGGCGCTCGGTTCTGTGTGCCCGGCGAAGGGGCATTCAACCGCACACGACACATAGAAGCGGATGGGCATGCCCGCTTCGAGCGCACGCGGCACGATCGTCGCGAACTTCTCGATCGATTCGTCGATGTTCGCGTTCGTATTCTTTTTGTTGAACATCTCCGATGCGGCGGTGAACAACGCGATCTTGAGCGGGAAATATTTGACATCGTGCAGGGCGAGCGCACGCTCGAAGCCTTTTTTGTTCGGCGCGAGCACAGAAAAAACAGGCAGCGTCTCGGCGGCGCGCACACGGGATGGGAACCCCGCTGTGATCTGCGCCACGCTCTCGGCGAGCGAGCGCACCTGGTGCGCGAGATCCTCGGCGTCCGCGAGTTGGGGCACCCATTTCGGCGAGACAAAGCTGGTGATTTCTACCTCGTCCACGCCCGATGCGGCGAGCAGCTCGATCAGGCGGAGCTTGCTCGCGGTGGGGATCTGGTTCGGCTCGTTCTGGAGCCCGTCGCGGGGGGCGACGTCTGTGATGCGGACTCGGTCTGGCATAGAGAAAGGATTCTAGTGGGTCGGGGGCGGCGTTATCGGCTTGGCGGGGTTGGTGTGTGCGGGGTGCGCGTGCGGGAGGCTTGGAAGTGGGATGGATTGGGTGGAGTGGATTGCGTGGGTCCGGGGTGGATCCGAAAGGTTGGAGTGGCGAAAGAGCCTCAGGAGACGAACGGTATGCATTGTCCGGCGTGTGAGAGTGAGCTGCACGAGTTGCGGTATGAGGGTGTTTCGATCTGGACGTGCCATGCGTGCGGCGGGGAACTCGTGCCGGGCGAGGCGCTGGGGCAGATCGTGAACCTCCGCGAGGAGCGGTTTGATACCGAGTCGCGGGCGATACTCGAATCGGCGCAGCCGCACTTCGGTGTGCCGACGGTTGCGCGGGAGCGCGAGCTGCGGTGTCCGTTGTGCTGCAGCGTGATGGACGTGATCAACTACGCGGGTGATTCTGGTGTGTATGTCGATCGGTGCCCCGGCTGCCAGACGGTATGGCTCGACGAGCAGGAGCTGGAGAATGTGCAGGTTTTGATGGAGCGGTGGGAGCACGAGGCGCCGGAGACGCTGCGGAAGATCGCGGGCGAGCTCGAACAGGCGCGCCAGGACGCGGTGCGGGAGACGGAAGAGACGTTCTGCGGGTCGCGGCTTAGCTTCGTGAACGCGCTGATCAACCGCCTGCTCGATGCGGCGTGAGTGTTAGAAGAATAAGTTGCCCAAACGAAAGGCCCACGCGATTTGCGTGGGCCTGTTTGATTTTGGGTTGTGCGGGTAGGATCAGCTGCCGGATGAGTCGTCGCCTGCTTCATCCGTGTTTTCTGCGGCATCCATCTGGGGGAGTTCGGGTTCGTGCTCGGTGGCGTCATCGACAGCGGCTTCGGCATCTTCTTGCGTCGGGCGTTCGTTGCGGCCTCGGGATGAGGTGGAAGAACCGTTCGCGTTCTGCTTTGCTTCGGGGAGTTTGGGGGAGCCGCCGCGGATCCAGTTCATGTCGGCGGCGAAGTGCCCGAGTGCGAAGCCCCCGGCGAGCATGACGACCATGAGGAGGATGGTGCCCAAGCCGCAGCATCGTGTGGAGCAGGAAGATCCGTTGGTGTTGTCAGTCATGGGATGATTATACCTCGCTGAGGGCATGGGAGGTTGGATTGCACACTTATGCGGATCTCATGCATTGATGTAGGTGAATCTACGTCTGGAGAACGCCGGTGCGGAGGGGCTTTGAGCGGTCCCAGTCGCGGGTCATGGCGAGGGCGGCGGCGAGTTCGCGTCGGGTGTTGTGGGGCTGGATGATGCGGTCGATCCACCCTCGGGCGGCGGCGTAGCGGATGTCCTGCTGCTCGTTGTATGAAGCGGAGATGGCGTCGAGGATTTGTTTGTGTGTTTCCTCATCGATTTCTTCGCCCTTGCGCTTGCGGGAGCGTTCTTCGATCATGGCGAGGACGTTTGTCGCCTGTGCGGCGCCCATGACGGTGCACTTGGCGCTGGGCCACGCGAGGGTGAGGAAGGGATCGAATGCGCGTCCGCACATGGCGTAGTTGCCCGCGCCGTAGGAGCCGCCCGTGATGAGGACGATCTTCGGCGTGACGGTGTTGCTCATGGCGTTCACCATCTTTGCGCCGGCGCGGATGATGCCGTGCTGCTCGGACTCGCGACCGACCATGAAGCCTGTGGTGTCGTGGATGAAGACGAGCGGCAGCTTCTTCTGGTTGGCGTCCATGATGAAGCGAGCGGCTTTGTCCGCGGAGTCGTGGTAGATGACGCCGCCGATCTGCACGCCGCCTTCAGCGGGGCGACAGACGGTTTTCTGGTTGGCGACTATCGCGCAGGGATGGTTGTCGATGGTGGCGTACCCGCAGACGACGGTCTGCCCGAAGTTGGGGCGGTATTCATCGAAGGAGGATTTTTTTGCGGGGGCATCCACGATGCACTGGATGAGTTTTCGGATGTCGTACTGCGCGCCCTGCTGGTCGGAGAAGATGTCGTACACATCGGCGGGCTTGCGCTCGGTGGGGGGCGATGCCTGCTCGGTGTTGAAGGAGATGATGGGATCGACGGCGTTGTTCTTGGCCATCAGCGAACGGAGCCGGGTGATGCAGGCTTCGTCGTCGGGCTCTTTGAAGTCGATGGTGCCGGAGATACTGGCGTGCATGGTTGCGCCGCCGAGGTCTTCGTCTGAGACATCCTGCCCGATGGCGGCTTTGACGAGCGCGGGCCCGGCGAGGTAGAGCCCGGAGCCTTCGGTCATGAGGAGTGTGTCGCAGAGGACGGGGAGGTACCCGCCGCCGGCGACGCAGTAGCCCATGATGGCGGCGATCTGGGTGACGCCGTCCGCGGAGATGATGGCGTTGTTGCGGAAGATGCGCCCGAAGTCGTCTGTATCGGGGAAGACATCTTCCTGGAGCGGGAGGAAGACGCCCGCGGAGTCCACGAGGTAGAGCAGGGGGAGGCGTGCGGCGTGGGCGATGGTCTGGGCGCGGATGATTTTTTTGCAGGTCATCGGGAAGAACGCGCCGGCTTTTACGGTCGCGTCGTTGGCGATGATCATGGATAGGCGGCCCTCGACGGGGGCGATGCCGGTGACGACTCCTGCGGCGGGCGCGCCGCCGAACTCGGTGTACATGTTGTGCGCCGACCAGAGGGCGAGTTCGAAGAAGGAGTCGGGAGTATCGATGAGGGCGTCGATGCGCTCGCGTGCGGTCTTGCGGTTTTTCTTGTGCTGGCGTTCGATCGCCTTGAGCCCGCCGCCGAGCATGATCTGCTTCTCGGTCTGGAGGAACTCTTCGTTGAGCGCTCGGAGGGGATTGATGGTGGGCGATTTGGTGGGCATGCGGGTCGTTCTCGATTGTGTTCCGGGGTATTCAGTGTAGCGGAGGGGGGCGGCGCACGAAAAACCCCCGATCGCTCGGGGGTTGGTTTGCGTTGGGGAGGGGGAGGGGAAGTGGGGGGAGTTGGTGGGGGGAGTTGGTGGGGGGGTTAGTCGTTCCAGCGGCGCTGGGGCGGGCCGACGTATTCGGCGATTGGGCGGATCAGGCGGTTGTTGGCGTGCTGTTCCATGATGTGCGCGGCCCACCCTGTGATGCGGGAGGCGACGAAGATCGGCGTGTACTGCGGGATGGGGATGCCCATGACGAAGTATGTCATGCCGCAGGGGAAGTCTACGTTGGGGAAGATCTGCTTTTCGTCGAGCATGATCTTCTGGACCTGCTCGCCGATGTCGAACCACTCGGTTGCCTCGGCTCCCTTCTGCTCGGCGATAACGCGCCCGAGTTTGTGGAGGATGGGGGCGCGGTGGTCGCCGTTTTTGTAGACGCGGTGCCCGAATCCCATGAGTTTGCGTTTGTCGGCGAAGGCCTTGCTCATCCAGTTTTCGACGGAGACGCCCTTGCCCATGTCATGCTTGATCTCGCGGAGCATGTCCATCGCCGCTTCGTTTGCCCCGCCGTGCAGCGGGCCCTTGAGTGCGGCGATTGCGCCGGTGACGGCGCCGTGCATATCCGAGAGTGTTGCGGAGATGACGCGGGAGGCGAATGTGCTCGCGTTGAAGTCGTGCTCTGCGTAGAGGATGAGGGAGACATCGATCACGCGCGCCATTTCGGGGGTGGGCTTGTCGCCCGTGATCATGTAGAGCAGGTTGGCGGCGTGATCGAGTTTGGCATTCGGCGGGACGATCTCGCGTCCGTCGATGATGTTCTGCATGTGCCCGATGATGGTCGGGATTTTGGCGGTGAGGCGTTTGGACTTGATGAGGTTCGCCTGGTGGGTGGTCGCCTGGGAGTGGTCGTCGAGATTGCCGAGGATGGAGACGCATGTGCGCAGGACATCCATCGGGACGGCGGAGCCATGCTTGAGCATGGGGCCCGCGGCCTGGAGGTAGTCGATGACCTGCTGGGGGAGGGCACGCTCGGAGACGAGTTCTTTCTTGAACTCGGCGAGTTGTGAGTCGGTGGGTTTTTCGCCGACGAGCAGGAGGTAGGCGACCTGCTCGAATGTGGCGTGTTCGGCGAGATCATGGATCTCGTAGCCGCGGTAGATGAGGTCGCCCTGGGCGACGGAGCAGACAGCGGTCTTGCCAGCGGATTGGCCTTCGAGCCCGGATGACTTGAGCGTTGCGGTGGACATGCGTTTGGTCTTTCGAGTTTGGGATGCTGATATTGATCACCCCGGCCTCGGAGGACGGGGGAAGTGGGGGGACGATTGTAGGCAGATCGGCGGGACGCGGGCGCGGGGTTAGCCGTGTGAGTGGGGGGGGTTGGGGGTTGGGGGGGTGGGGGAGGGGAAGTGCCATTCGGCACCGGGGGTGTACCCGGTGAGGCGGTAGAGCGAATCGCGGTCGAGCATGCTGTCGATGACCGGGGAGACGGTGCCGGTTTCTTTGAGCGCGGCGAGGAGGCGCCGGATCTCGCCCATCGCGGAGCGGAGGGTGGAGACGGGCCAGATCACGAGGTGGTATCCGAGTTCCCCGAAGCGAGTGAGTGGGATGATCGGGGTTTTGCCGAACTCGGTCATGTTCGCGAGGAGGAACGGGCCGTCGTTGGGCGCGCGCCGGGGCGCGTTGCCGGAGTTGTACCCGGCGAGGGCCTGGGCGAATTTCGCGAACTCGTCTTCGGATTTGAGCCCCTCGGGGAAGATCATGTCCGCGCCGGCGTAGACGTACGCCTTTGCGCGTTCGATCGCCCTGTCGATGCCCTCGACGCCCGCGGCGTCTGTCCGTGCGCAGACGATGAAGTCGCTGTCGGTGAGCGAGTCGCGCGCATCGGCTGCGGCGGCGACGATGTGCTGGAAGTCCTCGATGGGGACGAGTTCCTTGCCGTCGAGGTGCCCGCAGCGTTTGGGGAAGACCTGGTCCTCGATATGGAACCCGGCGGCGTCGGCGCGGTGGTACTCGCAGACGGTGCGCCGGAGCATCTCGACCTCGCCGAATCCGGTGTCGGCGTCGGCGATGACCGGCAGCGCGGAGGCGCGGCAGACCTGCGCGATGATCGAGGCGAACTCGGTGAGGGTAAGGATCCCGATGTCGGGCACGCCCGAGGCGGTGGTGATCGCGCCGCCCGAGACATAGGCGGCGGGGAATCCGGCGTCCGCGACGGCGCGGGCGACGAGGGCGTTGAACGCGCCGGGGGCACCGACGACGCCCTGGCTCATGCGGTCGCGGAGGAGGTCGCCGGGTCGATTGGGGAGGGGGATCTGGGTGGTCATAAAGAGATTGTAGAGCGGATGATTGGTACATTGTTGGGATGGCCAAACCACTTGGCAGACATGCGTACCTGCACTGCGGCGGGGAAGAGCGACTCATCGGGGTAACGATCGGCGAGATGCTCACTCGGGTTGTCGCGGAGCACGGCGGTAGCGAGGCGGTGGTGAGCGTGGAGCAGGGGGTGCGCATGACCTATGCGCAGCTCTGGGAGCAGACGGCGGCGCTCGCCAAGGGCATGATGGGGCTGGGGATTCGGCGCGGCGATCGGATCGGGGTGTGGGCGACGGACAACACCGAGTGGGTGGTGCTGCAGGTCGCCACGGCGCGGATCGGCGCGGTGCTGGTGAATATCAACCCCGCGTACCGGATCGGGGAGCTGCGCCATGCGATGCGCCTCGCGGAGGTGCAGGGGGTCTTCCTGATCCCGAGTTTCAAGTCATCGGACTACTGCGCGATGCTGCGCGAGCTGACACCCGGGCTCGATTCGTGCACGCCCGGCGAACTCGATGACAAGCAGACGCCGTTCTTGAAACATGTTGTGGTGTACGACCCGGTTGATGCGCACAAGACCGAGCGTCCCGCGAGCGGGTTCTGGGTGTGGGACGAGGTGCTGGCGAAGGGCGCGGGGGTGACGGACGAGCAGCTCGGGGCGCGCGAGGCAAGCCTCGACACGGACGACGCGGTGAATATCCAGTTCACATCGGGCACGACGGGGTTCCCGAAGGCGGTCGTGCTCACGCACCACAACATCGTGAACAACGCGAACACCACGGCGAGCGTGATGAAGTTCACGCACAAAGATCGGTTGTGCGTGCCCCTGCCGTTTTATCACTGCTTCGGGATGGTGGTGTCGAACCTGATGTGCATGACGCGCGGGGCGTGCATCGTGATCCCGTCGGGGTCGTTCGACGTTGGCGCGACGCTCCACGCGATCCAGGACGAAAAATGCACGGCGATCCATGGCGTGCCGACGATGTTCCTCGCGGAGCTGGAGCACCCGGA
>JAJDDG010000158.1 GCA_029260435.1 Phycisphaerales bacterium | reverse complement strand
CTTCGCCAGACCGTACGCGCTCCAGAACTGCTCCTGGCTCGCCACACCCGACCCCGAACCGAAATACCCAACCAACCCCGGCTGCGCCAGAATAATCCGCGCCGCCGCGTACACCTTCGCCGCCGACGGATTCCCGCTCGTGTCGCAGAAGTTCGCAAGCGTGAACCCCTCCTGCGTCGCCGCGTCCATCGACATCATCGACCCGCCGCCGCCCGCACCGTGGAACCCGATCAGCTTCTCATCCCCAACCTCGTGCGGCAGCTGCGCAAAGTAAAACGTCCCTCGGTGATCGCCCTGCTCTATTGCATAAGCAATGCGTTCGAGGGGTGTGGGGGGGTGATCCAGCTCGCGCGCAATCTCGATCCCCAACTCCGGATGCCGAAACACCGCGTAATCATCCACCGTCATCCGGCAATCCGCAGCCATCACCTCGCCGTCATTCGTCACGACAACCGGGTTGATCTCCACGCTCCGCGCCTCGATCCCCTTCGCCGTCTCAAACACCTTGTTCACAACATCCCGAATCCCACCCTTCACCGAATCATCAAAGCTCGTCCCGTCGAGCGCCTTGTCCAACGCCGCGGAGTCAACACCATCCGCAACACTCACCGCAATCTTGTGTACCTCGCCCGCACGCTCCTCGATCCCCGATCCCCCGGACAAACTCAGCAGCACCACCGGCTGCTTCGCGGTGTCATCAATACTCAGCGATACAAACAGCTCCTCGCGGATATCGATCTTCTCCTCGATCAACACCTGCTCGACCGGGAAGTTGCCGACCTTCATCGTCAGCAGATCCCGCGCATACCCCGCAGCCTCCTCGGGCGTGTCCGCGAACTTGACCCCCCCGATCGCCGCACGACCCGTCGTCCACGCCTGGATCTTCATCACAACGGGCCCGCCGATATCGCGGGCGATCCGCTCAGCCTGCTCGACAGTCTCCGCAACGCCGCCCCGCGGCACCTTCACCCCACGCTCCTTCAACAGCGCCTTGCCCTCGTACTCATGTAACCGTGCCACGCAGTCCGCTCCGATCTCCATATCCGCCCGCCAACCAGCACACCCCGCCGCCTCAAACCGGAGGCCGCCCACGGGTGCGAACAGGGGATAAAGGGGCAGCCATCATACCGATACCCCAACCCCAAAAGTGCCGGGTGCCATGCCCAAACGCCAGCTTGAGCATGTCTTCCTCTTGCCCCCTCTCCCCATCGGCGTCGGTTGCGGCACTGTTCGAGTACCCCTACTCGGTTACGAGGCGGACGGCCTCACGCTTAAGCTGCTCTGAAGAGCGAACCTTAGAGATGGAAAGAATTCTTTGAAGTCGAGCATCTTCTCAGCAGGATCCTGTGTCCACCGTTCGTAGGACACCCCAAGCCCAAAACACGGTGGGGATAGTTGACAACAACTGTGCTCTGCGGGAAAGTTGGAGTTGAATCTGTTGAAAGCGATTGAATTACACTAAGGAGATACCCATGCGATCAATCGAGCTCTTTGCTGGAGCGGGAGGATTAGCAATCGCGGGGTCAAAAGCAGGTCTCAAACATACGGCTGCGATAGAGTGGGATCGCAATGCCTGCGACACGATGCGGTTGAACAAGTCTTGTCGGCGCTCATTTGTTCGTCATGCTGAAATCATTGAAGATGACGTTCGACGCATCGACTTTCGGGAATACCGGGGCGAGGTGGAAATTGTCACCGGCGGTCCCCCTTGCCAGCCATTTTCTATCGGTGGCAAGCACCGCAGTTTTAACGATGATAGAGATATGTTCCCGCAAGCGGTCCGTGCGGTGCGAGAGATCCAACCGGCAGCATTTGTATTCGAAAACGTCAAGGGACTTCTGAGGAGTAGCTTTGCCAATTATTTCAGTTATTGCACACTCCAACTTCGATACCCGAATATCCGTCGCAACGGTGACGAAGAATGGGTCGATCATCTTGCTCGCTTAGAAGAATACCATACGAGCGGGCCCAAGCGAGGACTCCAATACAATTTGGTGTATCAGCTCTTGAATGCGGCAAATTTCGGTGTCCCACAGCGCCGAGAGCGAGTATTTATAGTCGGCATCCGCGCGGACCATGGACTCAAATTCTCCTTCCCTACGGCGACACATGATGAAGATCGCCTGCTTTACGATAAATGGGTGAGCGGCTTGTATTGGGAAGAGCACAGGCTCGATGCACCATCAACACCCCCGGCTTTGCTCAAACGTCGCCTAGCTCGCATATCAATGGAACTGCCCGAATTCATGTTGCCTAGGTGGCGAACAGTCAGGGATGCAATCTCGGATCTACCAACCATCGAGGTCGGAGCTAGATGCCCACGTACACCTAACCATTTTTTCAATCCTGGGGCGCGTTCTTATCCCGGCCACACAGGGAGCCCGTACGACCAGCCGGCAAAAACGTTAAAGGCAGGTGACCACGGAGTACCGGGAGGCGAAAATACACTTCAATTGGAAGATGGGAGCGTGCGATATTTCTCAGTTCGCGAATGTGCTCGACTTCAAACTTTTCCGGACAACTGGGTGCTTGAGGGTTCTTGGACGGAATCCATGAGACAACTTGGAAACGCAGTCCCCGTGAATCTAGCGTGCGCAGTTCTGAAGCGTCTTGCAAAGCAACTCAACCAAGTTCCGGTCACATAATCTCACCGGTTGGGTAGCTTCGAGTTTCATGATATAGCAGCATCCTCCCAGGCAATAGTGTCGCCTGCCACCCTGTCGGAAGACCACGCGCAACCAAGCGGAGAGCTTCTCCGGCTGTTATTCGTCGTTGATCGATCGTAATCAAACTGGTTTCGAGTTCATCACAGTTTTGACCGGTAGTATCGTATCGCAGGACGTAGGGAAGTTGACGCTTCATTGCGGAAAGAATTGAAGCTGCGGATTGCTCTCCAGATTCCAGTTGAATTCCATACCCCGGGTCGATTGGATACATCCCATCAAATGAGTCAGGAGGTACGGCTGTATTATCACGACGGCGACCGGGGTCGTTACTACCAAAACCAGAGTTATTCCAAGTGGTGTTTCCGAAATGAGTAATCAGTGCTGCTTCCGTGGTCAGTGCAGACCAGTTCTGGCTGATATGAACGCCCTTAAAACTCATTTCATCAAGCGATATATTTTGCCTGCCCGTGAGTGTGCTGCGGTGACGCTCAAGGCGGCCGACCATGTCTTTATCAGACTTGCCAACGTAAACGAGCACATCGCTTTGGTAGAGTTGGTAAACGCCCGCCTCCTTTCGAGCGCGCGCGATTTCCTCGGAAGCAAGAGAACTTGAGGGCATCGCTCCGAAGTGCTCAACAAGCTGCTCGGTGATTGCCCTCGCAAGATCAAGATCAAAGTCTCTAATCGACATCTGGAATACGATAATACCTGTAATGGATGCCCGTGGTGGCCCACAAACTATGAACGCAGGATTGACGGTTAGGCGGCCTCTTCGTCGCAGCCGCTGCGGTTCCAAAATGCCGGATCAGGTTCGCCTACGAATTGTCCCCCTCCCCCACCACCTCCACACTGCTACTCAACACCAGACACTCACCACTCATCCGAATCTCCGCCTCCCCCCCGCGCATCTGAACAACGCACCGCTCCCCGACATACCCAAGCTCAAACGCAGCCCCCACCGCCGCCGCCGCGCCAGACCCGCACGCCGCCGTCACACCCACCCCCCGCTCCACTGGGATCATCTCCATCGCCGCACCATCATCAACCACCCGGCACAACTCCACATTCACACCCATCCGAAACGCCCCACTGTTCCGCACCCACTCCGCCGTCTTCACCGCCGCCGCCTCAATCACTTCATCATCAACAAACACAACAAAGTGTGGATTCCCAACCGTCACCGCGTTGCCGACAACGCCGCCGACCGTGATGCCGATCCCATCGCCCCGCTCACCCAGCGCATCCACCCGCGCGCGATCGACGCCGATCTCATCCAGATCGAAATACGCCGCACCAATCTCAATCTCGCAACTCCACCCACCGTCCGCCGCTCGCTCGACCGAGACCGGGTACATACGATCGGAGCATGTGATCTCGTACCGACCGCCCTCGCGCGCATCATCCAGGCACACGCCAACCGCCGCGCAGCGCACCCCGTTGCCCGAGAACCCGCCGTCCGAACCGTCCTTGTTCCACACCCGTGCGCCCAATCTCGCCGCACCGGAATCGCCGAGCGCTCCCGGATCGCGCGAAAGCACGATCAACCCGTCCGTTCGCGCTTCTTCGCACAACGCACGCGCGCAATCCCCGTCCAGAACCGACCCGGGTTCATCCCAAGCGACCACAAACGTGTTGCCCAATGCTGAAAGTACGCGGTACTGCACGCGCCTATTGTGCGCACAACAGCCACCCGCGTGTGCCGACCCCCGCATTTCATGCGAACAGAAGAGTGCGATCTAGCCGATGCGTCCCACGATGTCCTTCGTGGGCACAACTACCTCGACCTCGGGCTGCTCCTTCAGGATCTGCTCGGCCACCTCTCTCCGGTGTACCGCAATATCCTTCGGAAACTCGAGCGCAATACGCACCCGATCGCCCCTGATCCCAGCA
>JAJDDG010000157.1 GCA_029260435.1 Phycisphaerales bacterium | reverse complement strand
CATGGATTTCGACATCGGGCGCAAGCACAACGTGCTCGGGCTCGGCACCGCCTGCCCGACAATCTTCGACGAAGACACAGACATGGTCCTCGTCGCGCGCAACATCGCCCGCTTCTTCATGCACGAATCCTGCGGGCAGTGTACCCCCTGCCGCGAGGGCTCCGGGTGGCTCTACCAGCTCATGACCCGCATCGAAGACGGCAACGGGCGCACCAAAGACCTCGACCTCGCACTAGAGATCGCCACATCCATGGGCGCGATGCCCGGCACCACCATCTGCGGGCTCGCCGACGGCAACAACTGGGCGATCAAGACAATCATGAACAAGTTCCAGTCCGAGTTCGAGGACCGCGTCAAACCGACCTATGTGCCCGTGAGCGTGTCGGTAGGTGCGGCTGCGAATGCATGACGAACAGCCAAAACCTCTGCTTAAGGATATGTTGGGCGCACTTGAAGAGTGCAGACAACTTTCTCCGGTAATCCTTGAAAAAGCTTATCAGTGCGGCGTTAAGAAAAATCAGATCCGAGTCGAAATTGCAATGCTCGCGAAGAAGTTTGATCACGACTTTGGTGCATGTATCGAATTACTACGCTTGGGCTACCTTGGACCTTGCAGAGTGCTTATGCGTATTTGTTGGGAAAACACTGTTCAGATAGCCTTGATTTGTAGCCTAAATACAGATGAAGCTAATGAAGTTGGCTCCAAACTCCGCCAGTATCAAAATGCAGATGAAAAACTATTACTCAATAGGCAAATCCAAAGGCTCGAATCTGAACTCGTATCAAAGTTACCCAAAGATATTTCTGAGCTGATCCGTGGTGAAAAACTCTCGCAGGAAGAAATTGAAACCCTCCGCACCCAGAAGGAAGACAACGATGTTAAACATCTCAAGGTCGGTGTCAGCTTTGACAAAATGCTCCCTACTCTAGTAAACCGTCTCAACGAGAAGCATGATGTTGATGTCTCTGTACTACTAACACTATTTGTTGATTACTGGTATCTGTCAGGAGCGGTACATAGCCGACTTCCTTCATTGGCCACGTATGAAATTCCTCAGCCTTCAGATGATGTTGTGATCTTGGCACTTCGAGAGTGCCCCTCTTTGCGTTCGGCGCTATCGCATGTTCAAACGAGTCTTATCAGTATGTTCGAACTAGAACACGAGATGGCCATGCCTCTCAAACTTCAACAACTCCGAGACGTCACCAGTAGAGTTCGGGCCTTTCTAGTCACACTCGATTCAGAGGACTAGAGAGCGCCAGCTACAGGCCTGTCTTACAGCAACCATAGAAATGTGAGGTCGGCAACCCCGCCATGCTCGCACCTCCCCCCTCCCCGCCCCCTTCGCTTGGCACACCGCCCCCACCCCCCGATAAACACCCCCCGAGCGTCTCAGGCGGAATCCGGGCGAAATAGAGTTGCGAGTCTCTTGGAGACGAGCCGATACCGAGCTACAGTAGACCGCTTTCATGCCCCCTTTCCATCCGGGCCCCTCGGCTTGTCCAGATCAGCCGGCGGGCGGGAATCGGCGCACGAGAGACGTGGAACCAGACAGACGATGGACACATCCCAACCGCACCGAGCCCCCCACCAGGGACCAGATGGCTCAGACGCTGACGAGCCCGGCAGTAGTCCGCCCTCGGACGAACCCCTTCAGCCTCCCCCCAACCCCACAAACAAATCGCTCCGCGAACACGACGCCGCGCGCGCCCAGCGCGTCGAGATCGCCGATGCCTTCGCGCTGATCTCCGACGACACCGCAGCGTGGCTCGAAGAAAACGCCCAGCGCGCCATGCGCACCGCCGGCGCAACCGGCGAACTCCGCATCGCGCTCCTGCGCGACCCCGAGATGACCCAGGCCCACGAACGCCACTGCAACGCGCCGGGCTCCACGGATGTCATCACCTTCAACCTCTCCGAATCAGATGATCTGGATGTCGATGTCTTTGTCTGCGTCGATGAAGCGCAGAGGCAAGCCGACTCGCGCGGCATATCTATCGACCGCGAACTCCTGCTCTACATCATCCATGCTATGCTCCACTGCACCGGGTACAACGACAAAGCAGAGCATGACGCAGCGCGTATGCACGAGCGCGAGGACGAACTGCTCACCGCGATCGGCGTCGGGCCCGTGTATTACCTGCCAGACAAGCGGGAGCGCGCCTGATGAACGCGCCCCTCCTGTTCCTCGCTATCGGTGCCGCCGGGATCAACATGATCCTCTGGGCGCTGCACTACGCCGTCCGCGATATCTCCCTGCCCCGACTCAAGGAACTCGCCGAGGGCACGGGCAGATCCGCCACCCGGCGCCTGCTCCCGATCATCAACGACCCGGACGGGCACGCCCTCTCCGTCGGCATATTCGGGCTCATATCGAGTGTCGCTCTCGTTGTGTCAGTTGTCGCGATGCTCCCCATCATGCGCATCGAAGGCGAAACGATCGTTCTCGTGCCCAGGATGCTGCTGCTCGGCGGCGGGATCGGCGCACTCGCGCTGTACCTCACCTCCATGCTCCTGCCGTTATCCATCGCGGACTGGGCGGGTGAAAAACTGATCTATATGTCCGCATCCCTTGTCCGCCTGCTCTATTACATCGCCTACCCTCTGCGCAAGCTCTGGGCGGTCGATGTCGTCGTCAAGCGACTCGCCGGTGAAGGCGAGACCACCGAAGAAGATGAGGCGCACGACGAAATCCTCTCTGCGGTCTCCGAGGGCGAGCAGAGCGGGCACATCTCCGAAGCCGAACGCAAGATGATCGAGGCGGTTGTCGAGTTCCGATCGACCGCCACCGAAGCGATCATGACGCCCCGCACCGAGGTCGAGGGCATCGAACTCGCGAACTCCCTCCCCGAGATCATCCGCTTTATCGAAGACGCCGGGCACTCGCGCATCCCCGTGTACGAGCACTCCCTCGACGAGATCGCCGGCATCCTCTACGCCAAAGACCTCCTGCCATTCGTCGGTAAAGACGCGGACGATTTCGACCTCCGCTCTGTCCTCCGCGAGGCGTTCTTCGTCCCCGAGTCCAAACTTATCAACGAACTGCTCATCGAACTCCAGACCCGCAAGGTCCATATGGCGATCGTCCTCGACGAATACGGCGGAACCACCGGGCTCGTCACTTTCGAGGACATCCTCGAAGAGATCGTGGGCGAGATCGAGGACGAATACGAGCCCGAGCACGAATCCCCGCCCGAGATCAATATCAACCAATCCGACCACACCGCCGAGATCGACGCCCGCGCCTACATCGACGACGCAAACGAGGCCCTCGAACCCATCGATATCGAGCTGCCCGAGGGCGAGGACTACGACACCGTCGGCGGGTACATCCTCGCAAAGCTCGGACACATCCCCGTCGCGGGCGAGGACTTCCACGAGAACGGATACCTCATCACCATCCTCGACGCAGAGCCCACCCGCGTGACACGCCTCCGCGTGGAAAAACG
>JAJDDG010000156.1 GCA_029260435.1 Phycisphaerales bacterium | reverse complement strand
TAGGCGTTGCCGATGTCTGTTGCGGCAAAGCCCGACGCGCCCATGAAGGGGCCGAGCGTGACAAACCACGCGCCCCACAGGAAGAACTGCAGGAACATCATCGCCGACAGCAGCGTTAGCGTCATCCGGTCCTGGCGTTTCATCAGGGGCCACAGCATGATCCCGCCACTATATCGCCATCGGTACCGCGCACGACGGCGGCGTGGTACATTTGCTGGACCCTCAGGGAGTCGCCAGATGTCCACTACACAACGCCCGCTCACGCTGTTCACCGGTCAATGGGCCGACATCCCACTGGCGACGCTTGCCCCAAAGATCGCGGAGATGGGGTACGACGGGCTGGAACTTGCCTGTTGGGGCGACCACTTCGAGGTGGACAAGGCGCTGAGCGATGACGGGTATGTCCGTGCGAAGCGGGAGTTGCTCGAGTCCCATGGGCTGGGGTGCTGGGCGATCAGCAATCATCTTGTGGGGCAGGCGGTGTGCGACCCGATCGATGAGCGTCACGAGGCGATCCTCCCCGAGCGTATCTGGGTGGACGGCGACCCGGAAGGTGTGCGTGCTCGTGCCGCGGAGGAGATGCGTGCGACCGCGCGGGCCGCGAGAGCGTTCGGTGTGGACATCGTCAACGGTTTCACGGGCTCTTCGATCTGGCACAAGCTCTACGGGTTCCCGCCTACGCCGCAGGAAACTATCGATGCCGGCTTCGTGGACTTTGCCACGCGATGGAATCCCATTCTTGACGTATTTGATGATTCTGGCGTTCGTTTTGCTCTGGAAGTCCATCCCACCGAGATCGCGTTCGATATATACACCACAGAGCGGGCGCTCGAAGCGGTGGGGGCGCGAGAGGCGTTCGGCTTCAACTTCGATCCTTCACACTTCGCGTGGCAGGGCATTGATCCAGCACGCTTCATCGATCGATTTCCAAATCGAATCTTTCATGCACATATAAAGGATGTTGCGACGACGCTCGACGGTGACAGCTCGATCCTCGGCAGCCACCTTGATTTCGGCGACGCGCGGCGCGGGTGGGATTTTCGTTCGCCCGGGAGGGGCGATGTGGACTTCGAATCGATTATCCGGGCGCTCAACCGCGCCGGGTACAACGGGCCGCTGAGCGTGGAGTGGGAAGACTCGGTGATGGACCGGTTCCACGGCGCACGCGAGGCCGCGGCGTTTGTCCGCTCGATCGAGTTTCCGCCGAGCACCCTCGCGTTCGATGCGGCGTTCGAGGAGGACGCGCGGTGAGTCAAGGCACGTTGCAGCGGGTTCGGTTCGGGATGATCGGCGGTGGGAGCGGCTCGGCGATCGGCGGTGTGCACCGCATGGCGCTCGCGCTGGACGGGCGGGGCGAGCTTGTCGCCGGGGCGCTTTCCTCTACACCCGAGCGTGCGCGGGAGTCCGCACGAGAGATCGGTCTTTCCGCCGAGCGTTCGTACGACTCGTGGCAGGAACTCATTGCTGGAGAATCGGTGCGCGAGGCGGACGATCGCGTCGAGGCGGTATCGGTAGTGACCCCGAATCACTCTCACTTCGAGATCGCCAGGGCGTGTCTCGATGTTGGGTTCCATGTGGTACTGGATAAGCCGATGGTCTGTGATTCGTCCGAGGCGTCGCGACTCGCGGAAGCTGTGGCGTCGTCGGGTGTATCGCTCACGGTGACATACAACTATTCCGGGTACCCGCTTGTTCGAGAGGCGCGCCATCTCGTCGCGAGCGGCGCGATCGGTGCGGTCCGCAAGGTGTTCGTCGAGTATCACCAGGGGTGGCTCGCGAACGATCTCGAATCGAGCGGGCACAAGCAGGCCTCGTGGCGCACCGATCCCGCGCAGAGCGGCGGTGCTGGCGCGTTGGGCGATATCGGCACGCACGCTGAGCACCTGACGCGGTTTGTTACGGGGCAGGCCCCGAGCGAACTCTGCGCGGATGTGCGCACGTATGTCGCCGGCAGGCGGGTGGATGATGATGCATCGGTATTTCTGCGGTACGCGAGCGGAGCATCGGGGGTGCTGACCTGCTCGCAGGTGTGTATCGGGGCGGAGAACGGGTTGACGCTCCGCGTGTTCGGCGACGCGGGATCCATCGCGTGGCAGCAGGAATCTCCCGAGCAACTCGTTTTTCACGACGCGAACGGCAAACGCACGGTCATGACCCGCGGTGGTGACGGGCTCTCGCGGGATGCGGCAGACGCGACGCGCACTCCCCCGGGGCACCCGGAGGGGTTCATCGAGGCGTTCGCGAATATCTACCGCGGCGCGATCGAGCGAGTGCGGGGCATCGATTCGAGCCTCTCTCGATTCGCACCCACCGTTGAGGATGGTGCAGTTGGGGTTCGGTTTGTCGAGAAATGCCTTTCGTCGAACGGCTCGTGGGTCTCATTGTCCGATTGATTCTCTCGCGTCGGGCACTCGCCAACGGAGGTCGCGGAACTCGACTCTGTTCCCCGGGTGGTGTGTCTGGATCGCCACGTGCCCGGAGGTGAAATCATCAAGGGTTGTTTCGACCATCTGTACGCCGTTCACCCAGGTGCGTACACGGGTGCCGACCGCGAGGATCCGGTAGTCGAACCACGCTCCGTCTCGCGAGACCGGTTTGCCCGGCGCGCCGCCCGCCTTGTCGTACACGCACCCGGTGTAGTTCGTTGCGCGCAGGTCGTGGTGATCGATCTGCGCTTCGTACCCGTGGGGCCATGTGTCCGGGTTCTCGGGGTGGGGCACGGTTCGGAAGTAGAGCCCGGAGTTGCCGGTGCGCGGGGCACCGGTCTCTTCGGGGTGCGCGACGCGCACCATCGCGCGGATCTCAATATCCGAGTGCGTTTTATCGGAGAACAGGTGCCCGGGGCCGTCCGCGGCGATCAGTGTCCCATTCTCGATGATGAACGAACCGCCGCCACGGTGCGTCCATCCGTCTGTGGAGGTGCCGTCGAACGCGAACTCGAAGCCGCCGGGGTCGGGGTCGGGGGAGAGATCGCGGATACGGATATTTTTCAGGCGGAGTCCGCCCTCGCCGTGGTCCTGGAACGCGATGTACCCGGTGGTTGCGCGTTTGTTCAGCGGCAGCGGTTGGTTGTCTTGCCTGAAGATCCCGCGCGCATCCAATGCGGTGTTCTTGTGGATGTGCACGCCGTTGAGCCATGCGTTGAGCGTGCCTCCCACGGCTCGGATCCGGTAGGTGTTCCATTCGCCCGGCGGGCGCACCGCTTGCGATCCGGGCGGGATCGCGTTGTAGACCGCACCGCAATCGGTGCGGGATGCGCCCTTGCCGTACGAGTCGTAGATCTGCATCTCGAACCCGGTGAACGCCGGGTCGCCGACGCTCGTACAGCGCAGCCCCACGCCGCTGTTTCCGCCGGGTGGGATGATGAACTCCACCTCGAGCTCGAAGTCGCGGTAGGTTTTCTTCGTGCGCAGCCACCCGCCTCCGTCGGGGCGGAGCACGCGGATCTCGTCCGACTCCACGCCCCAGGCTGCGATTGAGCCGCCGTGCATCGCTGCCCACCCGTCGAGGGATTTGCCGTTGAAGAGGCTTTGCCATCCGGTGTTCCCGCTCGCGGAGCATCCGCCGAGGGTGAGGGCGTAGGCGGTGAGCAGTGCGATCAATACGAGGATTCGTACGTACATTCTGGCAGAATACCGCTGGGATCCGGTGGGCGATCAGATCGGAGTCGAATATGAGGAAAACTTGAGTTGATTCTTATGGCGCTGATACGACAACCGGGGTTCGAGACGAGGTGGGGTCAATCTCGTTTGTGATCGGCACATGCCTGTCGGGCTCCGCTTTATGCGGGGTCCGTTGGTGTTTTGGGGGGAGGGGGATGGGGCGAACACGATCGGTGTTTGTGAGCATGGGTGTTTGCGGTTTTTGCGTGTGTTGAATGGAGATGCTCTGCGACTGTGGGGAAACACGGACGTCTGGTAGTGGAAAATCCCCATTGAACCGTATAAAGGAAGCGGAAGCAGCGTAAGATGGTTGATGCGCGGCGTGCTCGTTTTTGGCACGCGTTGCAACACAACACCCGCCTCGGCTGGGGACACCGAGGCTGAATAATCAGCGATCGGTTGGTGATCCCGGTGTAACGGGGTGCCGCCAGGCAGGACGAACAGCATGCAGACGACGCCACGTTTTCCCGGCATCCGGATCACGACGGACGGGAACCACCTCGTTTCGTACCACACCGAGGCCCGCATCACGGACGGCGGTGTGTTTTATCCGATCACTCCTTCGACGGAGATGGGGGAGGATTACCAACTCTCGTTCGCTGAGGGCAACCTCAATATCTTCGGTGAGTCGAAGGTCGCGATCGAGACCGAGGGCGAGCACGCGGCGCAGGGTGGTGCGATCGCGCTGTCGATCACGGGCAAGCGTGTGGTGAACTTCACGTCGGGGCAGGGGTTGGTGTACGGCTTGGAACAGTACTACCACGCGCCGGGCAAGCTCTCGACGATGGTTGTTGAGGTTTCGGCGCGCGCGCTGACCAAGCATGCGCTGAATGTGCACTGTGGGCACGACGACATCTATGCGGCGCTCGATACGGGGTGGATCATGCTGTTTGCAAAGGACGCGCAGCAGGCCGCCGACCAGGCGCTGATTCTCCGCAGGGTATGTGAGCTCTCGTTGACACCCGGGATCAACATCCAGGATGGGTTTTTGACGTCGCACCTCGAACGCACCTTCAAGAGGTTTGAGGGTGAGATGATGCGGGAGTTCCTCGGCAAGCCCGACGACATGATCGAGTGTCCCACGCCTGCGCAGCGTGAGCTGTTTGGTTCTACGCGCCGGCGGGTACCGCGGATGATCGACCTTGCCAATCCGCTGTTGATCGGCCCGGTGCAGAACCAGGAGCACTACATGAACGGGGTTGTTGCCCGGCGCAACAACTTTGCAGAGCATATTCCGGGATTCCTCGACGATGCGTACGAGGCGTTTGCGCAGCTGACGGGGCGGCGGTACGGCCCGGTGACAACGTACAAGACGGAGGACGCGGAGATCGTGTTTATCTCGCTCGGCTCGTGCGCCGAGAACGTCGAGGCGACGGTTGATCATCTGCGGGCAACGAGGGGGGCGAAGATCGGGTCGGTGCATATCAATGTGCTGCGCCCGTTCCCGGAGCGGGCGGTTGTGGGAGCGATTGCGGGTAAGAAGTCTTGCATTATATTGGAGCGGACGGATGAGCCGCTGGCTGGTGACAACCCGCTCGCGCGCGATGTTCGCGCGGCTCTCTCAAAAGCGGGCGAGCAAGGTGGGTGTTCATCATCCAACGGGATGGCGCGTCTTTCGCACGCGGATACGCCACGGATTTTCGAGGGAGTGTACGGGCTTGGCTCGCGCGATTTCCGTCCGGAGCACATCATTGGCGCGTACGAATATGTCGCTGATGGGCGTGCGCGTCAGGATGGTCGGTGTGCATCGAAGGGCGAGACATCGTTCGTGCTTGGTGTGGATCACCCGGCGGATGTTTGTGCTGATGAGACGCCGTCGTTGCTACCCGACGGTGCGATCGCGATCCGGATGCACTCCATAGGCGGGTGGGGGATGATCACGACCGGCAAGAACCTCGGGCGGATCATCGGGAACTTCGGGGACGCGATCGCGGAGCGCGAGCACGCGGTGGATGAGTTTGGTGGTGCGCGCGAGGTGCTGCACGTCAGCGCGAATCCGAAGTACGGATCGGAGAAGAAGGGGGCACCGACGTCGTACTTCCTCGTGGTGGCGCCCGAGCGGATCCGCGTCAACTGCGATCTGCGTCATATCAATACGGTGCTGTGCTGTGATCCGAAGATTTTCCTGCACGCCAACCCGCTCGACGGCATCTCGGAGGGCGGCGCGTTTGTTTGGGAGTCCAACGAGTCGGCGGGGGATGCGTGGGAGCGGATCCCGAGCAAGTACCGTGCCGAGATCATCGAGAAGAAGATACGCGTGTTTATCCTCGATGGGTTCCGCATCGCTCGCGAGGCGACCGACCGCCCGGAACTGCAACTGCGCATGCAGGGCAACGCATTCCTTGGTGCGTTCTTCAGGGTGTCCACCTTCCTCGACGATTACAAGATCGATCACGATTACTACCGGGAGGTTGTTCGCGCCCAGTACGTCAAGATGTTCGGGCGGTTCGGCGAGGCGGTTGTCGAGTCGAACATGACGGTGATGACTGCGGGCTTCGAGCAGCTTGTCGAGATCGAGTACGGCGAGATCGACGCGCCGGACAAGTCCGCTATGCGTGGCAGCCCGTTGGTGCCGCTCAATGGTTCGGCTTCGATGCCCGCTCCCTCGAGCGTTGCGCCGGAACGCGTGCCGCTGTTCACAACGGATATCTTTGACGGTGAGTTTCGGGCGGGGCTTGGGTACAACCAGCCGGCATCGGCGCTGGCTTCGGTCGGTGTGATGGCGGCGGCGACCGGGGCGACCGCCTCGAAGTATGTTGCGCGGAGGCAGACGCCCATTTTTATTGCTGAAAACTGTACGCAGTGCATGGAGTGCATCGCTATCTGCCCCGATACCGCGATGCCCAACACGGCGCAGAGCATTTCGAGTGTGCTCGAGACGAGCGTGCGTCACTACGTGTCGGAGGTCAAGCAACGTGATGCGCTGCTCGGCGCGCTGCCAGCGCTTGAGGCATTGATCCGGGAGCGGATGAACGAGGTCGTGGGGAACAAGGGCGACGAGCCGTTCGCGGACATCGCGTGCGAAGCGATCCGTGCGATGCCCGGGCTCAACGAGAACGCGAAGAACGAGATGGAGTCCATCGTTCGGATATTGCCGATGGCGTATTCGAAGTGCCACACCGTGTTCAAGGTCGTGGAGAAGAAGTCCCCCGGTGACGGCGGGCTGTTTTCTATCTTTATCTCCGACAGGTGCAAGGGGTGCGGCGAGTGCGTGGTGGCGTGCGGTGATCACGATGCGCTGCGCATGGTGGAGGACACCGAGGTTCTGACTTCGAAGTACGAATCGGCGAATTCGTTCCTGGACATGCTCCCCGAGACGCAGGAGAAATACCTCGGGCTGTACAAGGCGGATCATCCCGAGGAGACCAAGGCGGCGGCGCTGCGGAATCACCTCATGCTCCGGCGGAACTATGAGGCGTTGGTGAGCGGCGACGGGGCGTGCGCCGGGTGCGGTGAGAAGACTGTTCTGCACGCGATTACGAGCATTACCGAGGGGTTTATGCGTCCGATGTTCCACGCCAAGGCGGCTCGCCTGAGCGCGACGGCTGAGCGGCTCGAACAGGATGGTGTTGCGCATCTTGAAAAGACCGCAAAGATTTCCCCCGATGCGCACGGGCTGTTCAAGCGGAGCGTGGCGCATCTGGTCATGGGGCTCGGGGGTGAGTCGGATGAAGACATCGATTCACGGATCAAAGAGCACGGCGAGATCACGAACGCGCAGATTATTGATGCGCTTGTTTCGGCGATGCGTACGGATGCGCACAACAATAGGGACGTGCAGTCGGTGGACGAACGCCTGAGCAACGGCATGGCGGTGATGGCGATGGGCGCCCACACGGGGTGCAATACCGTGTACGGGTCCACGCCGCCGAACAACCCGCACCCGTACCCGTGGATGAACTCGCTGTTCCAGGATGGCTCGACGATCTCCTGGATCATGGGAGAGAGCTTTATTCAGGATCACGCGCGTCGATCGGTCGTGCCCGAGCGCCTCGCGAACGCGCTGCTCGATCGCGAGAACGGCCTGATGACCGACGACGAGTACTTCGAGTTGGCGCACCTCTCGGATATGCAGATGACGGATCTCGAGGTTCTTGAGATCCCCAAGGTCTGGGCGGTCGGTGGCGACGGCGGCATGGGGGATATCGGGTTCCAGAACGTTTCGAAGGTTGTGCTCCAGAACCGTCCGAACGTGAAGATGGTGATGCTGGATACGCAGGTGTATTCCAATACCGGCGGGCAGAACTCGGATTCTTCGCCGATCCCTGGCGGGATCGACATGAACCAGTTCGGGCCTGGCACCGAGGGGAAGCTCACTGAGAAGAAGAGTGTTGCCGAGATTCTGACGCTCGGGCACGGGTCGCCTTATGTGGCGCAGGTGTCGGTTGCGAATGTTGCGAAGCTGTACAAGAGCATTCTGGATGCGCTGTGTTACCGCGGGACCGCGTTTTTCCAGTGTTTCACGACGTGCCAGGTCGAGCATGGCGTGGGCGACGATATGGCGGGCGTCCAGGCGCAGCGGGTTCGTGATTCGCGGGGCGTGCCGGAGTTTGTCTTTCGCCCGGATATCAGCGAGGACTACACCCTTGCGCTGGATCTCAAGGGTAATCCGTCGGTCAAGACCGACTGGTGGATGACCACGGACAAGAAAGCGGGGCGGACGTACGAGTACACGATCGCGCATTGGGCGGCGACCGAAGCGCGCTTCAGGCGGCACTTCAAGCCGATCGATGAAGCAGCGGTGGGTGGGATGGTCCGCCTTGAGGATCTGCTGCTCCGCATAACCCAGAACGATGTTGTCCGGCGTCGATTCCGTGACCCCGGTCACCGGGCGTTTGTGCCGAAATTCGGAGCCTATATCGAGATTGTTTTGGAGGGCGGGAAGGTAGCGAGGCGGGTTGTCTCGCGTCAGATGGTGCTGTTCTGCGTCGAGCGGCGCAAGGCTTGGCGTCTGCTCCAGAGCAGGGCGGGTATCGTCAACGCTGACTACAAAGCGCAGGTGGAGCTGCTGCGGAAGGTTGATGCGGGCGAGATCCCGCTCGACGATTTCATAGGGCGGACGCGCGAGTTGTACGAACACGAGCAGGCGGTGCTCGAGGGAGAACCGGCCTGCGCGTAGGAGCCCGAAGAATCGCTCAAACCGAGGGTCGAAACAGTTCGTTCGCCCGGGCTCGTGAGGTTGTCGCGGTTGAGCCGCGTCAGTACCATGCCCCGATGCTCGGAACGGAGGCCGCGTGGGCCTCTTGTACGAAGATGCCCCGGCGCCGGAACGGGTTGTGCTCCGGCTCACATTTGCCATGACGGATTACGCACAACTTGTGGTGTACATCGTTTTGGGTCTCGCGCTCGGGGCGGGGGCGCTTGTCGTGCCAGCGCTGATTGCGCCGCGGTCCAAAGGGCGCGACACCGAACGCACGTACGAATGCGGCGTGGACACGATCGGTACGGCGTGGATGCGGTTCGGGGTTTCGTTCTATCTCTTTGCGTTGATCTTTGTGGCGTTTGAGGTAGACATCCTGTACCTCTTCCCGGTGGTGCTGGTGTTTGATGACCCGGCCTTCGGGTGGCGTGCTTTTATTGAGGTCGCTGTATTCCTGGTGATCCTCTCGCTCGCGATTGTGTACGCATGGCGCAAGGGGGTGATCGGATGGGTGAAGTAACGGGCAACCCGGGCGAGGGTGTGATGACGCCGGTGCGCCTGCCGGTTCTGCTACCCCCGAAGCCACCCGTCGAGCAAGAGATCGGCCCGATGATTCGGCTTGCCGTTCTCGATGATCTGCTGAATGCTGCTCGCGCGAACTCGCTGTGGCCTCTGACCTTTGGGTTGGCGTGCTGCGCGATCGAGATGATGGCGGCGGGGGCCTCGAAATACGATCTTGATCGGTTCGGTGCGGGTGTGTTTCGTCCGAGCCCGCGGCAGGCGGATGTGATGATTTTTGCGGGGACGATCTCCAAGAAGATGGTCCCGGTTATCAGGCAGTTGTGGGATCAGATGCCGTCGCCGAAGTGGTCGATCGCGATGGGTGGGTGCACGATCGACGGTGGGCCGTTTAAGTACCCGAATCAGTACGCGATCGTTGAGGGTGCCGACAAGATTATCCCGGTCGATGTGTACATCCCGGGGTGTCCGCCCCGCCCCGAGGCGCTGATCGCGGGCATCCTGCAACTCCAAGAGAAGATCAAGAAGAGCGGGAAGGGGCATCAGGCGTGAGTATGTTGCCCACCGCGGGTCTGGATCTGTCTGGGCTGACTTCTTCGAGTGTCGATTCAGACTACGCGGTTGATGGGTTTCACCATCGGCATACCGTGGAGTCCGGGCGCATCGTGGAGATCGCTCGGGCGTTCTGCGACGGCGGGTACCACCTTGAGATGATGACCTGCGAAGACCGGCGCGCGGATCTTGAAGCGATGCGTCTGGTGTACACGTTCGGGCGGTTCGATCTTGTTGACCGTCATCTGGTGTTCGTTGATCTGGTGCCCGAGATCCCCGGAGCCGAGGCACCGAGTATGACGGGCGTCTTCCCCGCGGCGGACTGGTACGAGCGCGAGGTGTACGACATGTACGGCGTACGTTTCAGCGGGCACCCGGATCTCAAGCGGATTCTTCTGCCCGATGATGCGGATTTTCATGCATTGCTCAAGGATTTCGGACGCATCGAGGATGCCCCGGAAGAAGAGAGCGGTGAGCGAGATGAGGGTCAGGGCGCATGAATTCGGGCGTGCTTGACACATTGCAGCGGGGCGTCGAAGAAGAGACGTACTACCTGAACATGGGGCCGCAGCACCCGAGCATGCACGGCGTGCTCCGGTTGTTGTTGCACATGCGAGGCGAGATGGTTCTGGAGTGCGAGCCGATCATCGGGTACGCGCACCGCGCGCACGAGAAGATGGCGGAAAACCGCAGCTACATACAGTTCCTGCCCAACACATCACGGATCGATTATCTCAGCGGGATGATCTACAACATCGCTTTCTGTCAGGCGATCGAGAAGATGGCGGGGATCGATGTGCCCGAGCGGGCGGAGGTGATCCGGGTCATCGTGTGCGAGCTCAACCGCATCCAGAGCCACCTGCTGTGGTTCGGTACGTTCCTGCTGGATATTGGCGGCATCACGCCCTTCCTCTATTGCTTCGACGACCGAGAGGAGATCCTTGGGATTCTCGATCGCGTGAGTGGCTCGCGCCTGACGTATTCCTACGGGCGCTTCGGCGGGGTGACGGCAGATATCGATGATGTCTTTATTTCGCAGACGCGCTCGTTCCTCGATCGCCTGCGCGGGCGGCTGCCCATGTACGAGGGGCTGGTCACGAAGAATGTGATTTTCCGCGATCGGTGCAAGGGTGTGGGCGTGATCACTGTCGATCAGGCGAGGGCGTACGGGGTGACCGGGCCGGTGCTGCGCGCGAGTGGGGTGGCGTACGACGTCCGCAAAGCTGAGCCGTACGGGGTGTACGACCGGTACGACTTTGAGATTCCCACCCGGACGAGCGGCGATTGTCTCGCGCGGTACGAGGTGCGTGTCGCGGAAATGGAGCAGAGCTGCCGGATCATAGAGCAGGCGCTCGACGCACTGCCGGAGGGTGCGATCGAGCCGGCGAAGATGGTCAAGAAGGTCAAGTCGGCTGCCGGTGAGTATTACTTTGCGGTGGAATCGGCGCGCGGTCATTTCGGCATGTACATCGTGAGTGATGGAACGGATGTGGCGTCGAGGATCAAGCTGCGGACCCCGTCTTTTTCGGTGATGTCGGCTGCGCCCGATGTGCTCAAAGGAACGATGATCGCCGATGTGATCGCGATCGTCGGCAGTGTTGATGTTGTTCTGCCCGAGATCGACCGTTAAGAGGAACCCCGAGTGCCCCGGACCCTGCTGGACATCTTCCCGAATCCCCTGATCGCTGTTGGCATCGGCATCACGGCTGTGATGACCGTGCTCTCGGTGAACACGCTCTTTTGCATCTGGTTTGAGCGGAAGGTTTCGGCGTGGATCCAGCTGCGGATGGGGCCGATGGAGGTTGGTTTTCACGGCACGATGCAGACCGTCGCCGACATGGTGAAGCTGCTGGGCAAGCAGCTCGTCACGCCCAAGGGGATCGACAAGCCGCTGTACCACCTCGCGCCGATCGTGGTGTTCGCGCCGGTTGTTGCTGCGGCATCGCTTATGCCGTTCTCCGAGTCGGTGGCGATCACGAATACGAACATCGGGCTGGTGCTGGTCTTTATGTTCGGCGGGTTTGCCTCGATCGGCATTTTTATGGGCGGGTGGGGCTCGAACAATAAATACGCCCTACTCGGCGCGATGCGTTCGGTCGCGCAGAACATCTCTTATGAGATCCCGCTGATTCTCTCGTCGCTTTCTGTCGTGCTGCTGGTTGGTGCGATGGGGCGAGAGTTCGCGGTGGACGGCGGGGTGATCCAGGCGAACGGGATGAATCTGGCGCACATCACGGGCGTGCAGGCCCAGCGGGGGGTGTGGTTTCTCCTTCTCCAGCCGCTCGCGTTCATCATCTTTTTTATTGCTGTGCTTGCCGAAACGAACCGCGCGCCCTTCGACATCCCGGAAGCAGAGAGCGAGCTGATCGCGGGGTTCCACACCGAGTATTCGGGGATGCGTTTCGGTCTGTTCTTCTTCGCCGAATTCTCGAATATGTTTATCGGCGCGATGGTGGCGACGATCCTCTTCCTCGGCGGTTGGGACGGCCCCGTGCTGCCCGGCCCGGCGTGGTTCTTCCTGAAGACTTATTTCCTCGTGTTCTGCATGATGTGGATCAGGTGGACGTACCCGCGGTTGCGCTTTGATCAGCTCATGACGTTCGCGTGGGGTATTCTCGTGCCGCTGTCGATTCTGAATCTTCTCATCACCGCGTTCCTTGTGAAGGTGTTCTAGCGTGTCGTATGTCGGCTCCATCCTGAGCGGGTTCTGGTCTTTGCTGAATGGCCTGGGCATCACCGCGCGACACTTCGGGCGCAAGAACGTCACGCTGACCTACCCGCACGAGAAACCCGAGCTATCGGGCGAGTTCCGGAGCCTTATCAGCCTGATCCAGCTCCCGGAACTCGGCACGCACGACTGCGTCGCGTGTCTCCAGTGTGAAAAGATCTGCCCGTCGTACTGCATCAAGATCGAGGGCGGCAAGGTCGAGGGGATGAAACGCAAGCGTGCATCGAAGTTCGAGGTGGACTTCGCGTTGTGCAGTCTTTGCGGGCTCTGCATCGATGTCTGCCCGACCGACACGCTCGAGTACTCGAAGCTCTATGACGAAGCTGGCTACGAGCGTGAGTGGGTGTTCGATCTGCTCGATCCGTTCGAGTCTTTAGAGGAAGAGTTCAGAGAGAAGCAGCGTGAAGTGGATGCGAAGGTGGCCGCTGAAAAAGCTAAGAAGAAGGCCGCGGCGCTGCAGGCGAAGGCCGAGGCAGAAGCGGCGGCGGCGCAGGATTCTCCGACGTCCGGCGGGGAGGTGCAATCATGATGATCGGCGCGGTGCTCGCCATTGTCCTCACACTCGCCGGGGCGATCCTAGCGGTGGGCGCGCGGAACATTGTGCACGCGGTCTTCGGGCTCGGCATATGTCTGTGCGGAGTGGCGTTGGCGTTCCTGGTGCTCGGGAGCCCGTTCGTCGCGGCGATGGAAGTGCTGATCTATATTGGCGGGATCACCGTGGCGATGGTTTTCGCCGTGATGCTCTCGACAGTCGGGCGCGAAGAACCGCGCGAGGGGATGGCGAAGCGCGTTCTTGCGGCGATCGGTGCGCTCGTGTTCTTCGGAGCGGGCGTTGCGATAATCTTGGGGATGCCCGAGCAGATCACGGCCCCGGTGACACCCGAGGAGGCGTGGTCGGTCGAGCAGATCGGGCGCGACCTGCTGAATCGGTTCAATCTTGTGTTCGAGGCGCTCTCGCTCGTGTTGCTTCTGGCGATCATCGGCGCGATCACGATCGCATCCCGATCGGACGAGAGCCACGACCCGACAGCCGGGGAGGGCGATTCATGACGCTCCATGCATGGATGGTGTTCGCGTTGACGCTCTTTTGCATCGGGTTGTACGGCGTGATCGCGCGGCGCAACCTGATCGCGATCCTTATCGGGATCGAGCTGATGCTCAACGCCGCGAGTATCAATGTTCTTGCGATCAACTACTTCGTTTCGCCCGAGCCCGCGGTGGGGCAGATCATTGTCTTGTTCATCATCGGGCTCGCGGCCGCCGAAGCCGCGATCGCGCTGTCGATCATCCTGGGCGTCTACCGCCAGCGTGCGTCGATCGATGTCACACTCCTCGAAGAGTTGAGAGGCTGACACCGGTATGAACCACGAACTTCTGGCTCTGGCATGTGTGACCGCTCCACTCCTGGGGTTCGCTGTTGCACTCATCGGTTTCCGGCGGCGCCATTCCTCCGCAGCTGCGATCGTTATCGCGTCGGGGCTCGTCAGCCTTGTTGCATCCGTGTTGCTCCTGATAACCGCGCGTCCGGAGGCGCAGGCGTTTACGGCGCGGTGGTTCATGATCGAGGACTTTTCGATCGAGTTCGGCGTGCTCCTCGACGGGCGGACGCTGATCATGGGTTCGGTGGTCGCGCTGATCACGCTGTGCATCCAGGTGTACTCGCTCTATTACATGGCGAGCGATCCGGGGAAGGGACGCTTCTTCGCGTTTCTCGCGCTGTTTGAGTGGTCGATGCTCTTGTTTGTGTATTCCGCCAATCTGCTCCAGATGTTTATTTTTTGGGAGTTGGTTGGGCTCGCGTCGTTCCTGTTGATCGGGTTCTGGTACGAGAAACCGTCTGCGGTCGCCGCCGCGAAGAAGGCATTCCTGATGACTCGGGTCGGCGATGTCGGGTTGTTCATCGGTCTGATCCTGCTATTCCAAACCAGCGGCACGCTCGATGTGCTCGGGATCGCCAATATCTTCGAGCCGCACGGGCTCCCGGAATCGATCGCGCCGCAGCGGATCGAACTGATCGCGATGCTGCTGTTTGTCGGCGTCATAGGCAAGAGTGCTCAGTTCCCGCTGCACACGTGGCTCCCTGATGCGATGGAGGGTCCGACGCCTGTTAGTGCGCTGCTCCACTCGGCGACGATGGTGGCGGCGGGTGTGTTCTTGGTGACACGCTTCCACGGACTCTTCCTCGATGCGCCGACCACGATGACCACCATCCTCTGGATCGCCACGTTTACCGCGCTGCTGTCTTCGACGATGGCGATGGTTGCCAAAGATATGAAGCGCGTGCTGGCGTTTTCTTCGATCAGCCAACTTGGATTCATGCTCATGGGCCTGGGGGCGGGGAGTCTTTTCGCCGGGTACTTCCATCTCACGACTCATGCCTTCTTCAAGGCGCTGCTCTTCCTCTGCGCCGGTGCCTATATCCACTCGTCCGGTACCAACGACCTGATCGCGATCGGGCGGGCGGGCGCAGCGAGACGGATGAAGATCACGACGATCGGGCTCGTTGTCGGTGGTGCGGCGCTCGCCGGGATCCCGATGTTCGCCGGGTTCTTTTCCAAGGAGCATATCCTCTCGGCGCTGCATGGCCCCGGGCAGATGATCTTCAAGATCGGCGCCTTTGGTGCGGCGTTCATGACCGCGTATTACACCTTTAGGATGGTGTTCCTGATCATGCGTCCGAATCCAAACTCGCAGGCAACTCCCGACGAGCCCGCTTACCCGCATGATGATGCGCACGGGCCTGCAGAACCGTTGGCGATGATCCTGCCGATCATTGTGCTCAGCCTTGGTGCGCTGGTCATTGGCTTCTTCGGCGACAAGATCGGCGCGATCCTGCACGTCGAGCATATCCACCACCCGACGATCGGAGAGATGGCACCGGCTGTCGTTGTCGCCTTGCTCGGCGTGGTGCTCGCGTGGATCGATTTCGGGCGTGCTAATGCCAAGCAGCGCGGCTTCGTATCGCTAGTGCCCGCAGCAGAGAAGCTTTTCGAGAAGCGGTGGTACATCGACGAGATCTACAACACAGCCATCGTGCGCCCCGTGATCATGATCGCGAAGTTGTGTTACGGCACCGAGACGCGCGGGCTGGACAAGGGGATTGATTCTCTGGCATATTCCACGGCGAAGGTCGGACGCGAGGTAGCCCGGGGGCATGTAGGGCGATTGCAGTTGTACATCGGTGTTGCGGTCGTCGTCGTGGCGTCGCTCGTTTTCTACGTTGGGATGCGATAATGGACAAGGACCGCTAACGCCATGCCCGGTTTTCCGATACTCACCGCAACCATTCTGTGCCCGCTGATCGCGCTCTTGGTGACGCTCCTGATCCCGGGGCGCCACGAGAAGGCGATCAAGATCGCCAACACGTTGTGCGCGCTGGCGAGCGTGATCCTCGCGATCACAATCTGGGCGCAGTACGACCGCTCCGTGGGCGGCTTCCAGATGATGGAGGATATGGCGTGGCTCCCGTCGTTTGATATCCGCTACACCGTTGGCGTTGATGGCGCGGGCGTCGTGCTTGGGCTGCTGACCGCGATTGTCTTCTTCACCGGTGTGCTGTCCATGTGGACACTCAAGACCCGCGTCAAGGAGTACTTCGCCTTCAAGGCGGCGCTAGTCTTCGGTGTGTTCGGTGTGTTCTTCGCGCTCGATATCTTCGCGTTCTTTTTCTTCTACGAGATCGCGGTCCTCCCGATGTACCCGCTCATCGCGATCTGGGGGAGCACGCGCAAAGAATATTCGGCGATGAAGCTGACACTCTTCCTGATGGCGGGGAGTGTGCTGCTGTTCCCGGGGCTCATTGCGCTGTACGTGCAGGCGGGTGGTGAGACATGGAACATTCTTGAGCTCGCCCAGAGCCCTCAATACACCAGAACATTCCAGATCTTCTGCTACCCGTTCATCTATATCGGCTTCGGTGTGCTGGCGGGGATGTTCCCGTTCCACGGTTGGTCGCCCACCGGGCACGTCGCCGCACCGACCGCGGTTTCGATGCTCCATGCTGGCGTGCTGATGAAACTCGGGGCGTTCGGCATTCTGCGCATCGGGATGACCTGTCTCCCGCTCGGCGCGGCGTACTGGGCGCCGACGTTTGCCACATTAGCGACCGCTGGGATTATCTACGGCGCGTTTGTCGCGATGCGCCAGACTGATTTCAAGTATGTGATCGGATTCTCCAGCGTGTCGCACATGGGCATCGTGCTGCTGGGGCTGAATATCTACGCAGGCGGTGGAGACGTCGCCCAGACCGGGCTTGATGGCGCGATCTTCCAGATGTTCGCGCACGGCATCATGACAGCGCTGTTCTTCTCGGCTGTTGGCTTCATCTACGACCAGACACACGACCGGGATATCCGTCACTTCGGCGGGCTCGTGAGCCAGGTGCCTATCGCCGGGTCGATGTTTATCCTCGCGGCGATGTGCGGCATGGGCGTGCCCGGGTTCGCGAGTTTCTGGGCGGAGTTGCTCGTGTTCATCGCGGCTGTGCAGACGTATCCCGTGCTCGGCATCCTCGCGATCGTCGGGCTCATCTTCACTGCGGCGTACACGCTGCGCGTGCTGGGCAAGGCGATGTTCGGGCCGCGTAACAAAAACTGGGAGCATCTCGTGGACGTTGGTGTCTGGGCGCTCTTGCCCCGGGCGATCTTGGTGGGTGTGCTCCTGCTATTCGGATTCTTCCCCAATCTGATCCTCGACATGATCCGTTCAACGGTATGGGGGCCATGACCTATGGGTAACCTCGAACTATTCCTCCCAGAAGCGATGGTGCTGCTCGGTGCACTGGTGGCGTTTGTCGCCTCGGTTGTCGGTCTGTCCGGGCGTACGACGTGGATCATCTCTCTCGTCATGGCAGTGCTCGCGACGGTTGTGACATTCGTGTACCTCGGTGCGCAGGGCGAGCCGTTCTTCCCGGGAATCTACCGCGTTGATGCGTTTTCCCAGATCCTGAAGGTCGGCGTGGTGGTGGGGCTGCTGCTGACACTGATGATGGTGGGCAACACATCCAGCATCCGTGAACGATCGCGCCCCGATATCCCGATCCTCCTGTTCGTTGCGTCGTTTGGCATGATGATGCTCGTGAGCGCTACCGAAATGCTCACGCTCTACGTCGCGCTCGAACTCTCGGCGTACGGGCTCTATATCCTCGCGGCGCTCCACAGATTGCAGCGGGCCGGGAGCGAGGCTGCAGCGAAGTACATCTTGTATGGCGCCGCTTCATCCGGCGTCACCCTGTACGGGATCTCGCTGATCTTCGGAGCGACGGGCACGACTTATTTGGGCGCCATCGCCCAGACCCCATCGTCACCCCTGCTGATCGCGGGGATCCTGCTGGCGTTGTCGGGCATCCTGTTCAAACTCGCTGTCTTCCCGTTCCACGCCTGGGCACCCGACACATACCAAGGCGCGCCGCACGAGGCGGTGACATTCATCGCCACCGCATCAAAGGTTGCTGCCGTTGGTGTGCTGGCACGCCTCATGTTCCTCGCGGTTCCCGAGCACGACACGCTGGTCACGACATTGCTTGTGCTTTGTGTCGCGTCGATGGTCATCGGCAACCTCTCGGCGATCGCGCAGGACGACCTCAAACGCCTGCTCGCCTATTCGACAGTCGCCCACGCGGGGTACATCCTCATCGGGCTCGTTGCTTTTACATCGCTCGGCGCCGCGTCCGCGATTTATTACGTACTCGTGTATGTCCCGATCGTGTTCTGTGCTTTTCTCGTCGTGTGCGCTCTTGGTGCAGACGGTTCCAACCCGACCAAGGCGAGCCTCGCGGGGCTCTATCAGCGCTCGCCGCTGCTCGCGATCACGCTGCTCGTCGGGATGTTTGGTCTCGCGGGCATCCCCCCGACCGCGGGTTTCACTGGGAAGTGGTTCATTTTCACCGCGGCCCTCGATTCGGGCATGTTCTGGCTCGTTCTCGTCGGCGCGATCAACGCGACCGTGAGTCTGTACTACTACCTCCGCGTCATCAAGGAGGCCTACCTCACGCCGCCCGGCGAGCTGGGTGCGATCCGTTTGACACCGATGATGGCGATCGCTGCGTGGCTCGCGATGGCGATGGTCTTGGTGACTGGCTTCTATCCACGTCCGGTTTGGGAGCTCGCGGAGAGCGCCGCGAGGGCGTTGGTCGGGGGATAAGCGATCCCAATTCGACCTATCGAAGCGGGGTGTGCTGCGGGATGGGATTTCGGAATTGATATCTATTTTTCACCGGCACGATGGTGCCGAGCGGTGCCTGTCCCAGATACCCCATTTGGCGGGCGGATTACGATTCGATCGAGGGTTTCAAAACTTTGATCGACATCAGGCCGAAGTACCCCTAAACTGAACCAGTTGGTCATTTATTCATCCCTCTGGAATCCCTCTATTGATCTCCGCTACTGCTGAATACGCTCTTCGGGCCGTCGTGCAGTTAGCTCGGCTCGGCGGTGGGCCCGCGACGGCTGAGGAAATCGCAAATGCGACACAGGTGCCGTCTGGATACCTCTCCCGTGTCCTGCGAGATCTGGCGAGGAGTGGGATTCTTACCGCACGGCGGGGGATCGGGGGGGGATTCGCTCTGGCTAAGCCCGCGGGGAGGATCACCGTCTGGGACGTCATGAAGGCTGTAGATGGCGGTTTTCAGCGGATTGAACGGTGTCCGCTCGACATTCCGGGACATGATGAGGCTCTCTGCGCCCTTCATGCGCTATTGGATAACGCCGTGGCACATGTTGAAAATGCGTTTAAGACAGCCACGATCCAGAGCATCCTCATCGCCCAAGGGGGGGTAAAGCCGTTGTGTGTGACTCGGGCCGAGAGCGAGCCGCCGTCGAAGAAGCCCGAAGCAGATCGCCAGACAGATTAAATCTATCCACATCCGGCTTCTCGTTGGCTTGCAAGGGAATTCATGGATATGTAGTATTTATCTTGATATCTAGATATCAAGATCTAGAACTAAGTGACAGATAACTGGATATCTAGATCCAGAATACACAGAATGGCTGAGCACGATCCAACCAGGCCCGCCCGGAGACCCCCCGATACCCCTGCGCATGCTCGCACCGCAGGGTTTCTCATCGGGCCGGTGTTTCTGGTGCTGGCGATCATCATGTTCCTGGGCTCGCGCTCGACGGAGGTTCCCGCAGCCGCGACCCCCGAATTCGACCGGGCACTCCTCCGCGTTGAACCCAGACGCACGATCATGGGTGATCCTCCAACGACGGTGATTGCCGGTTTCGATCAGCGGTGCAACGCCTGTCACAAACTATTTGAATCAACACCGGGCGGAACAAGCCCGCTGGTGCAGCATTCGCAAATAGTGCTCAACCACGGCATCAACAACAGCTGCGCCAACTGTCACGCGAAAGAAGACCGGGAGCGTCTCGTGTTGCTCGATGGATCGAGTATTCCATACGCCGAGGCGGAGATGCTCTGCCGACAGTGTCACGGCCCGGTGTACCGCGACTGGACGCTCGGGACACACGGAAAAACAGTCGGCTCATGGGAGGTGGGATCTTCTGATGCGTACCGCCTGAAGTGCACCGAGTGCCATGATCCGCATTCGCCGCGTTTCGAGGCGATCGAACCGTTGCCCGGGCCGAACTCGCTGCGTATGGGCGAACCTGCTCGGGGTGAACATCAAAGGCCGAACAACCCGCTCCGGCACTGGACGGATGAGAGTGCGCACGATCACGAGGAGGCGCACGAATGAATCTGCGGATCTACGAGGGCGATGGGAAGAGCGAGGGTGCCTGCGGCGGGTCGTGCGGGTGCGGCGGCGGTGGGGATGGAGCAGGCTCTGGCGGGATGAGCCGATCCGGGATCACGCGGCGCAGTTTTCTTCGGCGCGGCACGGCGACAGCGGGGGGGCTCGCGGCTCTGGCGGCTTCGCTTTCCCCGTTGCGGGATCTCGAAAGCGATGACAAGCCCACGGTCGAGAAATTCTTACAAAAACACTACAAAGAGATGTCCGCCGAGGATATGGAATCAGCCCTGGAGCGGATCCGCAACGAGGTCGAGCGCCGGTACGAGGTGCGACCGGACATCCGAGACATCAAGCCGATGGACGGCGTGGAGTTTGTATACGCGCTGAATCTGACCCGGTGTATCGGGTGCAGGAAATGCGTGCACGCCTGCGTCGCGGAGAACAACCAGAGCCGAGACCCGGAGATCCAGTACATCCGTGTGCTGGAAATGCCTCGCGGGTCCGTGGACATCGAAGACGGCGATCACCACTACGACCGCCCGACAGTTCCCGACGACAACCACTACTACATGCCGGTGCAGTGCCACCAGTGCGCGAATCCGCCGTGCGTGAAGGTCTGCCCCGTTGAGGCGACATGGCAGGAGCCGGACGGCATCACCGTGATCGATTACGACTGGTGCATCGGGTGTCGGTACTGCGAAGCGGCATGTCCCTACTGGGCACGCAGGTTCAACTTTGCGAAGCCGAGTCTCCCCACGTCGGATCTCAACACGACCATGTCGTACCTCTCCAACCGCCCGCGCCAGAAGGGTGTCATGGAGAAATGCCATTTCTGCCTCCACCGGACGCGTGAAGGAAAGATGCCGGCGTGCCTAGAGGTCTGCCCGGTCGGGGCCCGCAAATTCGGGAACGTGCTGGACCCGGAGAGCGATGTTTCGCAGGTGCTCAAGACCAAGCGGGTGTTCGTGCTCAAGGCTGAACTCAACACGCTGCCTCGGTTCTTTTACTACTACGACGAGCGCGATCCGGTCGGGCATCGTGGCGGAGAGGGGGCGGCATCGTGAAGGAATACACACGATTTCTCTGGCGTTGCTTCCGCCTGAGTTTTCACGGCGACTGGCGGTACTACACATGGATGCTCCTGCTGACGGTTATCGCGCTGCTCGGGCTGAACGCGTACTGCAAGCAGCTCGTCTACGGGTTGGCGACGACCGGGATGACGGATCAGGTCTCGTGGGGGCTGTACATAGCGAACTTCACATATCTGGTCGGGATTGCAGCGGCGGCGGTGATGCTTGTCATCCCTGCGTACATTTATAAAAACAAGGAACTGCACGACGTCGTGATCTTCGGCGAACTGCTCGCGGTCGCGGCGATCGTCATGTGTTTGTTGTTCGTGACGGCGGATCTGGGACGCCCGGATCGGTTCCATCACTTGATGCTGCGGTTTAACTTCCCGCTGTCCATGCTGACGTGGGACGTCATCGTTCTGAACGTCTACCTGGTGCTCAACCTGCACATCTGCGGGTACATGATCTACACCGTTTACCGCAAACGCAAGGAAAACAGGAAGCTCTTCGTCCTGCCCTTCGTGTTCATCGCGATCGTATGGGCGGTCAGCATCCACACCGTTACCGCGTTTCTCTACTCGGGGCTCGGGGGACGCCCGTTCTGGAACTCGGCGGTTATCGCGCCGCGGTTTATCGCTTCGGCGTTCGCGGCCGGCCCGGCGTTCATTATTATTACGCTCCAGGTTATTAACCGGATGACGAGCCACGAGATGCCCCTGAACGCGCTCAAGCTGCTGCGTCAGATCGTGCTGGTCGCGATGACGATCAATGTCTTTCTCCTGCTGAGCGAGGTATTCACGGACTTCTACACCGGCGCGGTGCACTCTGTGTCGGCGCAGTATCTGTACTTCGGTATCGGGGAGCATACGGCGCTGGTGCCTTGGATCTGGTCGGCGATCACGATGAACCTGATCGCCCTGTTCCTGCTTTACCTGCCCTACCGTGGGCGGCGCGTTTGGGTGCTCAACACCGCGTGCGTGTTGCTGATCATCGGGATCTGGATCGAGAAGGGCATGGGGTTGATTGTTCCCGCGTTCATCCCGACGCCGCTGGGCGAGTTTGTTGAATACATGCCGACGATGAACGAGATCCTTGTCGGCCTCGGCATCTGGGCGTTTGGACTGCTGCTGTACTCGATCTTTGTTCGGATCACCGTTCCTGTCCTGAACGGCGATCTTTCGTATGACACCGTTTACCACACCGAACCCGAATCAAAACCCGCGGTACGTAACGCGTCGGGCTCGGAAAGGAGTGTTCCGTCATGACACGTAAATCACTGTTTGCCCTAGCACTATCCGCCACAGCGGTTATTGCCACGGCCAACACGGCCCGGGCGCAAACATTTTCCCCTCCCGAATTGAGCCGCCAGACTAAGGAATGTCTGACCTGTCACCAGAAGACGGATCACGGGCTCTACCAGCAGTGGGGTGCGAGCAAGCACTACGGCGCGAACGTTGGGTGCTACGAATGCCATGGTGCGGACCAAGGTGATGCGGATGCGTGGAAGCACGAGGGGTTTCTCATCTCCGTGCTCGTCACTCCAAAAGACTGTGGACGGTGTCACACTCAGGAAACCGAGCAGTTCATCAATTCCCATCACTCCAAAGCCGGACGCATCCTGGGATCACTCGATAACGTCCTCGCCGAGGTTGTCGAGGGCAACCGCGGGATGATCACACCCGCGTTCCCGCAGGGCGTTGCCGCTTCTGCGGTCAACGGGTGCTGGCAGTGTCACGGCTCGGAGATCAAGGTGTTGCCAAACGGCAAACTCGATCCCGCGACCTACCCCAACTCCGGCATCGGACGCATCAACCCCGACGGCTCGGAAGGCTCCTGCAACGCGTGCCACCTGCGTCACGAGTTCTCCGTCGCGCAGGTTCGCCACCCGGACATCTGCGGCAAGTGCCACCTCGGTCCCGATCACCCTCAGAAGGAGATCTACGAGGAGTCCAAGCACGGCATCGCTTTCTTCGCGAACATCGATAAGATGAATCTGGATTCCCCGAAGTGGATCGTCGGCGAAGACTACTGGGCCGCTCCGACCTGCGCAACATGCCACATGTCCGCGACGAAGAACCAGCCGATCACGCACGATGTCGGTGCGCGTATCTCATGGAATAACCGGCCGCCCGTCTCTATCAGGCCCGAGATCTCCGACGCCAAGCTCGGGCTACCCGGCAAGGACATGCCGTGGCAGATCAGGCGTACGAACATGCAGGACGTCTGCACGGCGTGCCACCAGCGTCAATGGGTGGACAACTTCTACATCCAGTACGACGGCTTGATCGAACTGTACAACGAGAAGTTCGCCAAGCCGTCCGGCGCGCTCTACGCACTCGCCAAGAAGTGCAAGGCGCACCCGACGCCTTTTACTACCGATGCCGACTGGGCCTACTGGGAGCTGTGGCACCACGAGGGTCGCAGAGCCCGCCACGGTGCTGCGATGATGGCCCCCGACTACACCCACTGGCACGGCACGTACGAAGTCGCCAAGACGTTCTACACGCACTATGTCCCCGCGCTCCGCGAACTCATCGAGGAAGCACGCCATTCCGGCAACGCCGACCGCGTCGTCGCGGCGGACGCGCTCGAAGCGAAGCTCACCGAAGTGCTGATGAGCGAGGATCACCGGTGGTTCCTAGGCGAGATGGACTCCGATGAAGCCGCCAAGCGAAAGGCGCAACAGGAAGAGTTCAAATCGCGCTACGCGAAATAACACATCACTCACCCCCCGGCGAGAGCCGCGGGGTGGGATTTAAGACAGGAACCGTTTTCCCGAGTTCACTATGGCAGAGCAACTCACAGCTGAATCCGCCCAGACCGCACTCCGCGGACATGTCGTGGAACGGGCTATGGAAGCCAAGCTCAAGCACGGCTTCTGGATCGACGCCGAGCAGATCACCCGCCTGCTGGACGACCGCTCGGTCGTGCGGTACCCGGTCGGGATCCGGTTTGATGAGGAACCGCTCGAGCCGGGAGAGTTTGCCTGGGCGATGCCGCTGGGCGATACGCCCGCGGAAGGGTTCTGTCTGTTCATCCACCCGCACTTCGAGGACCACGTCGAGGCGTGGCCCCTGCTCATTGCGTACCACATCCCATCGATCAACTACGGGGAGATCGTTTCGCACGAGGACGCCGAATTGTTTGGCGCCACGCTGCTTGGTCTCGAGCCCGATGCGTACTACCAGGCGTTATGCGAACTCGTCGATTCCATTCCGTCATAAGGCGGATCGGTTTATTGCACTCTGCCACCCCAAGCACGGGAGATGGAGTGCGTATTCTGCGCATGCCCCATAAGGCTCATGGATTCATCGCCGATAGCTATCGGGATGTATGTGTTGATGCCGATGAGTGCATAGATTTGATGCGAGATAAAAGAATAGATGTCGCTGAGTGCAAGCCAGAGACACACGCCAGATCGAAGAATCATGAACTATCCGGCGCGCTCGTCAATGGCGCTCCGACTTTTCGCACCGGGTTCTCTCAACAGACCACCCATTCCAATGAAGGAAGGAATCCATCATGAATACACGAACTCCAACTGTTCTACTGGCCGCGTTGGTCGCGGGGGCCTTTGGAACTCAAGCATTGGGCGACACCGTGCTGAGCGACAACGACGAGGTCCGCGCGATCGTCGCCGAGATGCTCGCCGACGCCGAAACCCGCTCAAGCATGCTCCAAGCTGGGAACGCCGGGCACGACGGGGCGTTCTTCCTCGCGTCCCCGGACGGCAATTTCAGGTTGAATATCAAGGGCTTCACGCAATTCCGGTACAACGTCAATTTCAACGACAACAACACCGCGGGTGATGACTTCGAGCCGGGCTTCAACGCGCCCCGCACGGTGATGTTCTTCAAGGGGCATATCTTCGAGCCCGAGCTGACCTACCAGATCCGTTTCGGCTTTGCGCGAACCGACGGCGTCGCTCGACTCGACGATGCGTTCATTGGGTACAAGATCGATGAGAACTGGTCCCTCCGAATCGGCCAGGGCCTCCACTCCTTCGATCGCGAGTGGTACCACGGCGACGTGAAACTCCAGACCATCGAGCGATCGCTTGTGGCACTGGCGTTCGGCGGCGTGCGCACGCAGGGCGTGAACCTGCAATACCGCAACGACGACTTCCGGTTCATCGGCGCCTTCACCGACGGGCTGCGTTCACACAACACCGACTTCACCGCCGACCCCGCAGACTGGGCGCTCACCGGGCGGGTCGAGTTCAAGCTCGACGGCGGGTGGAAGAATGTGATCGGGCCCGTCACGAGCCCAAGGGGCAGCGAGTACGCCGCAATGATCGGCGGAGCGATCCACTTCGAGCAAGGCCCCAACACGACAGGGACCGATGAGCAGAGCCTTTTCGCCTGGACAGCCGACGCGGTCTTCAAGGGCGATGGATGGAACCTCTTCTTCACCGGCACCGGGTACCACACCGAGGACGAAGCGGGTGTATCCGGCGCAGACTTCGATGAGTACGGCTTTGTCGCGCAGGGCGGTTACTACATCTCGGACAAGTCCGAGCTGTACGTGCGGTACACCGCGCTGATCCCCGACAGCGACCGCGCTCCCGCAGACGAAACCTTCGACGCGCTCGCGTTCGGGCTCAACCACTACTTCCACGGGCACGCCGCTCGTTTCTCCATCCAGGGCGAGTACTTCTTCGACAAGACCACCGATACAGTCATCGGTAACTTTGGCAACACGGGTGGGCGCAACCCCACCAGCAGTCTCTTTGGTGTGCTTCCCTCGGACGAAGAAGGACAGTTCACGCTGACGCTGCAATTCCAGTTGCTCTTCTGACCGCTAAGCAGGACGTTCGAGACCGTTTCCGGATCTCGAACCTCGCGGATCGAAGCGGACGCCAGCGATGTCGTTCGCTTCTTTTAATTTGATTGTCGCCCGGTTATGCACAGAGACACCCGCAGAGTCAGGCGGTCTCGGCGGGTTCCTCGCGTGAGCCATCGAACAGCGCCGTGGACAGGTACCGCTCGCCGAACGAGCAGACGATTGTCACGATCCGCTTGCCAGCGAACTCGGGTTTCGATGCGATGCGCAGCGCGGCGCACACATTCGCACCGGTGCTGATGCCGCCGAGTATGCCTTCCTTGGCGGTTAGTTCGCGGGCGAAGGCGAAGGCGTCATCGTTGGAAACCCGCTCGACGCCATTGAGCAACTCAACATCGAGGTTCTTCGGGATAAAGCCCGCGCCGATGCCCATGATCTTGTGCGGGCCCGGCTCGCCGCCCGAGATGACAGGAGAATCTTCTGGTTCGACAGCGATCGACCGAAAATTCGGATTGTGCTTGCGGATGAACCGGGTGATGCCGGTGATGGTGCCTCCGGTGCCAACGCCGGCGACAAGCGCGTCGATGTTGTGACCCGAATCCTCCCAGATCTCCGGGCCCGTGGTGAGCTCGTGCACATCCGGGTTCGCCGGGTTGTCGAATTGCTGGGGAATATACACCGGCGCATCGTCCGGGGGGTTGTCGGCGATCGCCTGCGCGCCCTGGATGGCACCGTTCACGCCCAGCTCGCCCGGCGTGAGCACGAGGTTCGCGCCGTACTGGCGCAGCAACGCGCGCCGTTCGAGGCTCATCGTTTCCGGCATCGTGAGTGTCAGGCGGTACCCCTTTGTCGCACAGAGAAACGCGAGCGCAATGCCGGTGTTGCCGGATGTCGGCTCGACGATGTGCGTGTTTTCGGTGATGTGCCCGTCCCGTTCGCCAGCTTCGATGAGCGCCCGGGCCAGGCGATCCTTCACACTCTTGAGCGGGTTCTCAGATTCGAGCTTGAGGAAGATCTCTGCGCCGTTGTCCGGCACCATCCGTCCGAGACGCACCATGGGCGTGCCGCCGATGGTGTCTGCGAGGCAGTCAAAAGAGCGCCCGCGCGGGGCGAGCCAAGGTTGAGCAGAGGTGGACATGCTGAATCTCCGGGGTTGGGAACGCGGATAAGAGTTCAGCATATACGGCAACAGCCCGCCTGTCATTCTGTTGTTGGATCAGCGCAGTTCTATGCGCTTTTTGCGATATGGAGCGGCATGGTGAACTCGGAAGCAGTCGATTCGACAATCTGATCGAGCGATTGAATGAGTTGCTGGATCAACGCCAGATTGTCCTCGGAGTCACCGTGGACGATCACCTTTTCTGCGCCATCGAAGCAGAATACGAGAACCGTCATCCCGCAGTGTTCGGTTGCAAGAGATACACGGGTCACGCGATCGACGTTGATCCACCGCTGCTCCCCACAGGTATTGATTTTCAGAAATCGGTTGAACATGACTTTCCTCCTCTGTTTCGCCCATTTCCCACGGGCATGTGTGTCCATTAGAACGGTCGCTCAATCACCCTTCGCATCACCCCGCGCAAAGATCGACGCGACATAATTCAGCACGTCCGCCGCCGAGCGGTCGGCGTATCCGAACTGATCGATCATCCGCTTCTTGATCAGGTCGATCTTCTGCTGCGTCTCGTCGTCCACGACAGAGGACACGAGGTTCTTGAGCTTGATGGTATCGCGCTGATCCTCGAAGAGCTTGAGTTCGAGCGCTTTGTACAGGCGGGCGTTCGTGTTGTACTCAAACTTCTTGCCGTCCAGCGCGAGCGCACCGATGTAGTTCATGATCTCGTGGCGAAAATCTTCCTTGCGCGAGTCCGGGATGTCGATCTTCTCCTCGACGGATCGCATCAGGCGCTCGTCCGGCTCCTCGTACTTCCCGGTGTACGCGTTCTTGACCTTTTCCTTCTGCGTGCACGCGCGGACGTTATCGATGTAGTTCGAGCACAGGCGTTTGATCGCCTCTTCATCCGCGGAGATCGCCCGCTGCACCTCGCCCTTGATGGTGTCCTCGTACTCGCCGAGCACCATCGCGAGCAGTTCCTTGAAGCGCTTCTTGGTCTCGTCGTCATTGATGAGCGAGTGGTGGTCGATGCCGTCCTCGAGCGCGTTCATCAGCATGAACGGATTGATCTGTTTCTCTTCGCGCGCCTGCGCCGAAACGAGCACATTCGAGATCTTGTCCTGGATAAAGCGGGGTGAGATGCCGTTCATGCCCTCACGGGGTGCCTCCTCGCGGAGTTCCTTGACGGTGTCCTCGGTGCAACCGGGGATAGACTTCCCGTTGTACAGCTTGAGTTTCTGCAGCACCGTCAGCCCGGCCTTCTTGGGCTCGTCCAGGCGTGTGAGCACGGCCCACATCGCCGCGACCTCGATGGTGTGCGGCGCGACGTGCATGTCGCCAACCCGCTCGCTCCCGAAATCCTTCTCGTAGATGCGCACCTCGTCATCGAGGCGGATGTTGTACGGCACGTCGATCTTGATCGTGCGATCGCGGAACGCCTCCATCAACTCGTTGGACTGAAGCTTCTTGTACTCCGGCTCGTTGGTGTGCCCGATGATCACCTCGTCGATGTACGTCTGGGCAAACTTCTTAGGCTTGATCAGGCGTTCCTGCGATGCGCCGAGCAGGTCGTACAGGAACGCGACATCCAGCTTGAGCACCTCGATAAACTCGCACAAACCACGGTTGGCGATGCACAATTCACCGTCGAAGTTGAACGCGCGGGGGTCGGAGTCCGAGCCGTACTGCGCGATCTTGCGGTAGTTGATATCACCGGTGAGCTCGGTGGAGTCCTGGTTCTTTTCGTCCTTGGGCTGGAAGGTGCCGATGCCCACTCGATCCTTCTCGCTGAGTGAGATGCGCCGCACTCGGACATGCTCCATCGCGCGGGCCCAGTCCCCGTCGTAGTGGCGGAGCAGGTCCGCGAGCACCTTGCGGCAGAACGGGTTGACCTCGCCGTGCAGGCGCAGCTTGCCGGTCTTGTGCTCGCCGCCCGCATATTTCTCATTGAGCGTGCCGAGGATCTCCGCTCGTACCTCCTGCGGCACAAGCAACAGCGGCTCCTCGTGCATCGGGCACGGGAACTCGTGCGTCTGCGCCATCGGGCCGCAATGCTCATCGAGGTGCCACGAATAGGTGTACAGCGCGCCGTCGTCGGTCCGCGAGTAGTGCTCGAGTCCCTTCTTGAGCAGGCGAGCGATCGTGGACTTGGATGACCCCACCGGGCCGTGCAGCAGGATGATGCGTCGATCTGTGCCATACCCCTGTGCCGCGGAGCGGAAGATGTCAACGAGCGACATGAGCTGTTCGTCGAGCCCGAAGATGCCGTCCGCACCTTTCTCGAACGGATCCGCGAAGAAGGTGTAGCGGACAAGATCCTTCTTGCACCGCTTGTATTTCTCGCACCCGTAGGTCATCACCATGTCGAACAGGCGTTGATAAGCGTTGCGGGCGATAGCGGGGGTCTGCTCCACGAGCGAGAGGTACTGCGCGAACGATCCCTCCCAGTGCTGCTCATGAAACCGTTCGCGGTCGATGCGACCCGCGATGCGCGACATCAGCTCAGAGCTGGCGATATTCTCGAACCTGTTCCCTGTTGCTTGCTCGATCATTGCAACGCCTCCGGGGGCATCGATCCGGGGTGCGCGCAGACCGCGCGCACCATCCGGGGACTCTGCCCTGCATCCATCTCTATCGGTGCTCCGCATCGCCCCCGTAACCGGGAGTCACCGACCCGCAGGACGTTGATCACCCGATAACGCCCGAACCATCTTTACACACCCCAGGCTCGGGCACAGCGAAGGTGTGCTCGGGAGGTGGCGGGGTAGAATCACGCCATGAGCTTTGGATTATCACGAGGTAGGACGCTCGATTCGGGCGAATTCGGCATCCGCGCGATGAATCTGCCGCCCCTGCCGGACGACTGCATCTCCAATCCCGAGGGGGCAAGGCTGGACGTCCGCGGGTGGTTCGACCACCCCGAACGCCCCTTCGAACTCGAAATCGGCTCGGGAAAAGGGACGTTCCTCGTGCAGCAGAGCGGGCACCAGCCGGACACCAATTTCCTCGGCATCGAGTACGCCCACGAGTTCTACGCCTACGCCGCCGACCGCATGCGCCGCAACCAGATCGAGAACGTGCGCATGCTGCACGCGGATGCTTCCGAGTTCCTCCGTTGGCGCGTGCCCACAGGGATCATCTCGGTGCTGCACCTGTACTTCCCCGATCCGTGGCCTAAGTCCCGCCACCACAAGCGCCGCATGATGCAGGACGCGTTTATGACGCAGGTCCACCGTGTGCTCGAGTCGAGTGGCGAGCTGCGCGTCGTAACGGATCACCTCGACTACTGGGCGTGGATGGAAGAGCACTTCGCTCGCTGGTGCGCACCAGATCACTCGCCCCGGTTCGACCGCTTCGAGTTCGCCCGCCCAGAATCTGCGGGCGATGGAGAGGTCGTCGGCACGAATTTCGAACGCAAATACATCACCGAGGGGCGGACGTTCAACGGGGCAATATTAAGGAGAGCTGATTGATGCACCGCACCGGCTCAAACCCCAACAACATGCAACCCTCCGACTTCCTCTGCGATTTCTGCGCCAAACCATGGGACGGCGCGTTCCCGCTCGTCGAGGGGCACCAGGGCTCGCTTATCTGCGGCTCGTGCCTGAGTGTGGCGTACACGGCATTGGTGCACCTGAAACTGGACGCCGTGCCCGCCGGGTACAAGTGCACCCTGTGCCTGGAAGAGCGCGATCAGCCCGCATGGCAAAG
>JAJDDG010000155.1 GCA_029260435.1 Phycisphaerales bacterium | reverse complement strand
TCCCGGGCCTGTGAAGACGCAGGATGCAGCAATCCAGCAAGCCGAGACCATCCTCGGTCACCAGTTCGCGAACCCCGAACTCATCCGGCGCGCGCTTCGCCACGCCTCCATCGCCGACGGGCGCCTCGACTCGAACGAACGACTCGAATTCCTCGGCGACGCCGTGCTCGGCATGGTTGTGTGTGATTATCTCTACGACAGATTCGACGACCTGCTCGAGGGCGAGCTCACCAAGATCAAATCCGCTGCGGTCTCGCGCCAGACGTGCGCGAAGATCGCCATCGAGCTCCGGCTCGATTCGCTGCTCGAACTCGGCAAGGGGATGAAGACGCGCTCGAAGATCCCGTCATCACTTTCTGCGGCGGTACTCGAATCGGTGATCGGCGCGCTGTATATCGACGCGGGCCTTGAAGCGGTGCGCGACTGGCTGATCCCGCTCGTCGAGCCGGTGATCTCACAGGCTGCGGATAGTGGGCACCAGCACAACTTCAAGAGCGTGCTGCAGCACTACGCGCAGCGGAACATGCCGGGGCAGCCGGTGTATGTGATGCTGGACGAGAAGGGGCCTGACCACGCGAAGTGTTTCCAGGTGTGCGTGGATATCGGGGAGCGGCGGTTTGAGAGCTGCTGGGCGGCGAGCAAGAAGCAGGCGGAACAGCGCGCTGCGCTTGTCGCGCTTGAAGAGCTGAACCTGATCGAACGGACGGACGAGGGGCACGTCGTGTACACCGGCGCGAACGGGAACGGTTCGGCGAATGGGAATGCGGGGTAGGTGAGAACAGATCTACTCTTCTGCTCTGTTCTTACCAAGTCTCGTTCATCCGACGGATTAGGGCATTGTATTCATCAACGAGATTTGAAAATGTCTTTCGAGACCAGACGCGTGGGTACGCCTGCCCCGTAGAATACGAACGGATCCACCGCGGCAAAGAAGCCGCCTGACCATCAACCCTGTGTCCGTCATTTGTGGGGCACCTCACACTTCACTTCGAAAAAATAAAAACTATTCTACTGTTTTACTGTCGCACGCCCAGCACTTTACGAGCTGATAGCACTGCCTTAATTGCTTTATCGAGTTTGTTTGTTTCCTTTCGGCGATTGAATTGGACAGAGAATCCGTGATCTTCTGCTGGCTCGGTCAAACTGCTCTCAAACAGGAAGTGGCCATCAACAAGCCCGCCCCCGATGAGTGCGTCTGTTGTGTCCCTGTAACTTAGGTCGGACAAGCGTCGCCAAGGATAGCTCACTTTTTCCCATCTGTATCCAACAATCGGGACTTGGTACGTTTGGCGGCTGTACCGGTTCCTTCTGGTGACATACCTCTTGACGTAGGCAAATCGTTGTTGTCCGTTGATCCCGTTCTCGCTCGCCGAGCCATTGCTCCAATTTGGAGAAACATCAAGCATGTCTGTAATTCGCTGCATGTTTTGAGTAGCGATTTTATGTGCAATCTTGATTTGCTCACTTTTCGGAAGATCCGTCGGAATTTGTGGTATAGCCGAGGTGGACTCCGTCTTAGAAACAAACTGGCATCCCGAACTCAGGGTGAGACAAATCAACACGGCTGACAGTATTTGTTTTGTTAATTTCATCTGTCTGTTGAATCCTTTGTTTCGTCATCTATCTGGGGATGTCCCTTCGTTGATGCGCTCCACAGTCCGTCGCTCAGAATACGGACACCACCGATGTTTGACGATCTCGCACCTCGCTCAGTGAGATACATCGTGGGGAGGTCATCATGCGGAGAACTCAAGCCCGCAATTCTCAATGGCACTTGGACTCTCGGTTCGCCGGCGTGCGAAGCCGGGGTGATAATGACGTCTCTGCCAGTGAGCAAGGCGTATGCGAAACGTGGCGGAATGGTCAGCTGCCCAGATCCTCTCACATTCTTTGACCTGTAAGGAGAGAACCCCTTGGCATCGACATCGCACAGGAGACTCAATTCGCGATCGGAATAGGTGCGAACTCGGCAGACAAGTCCATTATGAGCACGAGAAATAAGTGGAGCAAGCCGAAGACATATCTTCGCCCCTTTCTCGAAACTTCGTATTGCTACCTGATCGTCTCCGGTGTCAATGGCTGACTCCGCGAGTTGAATTGTTGAACGCAGCTCTGCGCCATCAGTACCAGCAATATCAATCGCGTTCCAGCCACCCAGTGCATTGAGTTGAGCATGGAAAATATTTCGAGCATTTGCGATCTCGGAAGAGAACATTTTGGGGGTCGTGTTCCGGGCCGTTTGGGTGGCGGCGCGATCCACTTTGTGCGAAGTTGCTAAGAGAGCCCAATCCGGATGAATTGCAAAGAGATCTAAAACAGGTAGTGCGAAGCTGTTGTCACTCCGTCGTTGATCTAAGAATTCAAGAATAGTCATCTTCCCAGAAGCTAGACGATTTAGCCTGATGAATTTGTCAGTATCATCATCATCACCGACGTCAAATCTGTTCAATATGCGTAAAGCCATTTCCTCCTCACCACCTTTGATCGCCGCAAATACAAGTGATCTGGCATATCCATTCTTGTTCTCGTCCTCTTGCATCCCGAGGAGTGCGATCTCTGCTGCCTGGTAGAATCCCAATCGAGGAAGAGTTGTTATGAGGTGTGACTCAGCAAGTTGATAATCGATGGCCGCAACTTTATCAAGTGTTCGTTTCGCAAATACAGCAGCAGCGGGGTCGGTATTCGGCCATTGCCTTCGCAACTGAGACACAAGGAGCAAAGCTGCCTGTCGTCCAGATTGACTATTTAATACACCTTCGATGTCTGAAAACGCGGCTGAGTAATCCCCCAGGCCAAAGTGTCTAAATGCACGATGCTTGTCTGCGTTATTACTCGTTGAATACCAGTGGGGTTGATACCAAGAAGAATCAAAGAGTGACTTGTCATACTTTACTTGCCCGCCAGCACCAGCGATTCCAGAAACTACCGCTTGCATCTCCGCTTTCGAGATGCGAGCCCGGTACTCGTCATATAATTCGAGTGCGGCACTGGGCGAAACGGTTCGGCTCAAAAGTAACATGCATTGCACTAAGCCGAATTGTGAGTTCCAGTCTTTGTTCCCCAATACGGCAAACCTCTTGGCAGCTAGTTCAACCAGCTCGACGGAGTGATCTCGCATTCCGATTCTGGCGCAGGCGTTTGCGGTTATCAAAACACCGTAGGCCCATCCGTCATATTCTCGAAGAAACTCAATCGCACGGTCCGCCCACCAATCAGGATTTGTCCGGAGTTGGGATTCGAGTTCTGCATCGATCGAAGGAGACGGGTACAGCTCCGGCCATTCAAACCATACATCCATAGCCTCATCGAACCTGTCAACGGCGAGCAAAGCTCCGATTCTGTGCGCTCCTACTGTTTTGAATAACGCATCGGCTTGAAGCGCCGCAGATTCGGCGTATTGTGCAGAAACACACCACTGCTTCTTTGAATAACTTTCCTTAGTTTTCGCTATTGCCGAGCGCAATTTGATCGCTTGAAGATTGATCGAGTCGTCACTGCCGCTCGCTTCGTCAAGACCGATCTCTTCACAACGACGCAATGCCTCGGCGGCTTCCGTATTAGCATGCATTGCATTCAAGCGGGCGGAAGCATTGCTCGCCTCTATATCTCGGAATTGCTGGCTAACATGTTCGCGTGTTTCCGCGAATGAACGTCCATTGATCCGGACTTTGCCCATAGCATCCAGCACGCGATGTCCTGCTTCGAAGAATTCTTCTTTTCCTTGCATTTTCGCTTGTTTGAGATCAAGAACCCAACGATCGAAATCGTCTCTGTACGATTGCAATTCGTAAAAAGACTCAGATGCATCCTGCTGGAGCAGGCTTGCTGCAGAATCGCACGACAAATCCCACGCAAGGGTTTCCTGTTTATGATCGACAAAATCCAAAAGGAACTGGCAATCTTCAAGAGTGTTCTCGCACATGTCAAAACGCAATAGCTGTGCGATCTGCGAAATTATGCTGCTGGTTTCTTTCTGAGCCAATTCGAATGCTTGGGTTGCGAGAAAGAATTTGTCGGATCTAATATGTTCTTCGGCCTTGATGAACTCTTGTTGCGCACGATCCACGCGCTGCTTGATTGTGGCTGGCAGGGTCTCCGGCATTTCTAACATTCTTGTGAGTTGTGCGTCTGCTTGCTCGGCAACGATCTTTGCTTGCATAGCAGAGGCCCGGTCATTTGTGACGACTTCCGCATGTTGCTGCGATAGCGATTCGATTTCATCCAGCACCTGGTCGAGAGAAGATTCTTCCACGCGAAGTTTCTTGAGTTGTTTTTCTAAGGCATTGGTCTGAGCCGGATCGGATGTCGCGCGTTCGATTGCATCTTTGTACGCCCGGCTAAAACCAAGGAGTTGAATGCGGCTGGATTCAAGATCCATCGCGAGCCGAGTTGAGTCCGGAGAACCCGTGCTGGTGATCTTACTCTGCTTCAGACCCGATTCGATTCTACCGGATTGACTCTGCATCCATTCTGTTGATGAACCGGGAATAGCGCTCGCTCGTTGATCGGCAGCTTGCTCAAGCATCGGCGTGCCCGATCCATAACTGGACCAGAGCGCAATCACTACGGTAAGTAAAACAACGATTAACAATGCACCGAGAAATGAATCGAGCAGTCGCTTTGTTCGAACCGGCCAGATCAGATCGACCGTGAGTGGAACAGAGATCGCCGGTCCGATTGCACCGAACGGTTGCCAGATAGTTCGATCGCCCTTCGGTTGAGAGCTGTCGTTGTCGGTTTCAGTATGAGCTTGTTCTGGATTAATTGAGTCTTGATCGTTTACGGATGCTCCAACAGGGTCCGCGGTGGTGTCTTCTTCCATTTTTGCAGAGATATCAGTTCCTAAAATCTCATTCTCATATTCCGGAGGGAGATATTCGTTCGTCATTTTGACGATAAGAGCTTTGATGTTAATTCTTGCGATCTCGGCTTTCGCCTCTATCAAGCGTTCGTCAAGGTCGCCCCCACGAAATTTTTCTGTCCCACTGTGATCATAAGAGCCCCAATTTCGCGTATCCATCTCACGCTTTGCAACATCAATTTCATCCCATGTTTTGAGAATGCCTGCCGCCTTCATCGAGTTCATCATGGGAGTAAATTTGTCTACGCGCTCGCCGTATCTGTTCGTTGGGATATGCTTCCGCTCGTGACAAATCGCATGAAGAACGAATATAAAAAGATCTCGGAGTTCTTTGACCGCTGTGAAGTGTTTCTTGAGCAGGTCGATTTCAGAAATAGTTGAATTTCCGGGTGGTCTATTGATCATTTGACGGGGTTCTCCTCGGGTAAGACCACAGCGACAACCTCACGAGACTTTCCCATGTCCCGCTATGCTACCGCCTGAGTTGTCCGAATCGGAGCTCCCCATCCCCCCAATTTGCTCCGCCTGGACCCACGAGGCCGAGGAAGGTGTAGTTGGGAGAGCGTCTCTCCGGATTTCATTGACATCGGAAAAACGCTAAGAGAAATATAGTGTGTGCTAACAAGCGACGGGCAGATTCGGGCAGCGCGTATGTGCCTGAAGGGAGTAACTCGCCCGCAGTGATGACGCAAACTGCGACGACGCGATCGACATCGGCTATGTGCTGTTCCGGGTTGGGAATCTGTGTCCGTAGTCACCACGCTGATAGATCGATCCGCACGCGGCCCGGCTCTTCCTGCTGTGGCAGTACAGGGCGGGGCCATGTTGATCGGTAGCCTGATGCATCGATGCGCTCGATTGCCATGACGAGTGAGCCGTCTGGTTCGTACGCACTGATGGGCAGGCGCACCATCGCCCACCACCCCCCCACACCCCCGTTTGCGCCCAGCACGCCAGCCAGATTCGATCGGTTTGATGACTGGCCCTCTTTGTGTTTATCGAGCGAGCCGTGCGAGACGAGCGGGAGCGGGATCGGCGAGCCGAGGGTTTCGTCGAATGCGCGGCCGTCGGGCTGGATGGTGATGATGGCGCGTGGGTTTTCGCGTTGCCCGAACCAGAGGCGGACCAATGGGCGTCCGGGCGGGCGGGCATTGCCCCCCCCACTCCCCCCCACACTCCCGGCGTTGTTGTTGAGATGCGTGCGGGCGCCGGGCGGGGGCGTTGCGCATTCGATGTAGAGGCGCCAAGCGTCAAGCTGCGGCTCGGGGAAGAGCAGCGCGGCGGTTGCGTTTGCCGGGGGCATCGCCTGGGGCGATTGTGCGAGCCACGAGTGGATTGACCACGGCGCAACGAGCGGCGCGATGCGCACGCCGGGCGGCGAGGCGGGGACGCCGTGGGGGATCGCTGCGAGGGTTGTTCGCCAGTCGCCCGCGCGCGCGATAATCTCGAAGAGGGCATCGGATGAGGCGGAGTCCGGGGTGGCGATGCATAATTCGGAGGTGTGCGGCGCGATTGCTCTGGCGGTTTGATCCTGCGTTGTTGATGACGATGCGTTGGCGATCACTGTTGTGCCTGCCAGGTTGGTGACAGCAACGGTTGCGGATGGTCGGTTGGCGGCGGGGGCGGATTCGTCGATCACCCAGGCGACGGCGCGCGGCTGGGCGGCGTTGAACGCCTGCGCTGCGGCGGCGTGTCTGCGGACGGGCAGGGCGGGGTTCAGGAGGACCGAGAGGAGCTGCGCCTCGCCCGAGGCGTCGAGCGACCACGCGGGCAGGAGCGAGGCATCGGGCATGCGGGCGATGGTGGTGAGCCTTGCGAGGAGGCGGGCTGCGGCGGCGGGGTCGGCGCGTTCTATAGCGGCGATCGCGGCGCGCCACCGGTCTTCGACCTGGGCTGCGAAGTCTTCGAGGACGGGGGGCTCGATGCGGTGCGGCGGGAGGTTGTTGCCCCAGAGGGTGGCGGGGCGGACGCGGTCTGTGAGCAAGCGGGTGCGCCAGCGGACCGAGGGGTCGGCGTTGTACGCGCGGAGGCGCTCGCCCAGCGCGCGACGGACCTCGGCGGGTGCGGCGAGAGTGGGGAGATTTGTTGGATCGGTGCGGAGAGGGGGGGGCTCGATCCATGTGATCGGGAGGCGCTCGCCGTCGAGCAGGAGGGTGTCGGCGCGGAGAACGGTGTTGATGGAGAGGCGGGCGACCCAGAAACCGCGGGCGAGCCAGTCGGTTTCTTTTGGGAACTCGTTGAGGCGGATGGTTGCCTGCTCGAGGGTGAGCGCGGACCAGTACCCGGGCGGGTTGAGCCAGTCGCCGGGCTTGGGGAAGGGGTAGAGGGCGGTGATGAAGTGGAGGGAGAAATCGAGTTGATTTCCGGAATCGGTGCGGATGGTGTGCGAGGCTGCGGGGAGCCATGCTGCGGGGTCACCGGACGCGGGTTCGACCTTGAAAACAAGCGTGCGCCCGGGGATTGCGTGGATGATTCGGGCGGCGGGTTTGAGGCGGGTGATTGTTTTTCGTGGGCCGCTCTGGGCGAGCGCG
>JAJDDG010000154.1 GCA_029260435.1 Phycisphaerales bacterium | reverse complement strand
GAACCGCCAACGCCGCCCCGACTCAACCTCATCCCGCCGCACACCCCGCATCCCCGCCGCCGCGCCGATCATCATGAAGATCCACGCCGCGCTGCCCCCCTGCACCATGCCCACCTCGATCTGACCGTGCGCAAGCAGCGCAAGCGCAGCCGCGCCCATGCCGATCCCCGCCCACCGCGCGCTGTGCCGCGTGCGTGCGAGCGCAACCGCCAGCCCGATCCACAAGCAGCACGCCCCAAGCCGAACCAGCGCCCCCACCGCTTCCAGCGCAGCCTGCTCCATCCAGATACTCGCCGCAACACTCAGCCCAACAATCGCCAGCACCCACTTGGAAACATCAACTGCACTCTCGCTCGATCCGCGAACGACATCATTCGCCCTCTCTCCTCTCGATGGAGAGGTCGAAGATCCGCCGCAGGAGGAGTGGCTGAGCGCAGCGAGGCCGGGTGAGGGGGATTCTTCTTCTCCGTCGCTCCCTTCCGCCCCCTCTCCCCTTGGGGGAGAGGGCTGGGGTGAGGGGTTCCTCGTTTCTTCTCCCTCTCTAATTGCCCCTCTCCACACCGCGCCCCCCGCGTCCCACGCAAACCGCAACAGCACACACACCATCGCCCACCCGAACACCCCGAGCGTCGCCACCCAATCCGCGATCACATTGTGCGCCCGCTGCACTTCCTCCGGATTCAGCGGCACCTTGTACAGCAGATACGCATCCTGGAACCGCGCGGGGCCGCACCCGAATACCGGGAACGCCTCCGCGATCCGCGCCGACCCGACCAGATACTGCCACCGAAAGAGCAGACTCAATTCGCCGATCCGCTCGCCGATCAAGCCACGCACCGCAACAACCCCAATCACCCCGAACACGCTCAACACCCCGAACACGCTCAACACCCCGACTAATCCCCACCCTTTTCTCCCAATCCTGCCTTGTAAAACAATCGCCGCAACAACAACCGCCCCGCCAAAACCCGCCGCCGCAACCCCGCCCTTCGATTTGCTCAACACCAGCGCCCCAACCGCGCACACAACACACATGGATACAACCCACCGCGTCCACCGTCCCATCCCCTTCCACCCCGCCGCGAGCGCGCCGAACAGCGCCACCGCGCCCCCCGCCGCCACACCCGCGTACACATTGGATAGCCCGAACCAACCGACAGCATCAGGATGCCGTAATCGCCGCTCAAAAACCCGGGCCATGGAAGTACCCGGCTCGATCCCGGAGCGCGTCAGGTACCCCGCCGGCTCCGCATCGAACGCGCGCACGATATAAGCATGTTCGACAAACACCTGCAGCGCCCCCCGCGCGAGCAGCATGACCGCGAGCCCGCCGAGCACGCCGGGCGCGATCCGCCGGACCGGCTCCGCGCGCACAAGGTGCGCGACTGCCCACGCGCCGACAAGCGCAGAAACCCACGCCGAGCCGTCAACAAGCGAGCGGAAGTCCCCAACGGTGTACTCATCCGCTGCAAAAGACGACACCTCGCGCCCGTGCAAAAGCACCCCCATCGCCCCGAAGCAGATCATCCCCCCGAGTATGAATCGCACCCTCTGCCCGCGCGCCGCCGCCCACACCGCGCACATACCCGCGATCAACCACACCAAAGCGTCCATGCCGAGCTGTGCCGAAACCAGCAGCCCAGTATCTGTCAGGGGGTGGAACACCGGGTCCAGATCCCACCAGGGTGTGCGCGCTTGCATCGTCATGGCGCGCACAAGCGCCACCCCGGCCAGCGCGCCGAACGCACCTAGCGCAAAGATATCCGACCGGCGCGCGCTCACGAGCCGTTCTTTCTGGTGCTCGCGTGCTCATACACACCCAAAACAACCAGCACGAGGATGGTCTGTACCCCGATCACCAGCGCCTGCCACTCACCTACCTGCCCCAGCAATATCCCGCCGATCCCCGTCACCACCACGCACCCGCCAACCACCGCGAGCGTGCGCCATTCACTCAACCCCCGCGCGCGCAACCGGTGACTGAAGTGCTGCGTATCCCCGACAAACGGGCTCTTACCCTGCGAGAAGCGGATCGCCGTCACCGATGCCATGTCGTACAGGGGCACCGCAAGCACGCACAGCGGCATAAACACCGCATACCAACCGCCCCCGCCGCCCAACCCACCGGATGTCTGCGCACCGTAGTACGTCGTCCGCACCGTGAGCACACCCAGCAACAACCCGAGCGGCAGCGAACCCCCGTCGCCCATAAATATCTTTGCCGGCGGGCGGTTATGCGCCCAGAACCCGGCTGATGCGCCCACAACAAGTGCAAGCATGAGCGCCACGAACCACTGCCCGCCCAGCACCGCAGCAACGAGGAACAAACCGCCCGCGAGCGCAACAACCCCGGAAGCAAGCCCGTCCATGTTGTCCATGAAGTTGATCGCGTTGCTCACCACGACCAGCCAAAGTGTTGTCAGCACGATAGATAACCACGCCCCGCCCACCCTCGCATCGATCAGTTCCAGCAGTCGTGTGTCCGTCAGTGTCACAACAAGTGCGCTCACGGTGAGCATCACAGAGAGCTTGACTCCGGCGCCGAGCGCGCGCCGGTCGTCGATCACTCCCATCAGGTGTAGCGTGAGCACGCCGCCGAGCCAGATCAGCGCGGTCGGTGTCTGCGCTTTCATGCCGTCGATATGCGGGAGGAAGTCCTCGAACCCGATCCGTTCGGCGAGCGACGGCCCGAATGTCCATACAGACGCCAGCCCCGCGCACACAACCACCACCATCGCGCCCACGATGGCGATACCGCCGATGTTCGGCACATCCCGGACCCGCTTTTCGTGCCCGCTCGCGCCGTGCGAGTCCATCAGGCGCGCACGCCTGCCGAGTGCGCACAGCACCCATGTGCCCACGCACGACAGCGCGAAGCTCGCGCACAACACCAGAACCAGCAGCCATCCCATCCCCCCACGATACCCCCCCCACCCCCACGATGCCCGACGTCACCAGCGCAGAAAAAAAGCGGGCAGATGCCCGCTCTTGTGGGTACGGATGTGGTGGATCGATCAGCGCAGGTGTGGCTCGATCTCCATGTCGAGGTTTTTCACGAGGAACGCCCACAGATCGGCGACCTCTTCGATGATCTTCTCGGTCGGCTTGCCCGAGCCGTGCCCGGCGCGGGTTTCGATCCTGATAATGACCGGAGCATCGCCGTCGTGGTATTCCTGCAAGCGCGAAGCGAACTTAAAGGAATGCCCCGGCACGACGCGGTCGTCGTAGTCGGCGGTGGTGATCATTGTCGCGGGGTAGTCGGTGCCCGGCTTGAGGTTGTGGTAGGGCGAGTAGCCTTTGAGGTACTCGAACATCTCTTTGGAATCGGTGGATGCGCCGTAGTCATCCACCCAGAAGCGGCCTGCTGTCCAGTTCTGGAACTTGAGCATGTCCATGACGCCGACGGCGGGGAGCGCGGCGGCGAAGAGTTCGGGGCGCTGGGTCATGCAGGCGCCGACGAGGAGCCCGCCGTTGGATCCGCCCTGGATGGCGAGCTTGTCGGGGTTGGTGTAGCCGTTGGCGATGAGCCACTCTGCGGCGGTGATGAAGTCATCGAAGACGTTTTGCTTGTTCATTTTTTTGCCGGCTTCGTGCCACTCGACGCCGTACTCGCCTCCGCCCCGGAGGCTCGGCATGGCGTAGACACCGCCCATCTCCATCCACGCGAGGCGGGAGGTGGAGAAGTACGGGGTAAGGGAGATGTTGAAGCCGCCGTAGCCGTAGAGGAGGGTGGGGTTGTTGCCGTCGAGCTCGATGCTCTTTTTATGAACGATGAACATGGGGACGCGGGTGCCGTCTTTGGAGGAATAGAAGATCTGCTTGACGGCGTAATCGTCTGGGTTGAAGTCCACCTCTGCGCGTCGCATGAGGTTGCTCTCGCCTGTAATCATGTCGTAGCGGTAGATCGCGGGTGGTGAGTTGAAGCTTGAGAATGAGTAGAAGGTTTCGGTGTGCTTGCGGAGCCCGGCGAAGCCGCCCGCGGAGCCGATGCCTGGGAGGTCCACGTCGCGGACGTGTCGCCCGGTCATATCGAAGAGCTTGAAACGCGTCGAGGCGTCCTGCAGGTACGAGGCTGCGAACATGTTGCCGACGATGTTGATCCCCCGGAGGACATTCTCGCTTTGGGGGATGACCTCGCGCCAGTTTGCTCTTGACGGGTTCTTCACGTCAATGGCGATGACGCGGAAGCGCGGCGCGTTGTAGTCGGTGTAGAAGTAGAAGGTGTTGGCATCGTTGCCGATGAAGGAGTAATCATTTTCGAATTTATCGATGAGCGCGACGGGCATGGAGTAGGGCTCGGAGAGGTCTTTGTAGACGACCTGGTATTTGTTGTCCGTGCCCTTCCATACGGTGATGACGAGCCACTTGCCATCTTCGGAGACTTCGGCACCGAAGCCCCAGTCCGGCTCGTCCGGGCGCTTGTAGACCAGCACGTCCTGATCCTGCGAGGAGCCGACGCGGTGGTAGTAGACCTTCTGGTTTTTGTTGAGCTGCTGGAACTCCTGGCCTTCGACGGGCTTATCGTAGCGCGAGTAGAAGAAGCCGCGGTTGTCTGGAGTCCACGAGATGCCGGAGAACTTGACCCATTCGATTTTGTCGTCGAGATCCTTGCCGGTTTCGACATCGCGGATCTTCCATGTGCGCCAGTCGGAGCCGCCGTCCTGGATGCCGTAGGCGGCGTAGCGTCCTGATTTCGAGAAGGCCATGCCGGAGAGTGCGATAGTGCCGTCCTCCGACCATGTGTTGGGGTCGAAGAGGACGCGGGGTTCGTCATCCAGCGCGTCCATGATGTAGTAGACGTACTGGTTCTGGAGTCCGTCGTTCTTGGAGAAGACGTAGCGCTCGCCGACTTTGGAGGGCGAGGAGAAGCGCTCGTAGTTCCAGAGCTTGGTGATGCGCTCCTCGATGGTCTTGCGCTCGGGGATGGATTCGAGGTATCCGTATGTGACCTTGTTCTGCCCGGCGACCCAGTCCTCGACGCGCGAGGATTCGCGGACGTCTTCTTCGAGCCACTGGTATGGATCCTGCACGGTGGAACCGTGGTAGGCATCCGAATGGTCGATCTTGTTGGTCTTGGGGTAATCGAGATCGCCCGCGAGCGCGGGGATTGCGATGATGGCGCAGGCGAGCGCGGTGCTGGTGAGTGTGGTCCGGGGATTCATTCGTGGCCTCCTGGTACCCCACCCATGGTCTATTCGTCCGTTTGCATCGTACATTCCCGTGGCGGGAAGGTTGCCGTGGGCGTCGGCGGCTACTGCACGAGGCCCTTTGTCAGGCGCATGAAGGCGGTTTCGAGGTTGACCTCTTCTTCTGTGAAGCGGGCGATGCGGAAGCCAGCGTTCACGAGGCGGTTGGGCAAGTCCGGGATGGTGTGGACAGCATCGTCGGAAATTGTGACAACGATCTGGAGGGTGCTGTGCTCGCGGGGGTTGGGCTCGACTGCGACCTGGGTGACTCCCGGTGCCTGGCGGAGGAGATCGGCGGCGTCCTCGATGCGGTCGGCGACGATGATGGTGACGCGGTGCCCGACACCCGATCGGGAGAGGACTTCGCGGACGGTGCCGTTGAAGACGAGTTCGCCGCGTTCGATGATGCCGACGACATTGCAGAGTTCGGCGAGCTCGGACAGGATGTGGGAGGAGATGACGATGGTTTTGCCCATGCGGCGCAGCTCTTTGAGCAGCTCGCGCATCTCGATGCGGGCGCGAGGATCGAGGCCGGAGGCGGGCTCGTCCATCAGCAGGACTTTGGGGTCGTGGAGCAACACTCTTGCGACGGAGAGTCGCTGCTGCATGCCTCGGGAGAGGGAGTTGACCTCGGCGGTTGATTTGTAGGACAGATCGGTAAGGTCGAGGACATCGGCGACGACGCGTTTGCGGGCTTGGCCGTGGATGTCGTAGGCGGCGGCGAAGAACTCGAGGTATTCGGCGACGACCATGTCTTCGTACGCGCCCATGAAATCGGGGACGTAGCCGATGCGTGGTCGGATCTGTCGGTTCTGGTAGCCGATGGTGAGCCCGTCGATCGAGGCCTGCCCGCGGGTTGGTTTGAGGAGTGTGGCGAGGATTTTGATTGTTGTGGTTTTGCCTGCGCCGTTGGGACCGATGAACCCGAAGCAATCGCCCTGCTCGATTTTGAGGTTGAGGTTGTTGAGCGCGACGACGTCGGCGTATTCCTTGCAGAGGTTGATCGTTTCGATCATCGGCACGGTTATTTTGCTCCGAGTCTTGCGGTGTCTTCGATGGGGTTGCCGTCGAAGCGTGGCGCGGTGTTGTTGAGAGGGTACACCCAGCGGAGATATGTGGTTCCGGAGGATAGGTGGGGTGGATTACCATCGACAAGCATCGGGACGGGGGATGCTTCGCCCTCGATGCGTCCGACGATAATGAGGCACGCCTGGGTGAACCATGGTGAGAGATCGAGGGTGTGCGTCTGGCGGCGGGCGACGAGGCTCTTCTTGACCTCGTTTGGCGGCGCGGCGTAATCCGGGGGGATGAGCATGGAGAAGAATGTGAGGCGTTCAAAGTCTTCGGGGATTTCGGGGTGTACGAGGTTTGCGGTGTTGCCGAATGTGCTGGATTTCTTGGGCACGAGTTGTTCGAGACGCTTTTGGGCGTCGTCGGTGGGCGGAGATGGGAAGAGGGTGTGCAGATCGAGTATGTCGGCGGGGTTCCATTGGCTCTTCAAGGAGCGTGCCTGCACATGAGCGGGGAAGAGGGCGTCCGGTTCGTTCAGACGGTTGTACTGGAGGCGGTGCGACGCGGCTTCGGCTTCGGAGAGTTGCCCGCGGATAAGAAAGAGCCTGACATCCTGTAGGGGCGCGGGAAGATTGTGGACCAGTGCGCCCTGGAGTGCGCCGGTGTGGGAGAGGACGATTGCAGCGCCGGGCGGCTGGGGGGTCGGCATCTCCCAGCGCGGGCCACCCGCCCAGTCGCCGACGAATTGCTTGACGGTCGATCGCGCGGGGACGGTGAGTGAATCTGCGCGGCGGGTGTCAACGGTGTAGGCCCGGGCGTCGGGGAAGGATTCGCGGGAGATCTGGAGTGGATCGGCCCACGGCGCGAGCGCCTGGGTGAATCGTGTGTCAGTGTCCGGCTCGCCTATGGTGACGCTCGCCGACCCGTACTTCGGGAGGAACACGCTCGCCCAGATCCGCGCGCGATCGTTTGGCTGGGCGTATACATGATCGATGATGGTGAGGTGGTCAACGGAGACACCCTCGAGGCGCAGTACCGCGGCGCCGACCCAGGCGATGGATGTGAACACGCCGGCGGTCGCAACGAAGGCGACCCATGCATGGCGTTCGAGTTTTTTGCGCTTGAGCAGCGCGAATCCGAGCGGGCCGGCGATGATCCAATAGGTGACGAAGACGATGAGCGCGAGGAGGACGCCCACGGAAGCGGTGTCTTCCTTGGAGATCATCGGGCGGATGCCGCGATCGACCCATGTGACGTCCATGCTCTGGCGGGTGGCGTCTGCCTGGCCTTCGTGCTTTGCGCGGAGTTGTGCGGTGAGGATGTCGAAGCGTTTGCCGAGGATGCGGTGCCAGAATGCGTCTGCACGGAACGCGCCGGATCGGGCGATTGCGTTGCGGGTGATGTCGATCCCGATCAGGGTGACCATGCCGATGCCGTAGGCGCGACGGACGGCGACGCACCCGATGGGTCCGCGGATGATTTCGGAAGCATCGCCCGGGGGTGTGTCTTTGGCGACAGAGAATGTGTGGATGGTGGCGCGGGCTGCGGGGGCTTTGGATTCGAAGGGCGGCGTTGCGAAGAGACGCTTGTACGGCGAGAGGCGGGCGTCTTCGTAGCGACGGACATCCGCGACGGGGAGCAGATCGGCGAGTGGATTCGCGGAGTCGTGCCATGTGGAACCGATGGACGGGATAACAACAACGAGGTGCCCGCCGCGCGCGACCCATTCTTTGAGCGCGCCAGCCTGGAGGTCTGCACCGAGCTTCGCGGGATCACCCGAGGTCCAGATGATGGTTTCGAATGCGGACCAGCCGCGCCAATCGTCGGGCATGACGTATGGATCATCCGGATCGACGCGGACGATATCGAAGCCCTCGTGGGATGTGATGGGGAGATTGCGGAAGGAGGAGCGGGCGGCGTACTGCTCGATGGCGGCGGTGGATTTGCCGATGACGCAGATCATGGCGTCGGCATCTTGTACTTCCTGCTCGATGCGGGGCTGGATGCGCGTCCACCCGATCTGGCGGCCGATCTGCACGGAGCCGTCTGCGGAACGGGTGGCTTCGTGGATGGTGACGCTCATCGCGTCCGGCTCGGTCCAGGGCATGCGGGTGTAGAGCCAGACGGAAAGGTGCGCACCGGGCTGGGTGGTGCCGACGCGCTGGATAATCGGCGAGTCGCCGTCGGCGTCGGTGGTGTGCAGTCGGATGGCGATCTCGCGCGGGCGGGCGGTGTTGTCGCGGATCGAGAGTTGGATGCCTGTCCATGAACCGGGGCGAAATCTACCGCCGACGCCCCACTGCTGGAGGGTGACCTCGACCTCGGAGGAGGATGCGGCTTCGCCCTCGGCGACGGATACGACGCTGGATGGTGCTGGGGTGGAGGGGGGAGCGGCGTGCGAATCGGCGGCGGAGACCGCGAGGCACACGGCGAACACAAGCCAACTGACGCTTCGTCTCGTGTACACGCGGGAATTATACAGACGTACACAGGGGGGGAGGACGTAGCCGATCAAGATCACCGAGATGGATGTATCGAATCTGGTCATGCTTGGGTCGGTCGGCGCTGCCTTTCTTGGGATTGTCATGGGGCTATACGCCGTATCGGTGTACCTGGGTCGCGCTGTTGCGATCCATAATCTGAGTGTAGAGGCCCACTCGCTACGTCGGGACTACACGCAGCGTTTGGCTAAAATGCGCGGCGAGTTTGATTCGGATGACGATGTGAACTTTGAGTATGTCGAAGAAGAAGACGACGCTCCGGCGGAAGCGGTCGAGATTGGCGAATTCGATGAGCCCGAGATGAAACAGGCCGCCTAGACGGTCATCTTTGCGAACTCGTCGATCATGCGGACGTGGGAGCGGAGCCCCATTCGCCAGCAGGAGAGTTCGAATTTTTCGTTTGGCGAGTGCATGCGGTCGTCGTCGAGCCCGAAGCCGACGAGCAGGGTGTCGAGCCCGAGGCTTTTCTTGAGCATGCCGACGACTGGGATCGAGCCGCCCGATTTGATGAGGGCTGGCTCGGTGCCTGCTGCGCTGGCGAGCGCGCGGGACGCAGCGGCGAGGTACGGGGATTCTGTGGAGACGGTGCCGGGCCACCCGCCGTGGAAATCGGTGAACTCGAATCGGCAGCCTTGGGGTGTGTTGTCGTCCAGCCATTTTTTAAACAGGACTGCGATCTTTGCGGGGTCCTGGTTGGCGACGAGGCGGAAGCTGACTTTCGCGGTTGCGTGCGCGGGGATGACTGTCTTTGCGCCCGCGCCGGTGTACCCGCCCCAGATGCCGTTGACATCGCAGGTGGGGCGTGCCCACTCGCGCTCGACGGCGTTGAATCCGGATTCGCCGCGGTTGGCGGAGTCATCCAGCCCGATTTTTTTCAGCGCGGCGACCTGCCCCTGCTCGAATTGCTTCCATGACTGTTGTTCTTCGGGCGCGATGTCGAGCACGTCGTCGTAGAAGCCGGGGATGGTGACTCGCCCGTTGTCATCCCAGAGCTTTGCGAGGGTCTTGGCGAGTTCGTTGATGGGGTTGGGCACGCGCCCGCCCCAGAGCCCGGAGTGGAGATCCTGGTCGGCACTGTGGAGCGTGATCTCGGTGTATTCGAGCCCGCGCACGCCGTAGGTGATGGCGGGTGTGGTGCGCGAGAGCATGCCGGTATCGGAGATGACGCAGATGTCCGCCTTTTCGAGCGCGGCTTTGTTGTCCTGGAGGTATTTCTCGAGATTGGCTGAACCGGATTCTTCCTCGCCCTCGATGAGGACAGAGAGTTTGATCGGGATGGAGCCGGTTTCGTCGTGCCAGGCGCGGAGCGCTTCGAGAAACATGGAGACCTGCCCTTTGTCATCTACAGCGCCGCGGGCGACGATGCGCTCGCCGGGCACTTCGCCCTGCGCACCGGGATCGGCGGGCTTGATGACGGGTTCGAAGGGGGGGCTCTCCCAGAGGTCGAGCGGGTCGGGTGGCTGGACGTCGTAGTGCCCGTAGAACAGGACGTGCGGGCCTGCATACCCGGCGGGCCCATCGGTGTGCGCCCAGACGACGGGGTGTCCGGGTTGATCCGGCGAGCCGGTTTCATGGAGATCGGTGGTGAGCCCGGCTTCGCGGAGTTGGGCTGCGCACCACTCGGCAGCGGCGCGGACCTCGGCTTTGTATTCGGGGTCGGTGGAAATGCTCGGGATGCGGAGCCAGTCCAGCAGGCGGTTGATCGCCTGGGATTCACGGTCCATTAGTGACGCCTCGACCTTTTCGACAGCCATCTCGTGCCTCCTGGTGGTGCGGGAGGGAGAGGATAACTCTTGATGTGGATGGGTGTGGGTTCAGACAAGCCCGACGAGGCGCGCGGACATGAATGTGATCACGAGGAGGGTGATCGCGGCGAGGAGGCAGGTCTCGGCGAGGCACATGAAGCGGGGTGTATCGGGAGCGGGGTTGGAGCGCGATTGGCAGGCGGGAATATCCACCGATGCATCGGCGTCCGCGAATCCCTCCATCTCGTAGTAGGAACGGGGTGGGCGGGCGTAGAGGTCTGCGGCGCAGGAGGGGCACTGGTAGCTGTGTGCGGCGGGGTCGCCCTGGAGTTCGACACCGGCGTATCCGCAACAGACACAATGCCTGATGCGCAGACTGACGTGCAGGTCTGTACGCACAACGCTCATCCATGCGACTATAGCAGTGGGAGCAGCTCGCACGGAAGCAAGAAGTTTCGGAAATGGGAATGAAGATGGCACCAACATCCGAGAACACGAAAGAGATGGAAAGATGGGCGAAGATTCTGCGTGCTGCGGTTCCGCAGCATGTGGATTTGTCGGTGGGCGCATGGGATGCACGGATGGCGCCGGGGTTTGCATTGTGGTCGGGGATGGGGGTGGATGAAGGGTATTTTTCGCGTTGTACGAGCGATCAGAAGATGTGGCGGGCGTGCGCCGGGTTGCGCGAATCGGCGTGTGGGGTTGACGCATTGGTTCGCTGCATCAGCGCAAGCGATGGTGCATTGGTGGAGCGCGGTGGGGTGGATGCGATCGAGGTGTGGACGGATTGCGAGCTTGCTGGATTGCATGCGCTGTGGCGGGGATGGGTTGAGAGCGGGGATGCGCCGTTGGGTGAGCGGGTTGTGCGGTCGTGCGAGCGGTTGATCGAGGAGGTGCAGCCTGACAACGCGACGAATCGTCCGTGGGCGGTTGGCGCGTTTGTGTGGCTTGGAATGGTTGAGGACAACCAAGAGGCGGAATTGTACGCGCAGACACTTCTGCACAACTATCAGGCGTCGAGCGCGCGGGATGATGCGCTGTGCGCGGCGATACTTCTCGACAGCGCGGATGGGCTTGGGGCTATTGCTGAGCGATCAGGATGAGGCGGCGGGATCCTGGGTCTCGCGGGAGACTGTGCGGGATTCCTGCTCGGGGGCTTGCGTGCCTTCGATGGAGCTTGGCTCGGCACCACTCTTGAGAGTGGGCGTTGATGCGCTGTCTATCTCGTCCTCGATGCCCTTCACGCCTTTCTTGAACTCGACGATGCTTCTGCCGAGCGATCGCCCGACTTCGGGCAGGCGGCGACCGAAGAGCAGCAACCCGATGATGAGGATGATCACCATCTCCATGCCACCCGGCATCCCGAACATCGCGAGCGTTGTCATCGAAGCTCCTCTGCCCCACCCTGAAGGGTCACTCACCGGGCCCGATGCCCGATGGTGCATCATACCGACGCCGAGTGCATCGGGCAGCATTGGCGGGGGGAGATTAGTCGCGGGAGGCTGATGCGATGACATTTTCCAGCAGCATCGCCACGGTTACGGGGCCCACGCCGCCGGGGACGGGGGTGATCCATGAGGCGACCTCGCGGACCTCGTCGAAGGCGACATCGCCGACGGTTTTCTGTTTGCCGGGGCGGTCGGGGTCGTCCACGCGGGAGATGCCGACATCGATGACAACGGCTCCGGGTTTGACCCAGTGGCTTTTCACCAATCCCGGCACGCCGGTCGCGGTGATGAGGACATCCGCTTTGCTGGTGGATTCTGTGATATCCGGGGTGAATTCGTTGCAGGAGATCACTGTTGCTTCGTGACGCATGAGCATGACAGCGACGGGCTTGCCGACGATATCCGAGGCACCCACGACGACGGCGAGCTTTCCTTTGAGGTGGATGCCTGTGTGCTCGATCATGCGGATCGCGGCGAGGGCTGTGCAGGGGGCGAGGGAGGAGCGGCCGTAGACGATGTTGCCGATGTTGGCGGGGTTGACGCCCTCGACATCTTTTTCCGGGTGGATCAGGTTCTGGATGCGGTAGGGATCGATGGCGGCGGGGAGTGGGAGGTGGACCATGATTGCGTGGACAGCGGTGTCGGCGTTGAGCTTGAGGACACAAGCCGCGATATCGCTTTGGGTCGGGGCATCGGACAGCTCGTGGAGCTGGTAGTCGATGGCGAGTTGCTCGCACATGCGGGCCTGGTTCTGGGCGTAGACGCGCGAGGCGGCGTCGTCCTTCCCTGCGGCGAGCACGGCGTCCAGGCGGACGGAGCTGCCGCTCGCGCGGAGTTCTTCTGCGCGAGCACGGATTGAGTCGCGGATCTCCGCGGCGAGTGC
>JAJDDG010000153.1 GCA_029260435.1 Phycisphaerales bacterium | reverse complement strand
CACCGCAACGCGTATGAAGGCATATTCGGTTTCGGCAAGAAGGCTTAACGCTTGCGCTTTGGCTTGCTGCTGGCTGATTTTGTAGGTGAAATCGGCCACATCCGTACGGTTGTTACGCTTGCCGCCCAGCTCTATGGTTTGCTCAATGCCGAGCGTAATCTCCGCGCCGTCAAACCCTTCCTGCTCATCCTCTCCGGCGAAGTTTTCAATCTCAAAAACAGCGTCAGGATTAGGAGGAAGTGAGGCTTGTAATTTGCTGCCATCCGCCGCATCAATCTCGGCCAGTGCCGCTTTATAGGTTGGGTTATTCTGCAACGCCATCTGGAGCGCCGCCTGTTTGTCCAGCGTCTCGGCTCCGGCCAGTGTTGGTTGCCATAAAAGCATAGCCAACGCGGACGTATAAAGTAATTTTTTCATCGTGTTTTCCTTTTTTGAGTCAATAAGGGGGTATGGCGGCGCTCAATTTCAAAGCGCAGTCTCAAAGAAATAAGGTCGCAAAATTGCCCCGCTTATGGCACGAGCCAAAAAGCGGATACACTACGCCTTATAGATTTATGATTTTGGGGGGCGTTTGAGGCCGTAGATAAAGTCCGACATAACCAGAGTGGTATCGGGCACAAGCAGCTTTCCTTTGCTTAAAGAAGCAAGGTCGCTATTTCCATGGGAAGCATTGACAGCATGGTGAATGCAACACCCGCCGCAAGACATATCGCAGCCGTTGCTGCCCAGGGACATATCCTCTGGGCTGTCGGCATCAATGCTTATGGAGAGTTCCGATCCGGTATCAACATCGGCATGAGCAGCATGCGAAACGCAGACCGTCACGGAGACGATCATGGCAAACGCGGATAATATTAAAAAAAACTTGCTCATTCCGAGTACGTTAACATTAGAAGGTTACCAATTCAATAATGAAACTGTGCGCCCTCATATTTTTGTTAAATTCAAACGCAGCGCATTGCCGACCACGCTAACGGAACTGAGCGACATGGCAGCGGCGGCGAAAATGGGTGAAAGTAAAATCCCGAATACCGGATAAAGAACACCTGCAGCAATCGGCACACCCGCCGCGTTATAGATAAACGCGAAAAACAAATTCTGCCGGATATTGCGCATCGTGGCGCGGGAGAGGTTGATCGCCTCGGCTATGCCATTCAAATCGCCGCGCAGCAGCGTTATGCCTGCGCTTTCCATCGCCACATCGGTTCCGGTTCCCATGGCTATGCCGACATGCGCAGCCGCCAGTGCGGGCGCGTCATTCACGCCGTCTCCGGCCATGGCGACAACCGCGCCTTTATCGCGCAGCTCTCCGACAATGCGGCTTTTATCCTCCGGCATTACATCGGCATGGACTTCATCAATGCCGAGTTTTTTAGCCACCGAACTGGCGGTGGTTGCATTGTCTCCAGTGAGCATGACGATCTTTAAACCCGCTTTATGGAGGTTTTGAATGGCCTCTAGCGTGGTGTCCTTGATCGGGTCGGAGACGGCAATAACGCCCGCAGCAATACCGTCCACGGCCACAAACATGGCGGTCGCGCCTTGGGCCCGCAAATTATCCGCACCCTCTAGAAGCGCCGTTATATCGGCGCCCACGGCCTCCATCATTTTATCATTGCCCAGCGCGACCTTTGCGCCGCTAACTTGGCCTTGTACGCCTTTGCCTGTGACGGCTTCAAAATCCAGTGTTTTGGGCAGCTCCAGATCCTGATCATGGGCAGCGCGGACAATGGCTTCGGCAAGCGGGTGTTCGCTGCCTTGTTCCAAAGCCGCAGAAATGGTGAGCAGCTCGGTATCACTAAATCCGTCTGCAGTGATGATATCGGTCAGGGCCGGTCGGCCTTGTGTGAGCGTTCCTGTTTTATCGACAATCAGCGTGTCCACCTTTTCCATGGTTTCCAGCGCTTCGGCGTCTTTGATCAATACGCCCGCTTTTGCGCCGCGACCTACGCCCACCATAATCGACATGGGCGTGGCCAGCCCCAAAGCGCACGGACAGGCGATAATCAAAACGCTCACGGCGGCAATCAGGGCGTAGCTAAAGGCGGGAGCTGGGCCAACCAGCGCCCAGACAATAAAGGCGATGATAGCAATCACAATCACAATCGGCACAAACCAGCCCGCGACAAGGTCGGCCATGCGCTGAATGGGAGCGCGGCTGCGCTGGGCATCGGCGACCATTTTGACAATCTGCGCCAGCATCGTATCGCGCCCGACTTTTTCGGCGCGGATAATGATGGAACCATTGGCGTTCACCGTCGCGCCGATCACCTTGGATCCGGCTTGTTTTTCAACAGGCATCGGTTCGCCTGTGACCATGGATTCATCAATATGGCTGCTGCCTTCGGTGACTACGCCGTCCACTGGCACTTTTTCGCCTGGACGGATCCGCAAATGGTCACCGACCTGAATATCTTCGATGGCAATTTCCTGCGCATCGCCGTTATCATCAATCCGGTGTGCGGTTTTGGGAGCCAGCCCCAGCAAGGCTTTGATCGCGCCGCCTGTGCGTTCGCGGGCTTTGAGTTCCAGCATCTGACCCAGCAAGACCAGCACGACAATCACTGCCGCCGCTTCAAAATACACAGGCACTGCGCCGCTTTCGCCCCTGAAGGAGTCGGGGAAGATATCCGGCGCTATTGTCGCCACAACGCTGTAAATCCACGCCACGCCTGTTCCCATGGCAATCAGCGTGAACATATTGAGGTTACGACTTTTAACCGATGCCCAGCCGCGATCAAAGAACGGCCAGCCCGCCCAAAGAACAACGGGCGTGGCAAGGACAAGCTGAATCCAGTTGGAGGTCGTGCCACTCATAAATTCATGAAAGCCAAATAGGTGCGATCCCATCTCCAGAATAAACACCGGAATGGTGAGGATCAGGCCGATCCAGAAACGCCGCCTGAAATCCGTCAGCTCTGGGTTTTCGCCTTCATCGCCCGTCATCGTTTCCGGCTCCAGCGCCATGCCGCAGATTGGGCATGTTCCTGGGCCTTTCTGGATGACCTCTGGGTGCATCGGGCAGATATAAGTGATCTCGTTCGGATCAACGCCCTCCGGCAAGGGGGCTGGTTCTTTATGGTCGTGGCTGTGGCAACAATCGCTCATGGTTTATCCTTTTTCTTCTTTGTAATGTTTGAGGAAGATACGCTCTCCGGCGAAAATGAAGGCTATGCCCGCTAAAGCCACATAGATGACCAGCATGTCACTTTGCGCTTTCATCCAGAGGAACGCACCCAAAACCACAACATCCATGACGATGGCGGTAATCAGGACAAAAGCGTTGGCATTGATCTTATGGCGCAAATACCGGAACACGCCCCAATGCACCGCGATATCCATGATGAGATAGAAAATAGCGCCCAGCGATGCGATCCGGCTGAGATCGAAAAATACGGTCAGGAACATGGCCAGCGCAATCGTGTACACCAGCGTATGTTTTTGAATGTCCCCAGGCATCCCGAAATGGCTATGCGGCACCAGCTTCATATCGGTGAGCATCGCCAGCATACGCGAGACGGCAAAGGCACTGGCAATCAAACCGGAGACGGTGGCGATAATCGCCAGCACAACCGTAAACCATAGGCCAAAATCACCGAAGGCTGGCCGTGCGGCTTCTGCCAGAGCGAAGTTTTTAGCCGCGATAATTTCCGGCAGCGATAAGTTCATCGACACCGCCATGGCGACCAGAAAATACACCACAACGCAGATTACAATAGACAGGATAATCGCCCGTCCGACATTGCGGTGCGGGTCTATGATTTCGGATCCGCTATTGGTGATGGTGGTGAAGCCTTTATAGGCCAGAATTGCCAAAGCCACCGCCGCTAAAAACCCGACAGCGCTGCCGCTATCCGCAGGGGCGCTGGTCATATTTTCAAAGGAAATGCCGGAGATCCATAGCCCTGCAATCCCGAAAACCGCGATCCCGCCGATTTTCAAAAGCGACATGACAAAGGAAAACGTCCCGATCATGCGATTGCCGGAGATATTGATGATGAAGGCGAAGATCAATAATCCCACGCCAAGCGCCGGAACGAGCCAGCTATTCTGGCCGATATCAAAGAGCTGCAGGGTATAGGTGCCAAAGGTGCGAGCCACCAGGCTCTCATTGATGACCATTGAAAAATACATGAGCAGCCCGCAAGCCGCCGTAATCGTGCCTTTGCCATAGGCTTTTTCTAAAAACATGGCGATCCCGCCCGCAGACGGGAACGCATTGGACAATTTCACATAGGAATAAGCACTAAACGCCGTAACGACCGCCGCCACCAAAAATGCCAGTGGGAAGTGCGGGCCAGCCAGCTCCGCAATTTGTCCGGTCAGCGCAAAAATTCCTGCGCCGATGATCACGGCTGTCCCCATAGAGACAGCCCCGATCAGGCTTAAGCTGTTTTCTTTATACTGCGCAGTTTTTCCATGCTGTGAATGATCCATCTATTTTTTACTGCCGCAGCAACCCCCCTGTTTTTCAACCTTGTCTGTTTCAGGCTTTTTGTCTGTGTTATCACAACAGCCGTCTTTTTCCGGTTTGCTGTGGTCGTGGTGTTTATCGCCGCCGCAACAGCCGCCGTCTTTGTGATCGTGATGGGTCATGATGATGCTCCTTTAGTGGTTGGGGTTGATGAAAACTTGGGAATAAAGGCCGGAACATGGGCAGCGTAATCGTCCCATGCCTTGCCGAAACGCTCCCTTGAATCCTGCTCTTCTTTTTTGGCCAACCGGATATACATGAAGGTCAAAACCGGAAACAGCACCACGGTCGGGATAGTTGGCCATTGCAGCAGGAAGCCGAACATAATGGCGATAAAGCCAATATATTGTGGGTGCCGGACTTTCTGATAGAGACCAGCCACCGCCATTTTTCCAGCACGTTGGGCTTTAAACAAAACAGGCCATGCCGCCGAGAGAATCCAGAAACCGCCGCCGATAAAAACAAAGCTGGCAAGATGCATGGGATCAAAGTGTGGATTGCCTTCAAAGCCCAAGATCGTGTTCCAGAGATGACCATTTTCATGCGTTGTAAAATCAACGCCAGGGTATTTCTCCGCCAGCCAGCCGGACATGAGGTAGATGGTGAGCGGGAAGCCGTACATCTCGGTGAACAGCGCCACCAAAAAACCAGAAAACGCGCCGAAGCTGCGCCAGTCGCTTTTGGTTTGCGGTTTAGCAAAGCTGAAGGCGAAGATAATGAATATCAGCGAGTTTAAAATTACCAGCGACCAGAGGCCGTAAGATTGCATTGCGTGTTCCATGATTTAGTCCTCTTTATCCTTGTCTTTATGATCGCCATGCCCGCCGTGACTGCCATGCATGAACACATGCATCAAAGGACAAGCCAGCAGGATCAGCCATATCCAGTTATTGCCTATATGTGCGGCGTGTTCCTGAATGAGAAAATATGCGGCAACGGCAAAAAAGAAGATGCACACCATGCCGAACGGTGTTTTCCACCAAGGCGGTGACTTTTCCGGTTTGTGGTAATGCTCGTGATCGTGATCCATTTTATTTCCCTTCGTTGTTGTGATGTGAGTGTAGAAACGTGACAATCGGGCAATCGCTCAAAGGCAAATCGCCGCCTGGACATGCCGCCGCCAAATCTTCGAGGCTTTTCTTCATCGCCATAAGATCCTCGATATCTTTTTGCGCTTCGATTATTTTGGTTTCTGTAAGATCCAGCATATCCTGGGCGGTGCCGCCGTCTGATGCGTGTAATTCAAGCAGGGATTGGATTTCAGAGAGTTTAAAGCCCAGCGCTTTGGCGCGTTTGATAAACGCCACCCGCGCGGCAGACGTAGCGTCATAAAGCCTGTAGCCGGAGCTTGTCCGACCAACAGGTTCTATGAGTTTCAGCGTTTCGTAATAACGGATCGTATCCGTTCTCACGCCGCTTTCTCTCGCTAATTGTCCAATCGTCATATCTGCCATCATTCAATCCTTATGTCTGGAAGCGTACACCTTGGAGTATGCTCCAAGGTCAAGCCCTTAATGCGGATGCCCTCCGTGATCGTCATGTGTGTTTTCTTCAGGGGGCTTTTCCATCTCCTCGGTGCCATGATGCCCAGGATCGCCGTGAGCATCAGGGTCTGCCGCACCGTGGTGTCCACCGCTGGCATCTTCCCCATGCGCATGGCTTCCGTGACCGCCATCGCCCGCAATCTCTGGCATACGCATAACGCCCATGCCGTGGCGGTAAACGACTTCGCCGCCCTTATATCCGGTCACGGCCAACAGGCCGGAAGCCAACAGGATCAAAACGACAAAGCCGGAGCTGACGGATTTTGCACCGCGATGTTTGGCCAGAGACCAGATCGCCAAGGCACCGAATATGGACGCTGTCACCAGCGCCCAATTCTTGTGGTCGGTCATCGCTGCGTGGGACGGGCCGTCATGCGCCACGGTGTTGTAGGCATAGAAACCAGCCAAAACCGTGCCGACTGTGATGCCCGCACCAATCCAGAGGTTCCACCGTGCCACCACCAGCAGATTTGGCTTTCTTAAAACCAGTCCGGCCAGATAAAACAGCGCCGATATGCTTAACAGCGCCACCGTGAAATGCACGAAGATCGGGTGCCAGTTTGGTATGATTTCCATGTCCATCATTGTTTTAATCCTCTCTTAGTGTTTGTGTGCGCCATGACCGTCATCGCCGCCATGCTTCATATCCTTGTGCATTGGGCAATCCATGCCCGCTTCACATTGCTGGCCAGCTTCCGGTGTCATGATTTTAGTGATCCGGTAAACCTTGTCTTCGCCCAGCACGATGTGAAAATGGATATTTTGCTCCGGCTTTAGAGCGTCTATATCCACGCCGTCAGCCACATTCATATCCATGGTCATTTCAGGCCATTTCAAGTCGGGGATTGGCTCATGCGAGACATTGATTTTCCGGTTTTCCAGATCGACGCTATGAACAACGCCTTTGCCCATAACGCCTTCATGGTTTTTGTGGGCTTCGGCTTCATGCTGGTAGTCTTTATGCGCATCTTCTTCGGCAGACGCGGGCGGCACAAAAGCCAGCCCCATAAAAGCGACAGCGCTTAAGCAGAGTGTTTTTTTAATCAGATTCATAATTTTTTCCTTTCGGTTGGTTAAGTTGAGTTGGTAAATGGACATCCCATAGCTTCTGCACGGCAAAATACGTGACCATGACCGACCAGCCGATGAGAGCCAGACCGTTTAAGACCTGAACACCAGTGATGAATTGCATGGCTCCGTGCGGAAAAACATCGCCAATACCAAGCGATGAATAAGTGGCGGCTGAAAAATAGATATAGCCAAAGAAATTATCATGGGCGATGCCGCTTAACGGCTCTGCGCCAAATGTATGCACCATCACCCAATAAACCGTGCCGTATATCCAGACGGCAACGGTGTGCGCTGAAAATATGGCCACCACCAAAAACAGCATAAGCGGACGATTGCGCAGATCATGTCTGGCAATCACCTTTAGGGCGATCCCCAATATCTCGTAAAAAAAAGAGCTGGTGATCAGCACCAAAAGGATGCTGATAATAATGGCTTCAGGCATATTTTCGTACATCACGCATCCTCCGTTTTGGCTGTTTTATAACGACGACCTTCCCAGAGGTAATAAACAACGGGAATGACGATGAGGGTGAGCAGCGTGGTAGTGACCATGCCGCCGACCATCGGCAGCGCGATCCGGCGCATCACATCTGCGCCTAATCCGGCGAAAATGAAAATTGGCAACAATCCGGCAAACTCGGTAATCACCGTCATCAAAACAGGCCGGATGCGCATGAGTGCGCCTTCGAATACTGCCTCGCTGAGTTGCTCCTTCGTCGCAGGTTTGGTTTCGCGCACCCTAAGATCGATATAGACCATCATGATCGTGGCGGTTTCCACGGCCAACCCGCCGAGCGCGATAAAGCCCACACCCACCGCCACAGAGAGATTGTAATCGGCGAGATATACCGCCCACATGCCGCCGACCATGGCGACTGGTAGCGAAAGCATAACCATCAGCGTCCGGTCGGTCCGCCCGAAATAAATCATCAGCAAAACAAAGATCGCAAAGCCCGCCGCAGGAATGGCTATACTAAGCTGCTTTTTCGCCTCCAGCATCTGTTCAAACTGCCCCGACCATTCCACGGCATAGCCCGCAGGGAGATCGACGGTGTTCGTCACGGCTTTTTGTGCATCTTTCACGTAAGAGCCAATATCGCGCCCTTCAATATCCACAAATACCCAGCCTGTCAGCCGTGCATTTTCGGACTTAATCATGGGCGGGCCTTCGACGAATTCGATCTTCGCAAGTTCACCCAGCGGAATATGCTGGCCTTGCGGGGTCGGCACCAAAATATTGCCTAAATCCTCTGGGTCTTCACGGAACGGACGGTCATAGCGCAGCATGATGTTGTAACGCTCACGCCCCTGAATGGATTCCGCCATTTTCATACCGCCAAGCGCGGTGCCGATGATGTTTTGAAAAACACCCAGATCAATATTGCGCCGCGCCAATTCATCCCTATCGGGAGTTACTTCTAAATATTTTCCGCCAGTTACGCGATCAGCAAAAGCTGAGCGTGTTCCATCAACATCTTTAATCGCTGCCTCAATATCAAGTGCAACACGGCCAATAATTTCCAAATCATCGCCTGAAATTTTAATGCCAATAGGAGTACGAATTCCGGTGGAAATCATATCCATGCGAATTTTGATGGGATATCCCCATGAATTAACAACACCGGGTAATTTGACGCGGCTGTTTAAATCCTTGATCAAATCCTCTGGCGACATGCCTTTTCGCCATTCCTCGCGCGGTTTGAGCTTGATCCATGTTTCAATCATCGTGATGGGAGCTGGATCAGTAGCAGTGTCGGCACGACCAACCTTACCAAACACATGGTGGACTTCCGGTACTTGTTTTATCATACGGTTCGTCTGTTGAAGAATCTCCTTGGCTTTAGTAATCGAGACTCCAGGCATCGTAGTTGGCATATAAAGCAATTCACCTTCATACAACGCGGGCATGAATTCCGAGCCTGTGCGCATGATCGGCACCGCCATGCTTGCAATTAAAACGATGGTCAAAATAACCGTCATAGCAGGTTTAGCCAGCACATGGCGCAAGAGCGGACGGTAGAGCTTTAACAGCCCTGCATTGACCGGATTGGCTTCAGCTTTTTTGATTTTTCCGCGTAATGTCCAGAGCATCAAAATCGGAATCACCGTGATGGATAAAACAGCAGCGAACGCCAGCACATAGGTCTTGGTAAAGGCCAGCGGTGAAAACAGGCGATAGGATTGTCCCGTTAGCGCCAGTACAGGCAGGAATGAAATCGTAATGATCAGCAGCGAGAAAAATAACCCAGGGCCGACTTCCTTTGCTGCATCTAAAATGGCTTTGTTTTTCTCCTCCCGCGTGGCCTCTTCGGATAGATCCGAGAGCTTCCTGTGCGCATTTTCAACCATGACAATCGAGGCATCCACCATCGTGCCGATAGCAATCGCAATCCCGCCCAACGAAACAATATTGGCGGTAATGCCTTGCGCAGACATAACGATAAACGCACCCAGCACACCAAGTGGCAGAACGATAAGAGCAACAAGCGCTGAGCGCACATGGAGTAAAAAGATAAACACCACCAGCGAGACAATAATCGCCTGTTTGAACAGCGTATCGGTCAGGTATTCCACCGCACCTTCAATCAGCGGGGCGCGGTCATAGACGGGAACAATTTCCACGCCTTCAGGCAGTCCTTGCTGCAGTTCGGCCAGCTTTGCTTTCACGCCTTCGATCACATGCAAAGCATTTTCACCGGCCCGCATAATAACCACGCCAGCGACCACTTCACCTTCACCGTTTAGCTCGGTCACGCCGCGCCGTAGCTCCGGTCCCTCAATCACACGCGCGACATCTTCCAATTTGACGGGAGTGCCATCGCGGGCATACAGAACAATCTTTTTGAGTTGACTGATATCGGTGACATAGCCTTTGGAGCGGATCATCAACTCCATCTCGGCTTTTTCAATGACGCGCCCGCCCGCATCCATAGAGGCGCTGCGCACGGCCTCCATGAGACGTTTAAGCGGGATATCGAAAGCACGGAGACGATTGGGATCAATGAGGATTTGGTATTCTTTAACAAACCCGCCGACCGAGGCTACTTCGGACACGCCGTTTACGGTCGCCAGCTCGAATTTCAAAAACCAGTCCTGCAAGCTGCGCAGCTCGGACAAATCATAGGTGCCACTCTTATCGATCAGCGCATATTGATAGACCCAACCGACACCTGTGGCGTCGGGACCGATCTGCGGCTGGACATTGGGCGGTAGATCACCCTGAATTTTGGAGAGCGCTTCGATGACGCGGCTTCGCGCCCAATATTGATCAACGCTATCTTCAAAAATGATATAGACAAAGGAGGTGCCGAACATCGAAAACCCGCGCACATCTTTTGTTTTTGGCAATCCCAGCATGGTCGTGGACAGCGGATAGGTCAGCAGATCCTCAACAATCTGCGGCGATTGTCCGACAAAATCAGTGCGGATAATTACCTGCGTGTCCGACATATCGGGGATGGCATCGAGCGGCGTTTTCTGCACGGCCAGAATGCCCGCCACCAGCAGCGCGATCATCATCACAATGATCAAAAGTTGGTTATTAACCGAATATTCAATCACCTTCGCGATGGCAGATTCGGACGGGTCGCGTGTCTGGTTTTTATCAGTGGTTGGCATGTGCATCTCCGCTCATATTTTCTTTAGGCTGTTCTGTAGCTTCAGGCGCTTCGGCTTCAACTTTGTCCGGCCAGTCGATTTTCATCGGATGACCATCGCCGTAAGGATTTTGCACCTCATCGCCAAGCTGGAGCCAGTAAACATCCAGACCGTGCGCCATATAAAGCCCAAGTCCCTTGGATTTATAATGCTGCGGCTTACCTTCCAGCAGCCACGGTTTAAGAGCCGTGACCAGAGCGTTCAGGCTGGCTTGCCATTCCTTATCGGTCAAATTGTCCTTGGCATTTTTCAGCGCGTCTTCCGCATCTTCCAAAACAAATTGCAGTTTGGTGCCTCTGAAAACGGGCATGAGATGATCACCCAGCGTGATGGCGGGCATAATCATATTGGGGCTGGGAGTGCGGACAGCAATCAACTCTTTTTGGATATACAAAGAGGCATCAATCAGATGGTCGATCATCGCCAGTTGGTCATCACTAACTTCAAGCTGCGAGAGCGGCAATTGCATGCGCTTCATTTTACGGAAAGATTCCCGCAACGCGCTTTCGGAATCGATCAGGAATTGACCGCTCACAACAATTTTGTCGCCGTCTTTTAAACCGTCCAACACCTCCGTCCGGCTTTTATATTTCAGTCCGGCCAGAATTTTGCGCGGTTGAAAGCGCCCCTGATCCATTGCGACGACAACAAAGTCTCCATCTTTACTTTTAAGGATGGCATCACTGGGAATGGAGAGACGGCGTTCAACACCCGTTTGGAGTTCCACATCGGCATAGGCTCCAGGCTTTAATCGGCCTGTTTCATTATCCATGACCAGCCGGATCCGGCCTGTGCGCGTAGCACGGTCAATCGTGGGATAGATATAATCAATGGCGGCTTGTTTTTTGGCCACGCCAAGGGCGGGTAGAGAAACTGTGGCTTTGGTATCTTTGGTAATGAACGGGATATCCTGCTCGGCCACGCTGACATCGATCCAAACCGTGTCGTAATTTTGCAAGGTCATCAAATTCATGCCTGGTTTGGCATAGGTGCCGTCACGCACATTCATCGCACTGACCAGACCATTACTTTCTGCGTAGTATGGAACGCTTTGAAAAGCTTTGCGACTTTTCTTAACCTCTTCGATGGCACGTTTTTGCATACCCAAAGAGACAAGGCGCTTGGCAGCGGACTCAATGCGGCCTTTATAGCCTGTGGCGATAGCACTTATCAGATCCTGCTGCGCGGAGATCAGCGCGGGGCTATAAAGTTTAAACAGCATATCGCCTTTTTCCACCTCATCGCCTACGGCCTGAACTTTCAAATTCTCAACCCAGCCTTCGACGCGGGCAGAGATATCAAATTGCAGCCGGACATTTTCCGTCACATCGCCATAGCTGCGCACCAAGGTGCCGAAGCTGGCCATCTGCGCTTCTTCTGAGCGGATGCCTGTATTCTGAATGGTTTCAGGATCAATGCGGACGATTGTGCGGCCAGTGGCGGCTTTTGTGTCTTCGCCATAGATCGGCACCAAATCCATACCCATCGGTGATTTACCGGGCTTATCGCTTTTGAAGTTGGGATCCATTGGCGCTTGCCAGTATAGGATTTTCTTTTCGCCGGAGGACTGATCGGCAGAGGACATAGGCGCATCCTCATCCTCTCCGTCAAGCGCGACCAGATCCATGCCGCAAATCGGGCATGTGCCTGGGCGATCCGCCACATAATGCGGGTGCATAGGGCATGTGTATTTTTCGCCAGCCGCCAGCGCCGGAAGCGCAAACAAGGTTAGTATTAAAAAGAATGCGGGAAGGAATTGTCTCATTCGGATATCTCCTGAAGTGTTGGTGTTTCATAAGCACCGATAATGTTGGAATTAAATTCTGCCGCGCGGGAGAGATGCATTTCTTTAACCGCTGCCAGTTGCGCTTGAATATTGAGGCGGTCAATTCTGGCCAGTAAAACGGAATCCAGATTTTCACTTCCGGCTTCATAATTGCGCTGCGCAGCGTCGATCTTCTTTTTCATTGCCCAGTCTTTGTCCTGCAGGACTTTGACATTTTTAGCGGCGGCATCGCGGTTGCTTTGCAGCGAGGTCATTTGTTTATCCCAAAGGCGGCGCACATCGTCATAGGCAAATTTAGCGCTGCGCTGACGCTCTCTGGCGGCCTTGAGCTTGGGTTTTTGATTGCTGTCCGCCCAAAGAGGTATGCTCACCTGTGCCTGTATTGAGAACCAGTCATCTCCTGCGAAGCTGCCATTGTCACCATCCTCACGTTGTTTATAAACAGCATTGACTCCGAAATTAGGGAGGAAAGCGGCATCGGCAATACCCACGCCTTTTTCGGCGATATCAATATCCTCCGCAGCGATCATTACCGGATAAAGCACAGCGGAATTTTTGTCCCATGTCAGATCAGGAACTTCCGGTAGATCAATCTCCGGCACATTGTCAATCAGCCGGATAAATTCGGCTTCAATAGCGACCAGACGAGCGTCCAGATCATTGAGCTTGCGTTCGGCCTCGGCGCGTTCCACATCCACTTCAGAAAAACGCTGATAAACCGCGCGGCCTGATTCAATCTGACCTTTAAACGTGTTCTCCAGCTCCTTGTAATAGGCGAGCTGTTTCCCGATCAATTTGACTTGCGTCTTAACGCTCTCATATTCGGCCAGCTTGGAGATCAACATATAGCGCAGCCGTGCATTGGTATAATCCGCCATAAGCTTTTGCTTTTCCGACATCTGTTCATAACGTTCGGATTTGGCCTCCCGCGCAGCAGGGTTTGGAATGCTCTGCGAAAACCCAATTACTTTGGAGGTCGGTAAAAAGCGGTCAAAGGCTGGATCTGATATCGGCACATTATCCACGCCGATCATGAACATGGGGTCAGGTAAACCCAGTTCACCCTCGGCCTGTGCTTTGGATGCCTCACTATCGGCTAAAATACCTTCGACTTGCGGATGCTGGCTTAAGCGCTGTACATAGCTTTCAAAAGTTTCAGCATGTGCGGCTGGCGCGGCTATCAATAAAGCAGTAAGAGCTGTTAAAAATCGGGTCTGGTGTCGTATAAATCGCATGGGTCTGATCTCCTTTTTTGGGTGCGAGAAGTGCATTAAAATGCACTTAGTGCCCGTCATTATTTCATGACAGGCACATTAAAAAAGATCAGAATTTAGATGCGGAAGCGTTGTGTAGTGAGGTAGAGAGGTCGAGACGGATTTGTGACGTCTGCGCTCGGCGGTGGCCCACGGATCGCGTTGACATTGCGCGGCTCAAAGCCTTGTATGGAAGTAATATCTGCCCATGCAAAATCAAGCGTATCAACGGATTGGTCAGGCTGGAAATCATTGGTGATGGTTTGGGCAAAGAAATCAACGCCCATACAGTCCGAAACAAGCATCACACCACCGTCTTCACTATCGGCAGATTTTTCGTGACACGGAACAGTCTCACTGGCTTGAGCAGATTGCATAGGACAAAACGCCATGAAGCATACCAGCGATGGCATCACAGCAAGAAAGGTCAAAAATGTAAGCGTTATTCGTTTCATTTCAGCTCCATAATAACCTTTTCGTCCTAAAAGTCTATTAAGTTACAGGAAATATTTAACTTTAAATACGCATTCAAGGACGCTCCTTGGCCGACACCCAATAACCGGAATACTTGGTCATGATTAAACTTTGATAAGTTTACGGCATCCAAACCGCGCAGGGTTGGTCGTTATCCAAGAGGCGAAAGTCTTGGTGCGCATTCAATCGGCATACGGCTTGATCCATGTTTTTTAAGAGCACGGACAGGCTCTTGAATGGTGATGCAACAGCCAGATGTTTGCGAGTGGTGAAGCGGCGATACGTCTTCAATGGTGCGAAGCGGGTTCGATACCCCGAAGCACCAAATAAGCCCTTACAGAACGAAAGAACCGCCAAGGAGTTCGGGTGATGTTTAGGGCTTCCTAGATGGATTTTTAACGGAAGAGCGGAGCGTCTTCCTTAAACAAGTTGTGTGGAGTGCGTCACTACACACACAACTTGCGGTCAGTCTTAAGCTGCTTTCAGCCCTTAATCCTGACGTTTACCGCACCATCCTTTTGCTTTGCAGCATTCAGTCTGGCACGGCACTCACCACAACACCAAAACACATTCTCAACGCTCACTTACGTTCGGCATTTATTTGAGAAAAATGTTTGAAGCGTTGCGGTGTGATAGACATGATGAGCTATAGCCAGCCGTGCTGCCTATAGCACGTATTACGATAGAGCATATCAGGCAAAAAAAGGGGCGCGAAGCCCCTTTAGGTTGGTTAGTTATCTTGGTTAGTTTTGAACATATAAACTGGGGTTGATATGATCTGTGTGCCGTATGGTTTGAAGTAGATTGACCCGTCTTCTCGAGTCCAGCAGGCACCGATTGTTTCAAAGTTAACATTCTTTCCGTGCCCTTCTTTGACTTTAGCAATCATATCCGGCTTTGAGTTTTTGTTTGTCGTTTGTGCTTCGTTCGTGTCCATAATCTTTTCTCCTATGTTTGAGTGTGAACAAATGGCTATTCCAGCCATGGCCATCTACCGACAGACACAAAGAAGAAGCGCGTCACGCATGTTTTTTTGGTACCGGGATGGAGTTCTTGGTTTCAGCTATGGCTGAACCTTAGAACGACACACGGGGAAAATATGTTGACGAGTTTCGCGTGTCTGGCAGTGTGCCATGTAAAGGCTGGTGATAGACAATTTTGTTTCACCTCTCATGCAGGAGATCGGGTAAACAGCACGAATACACCCCGAACTACCCTCAAAAGCGTAATTGCTTATGCAAGACAGCCGAAAACAATTCAATTTGAATACAGAGAATAATGGTCACATAGATACGGTGCTCAAATCTTTTGAAAACGGCAATCTATAACAAGCCCTCTTTCCCGTTCTCCAAATCATCAATGACTATCCTGAAAAAGACTCGTGCATCCAATTTATGGCCTGTGCGACTGAGTTTCCCATTACGGCCTTTTAACAGACGTAATGTGGTTGGAGATAAACGATCAAAGGAGATTGTCATGGATGTGAAAGAAATAGAGGCTATCCAGCCTGTCCTTCCCCAAATAGATCATGCATTTTTGCGCATGCTCGCTGGAAAGGTAAATAGCAAAAAAACAATCAAATCAAAAGCCAAGAGTGACTTTCAATATTTAAATGCTGGAAACATGGCCAAACTTAGTTTTGAACATGCCAATACTAAAGAAGAATATGAATATCACAAAACATTGCAGCGTAATCTTGGTAAAAAAATAATTCAGACGGATTTGACCATCCCTATGAGCATGGTCAACGGTAACAATAAAAAAAGCCGTACAGAATTTAAAGATTGGTCATTTGATTATCAATTAACTCTATTCCTTTCAGGAGCTGGAGCAATTGGCCTTTTAATCATGGGTATGCTCGGCACCCATATGGCGGCAATCAATAGCGGATCACCTGCCATTATTGAAAACCCAAATATGGCTTGGCTCCCAACAATGCTCATTCCATCAGCAGCTCTGGCATTCAAATTTATTTACAAAATGATGCCAACTGATTTGTGGCGAAAGCTCTATAAAGGTTTTGTAAGCCTTGGCGCTTTATTTTTCACCGTTTATTGGGTCTTTTTATTTGGAGAAGCCAATCACGGCGGAGCAGAAATCAACCTGTTTGATACGGATAATTTAGGCAGCAATGCAGATCAGCATGTTTTGACTATTCAGATTTTGGCTGATTTGTTTTTGGGAACAATCCTGTTTCTGGTTTTTTCAGACTGCTTCATTCGTCACTCTACTGAATGGTACACAGACAACCCTCAACTGAAGAAATTAAAAAGCATTCAAAGCGAAGAAATCGATTTGGAATCCGTACATAACAAGCTCTCATTACTGATCCAGAAAATCGAGGAAATGGATTCTGCTTACGATAAGCATGAAAAAGAAGTTCTTGGCGAGTTCGATTCACTTACCCCAAACAAATAGGAGAGAAAAAAAATGAGAAACTTATTTTTAACCACGATTGCCCTTACTGCACTGACAAGCGCAGCATACGCAAAAAATTTAACAGTTGCCATTCCCGCCTCCATAGCAGAAGCACCACTGCGTAAGACTGTGCAATCTACAGTCAATCAAATGCAGCCGGGTGATAGCGTTGATTACTTTGATGCGTACGACTTGCACCACATTTGCAGCATATCATTGCCGGAAAAGGATGGTTACAAGCATCCTAAAGCTAAAATGCGTGTGGGAGCATCATGCATCAAAAAGCTTATACAGCATATCGACAATGATCAGACAGATCATAAGATCAAGCTACCGCAATTCTTGCGCTTTATCGGTGAGAACCATATCGCGTCTGATCAGGAACATGATGTCATCATTATCGGTAATCCGCTGTATCTGTCTGGTGATGCGTTTGACATGTCAGACAGTAAAGTGCCCGGTGATGGACATTTGCGGAACTCTGTCAGCAGCACAGTATTTGGGATTGATAACCCTGAGCTTTTGAAGAACATCCGCCTGCATATTGGCTACCCTAAAAAGTTTGCTGCGCATGACCAGCATCGCTGGCATGTAAAACGCTTCTGGACATTGTTTGTTGAAGAACAGAGTGGAGAGCTTGTGTCCTTCACTGGCGATCTAAGCACGTTGTTAAACCGCGTGGAGCAGAATGCGCATATACTAAAACATTCATATGAGCGGCAAGATACCCCCAGACTAGAAATGATCCAACTGGCTCCGGTAGAGCTGAAAGAAACCCGTTCGATCTTTCAGCGTCCAGTAGAGAAAAGCAGCCTCTCTCCTTCTGATATGAAAGCTGCCCGTGATGTGCAGATAGGGATTACATGGGACTGCACCCAATGCGATCTTGATCTGCATGTACGACCTCATGCCAGTGCGGAAGTGCTGTCTTTCAAAAGAACGCAGACAGAGGAAGGGAGATACTGGAAGGATTTCACGAATGCACCTGCGCATGGGTTTGAAACCATTGATCTGTCCGGTGTTACCGACCTGCGTGATTTGTTGATTGCCGTCAATTTTTATTCCGGTGAAACGGCATCACCTCTGACAGGCGAAATCAGGCTGGCTGTTGGTGATAAAACCTACGCGAAAGCTTTTATAATCAATGCCAGCTCCGGCAACAACGGCAAAGGTGCCGATACCATCTGGCGCAACCGTAAAAGCAGTTTCCCTGAATGGATCATCATAGACCCTAAGCTGGTGGTATCCACCAGCAAGTAGGAAATCCTGATGAAACAAGAACAGTGCCCCTCATGGCTATCAAGTGTCAGTATCGCAGCACTATGTAGCTGGGGCGCTGTTCACACATGGTCAATGCTCGAAACAGATATGGCCTTGGTGCCAGGACTCTTGGGTTTTGTTTCTGTTATGGCATGGAAAAAAGCACTACAGGAAACAAATGAATATCTAAAAAACCGTCATCAACGGCGCAAGGCCAATGCAAGCTCTACCAGCAAAGGCAGCGCCCGATGGGCAACCTATAAGGAGATTAAAAAGGCCGGATATTTCTCTCAAACTGATGGGCTTTTTTTCTTAACGCACAAGTCTGGCAGGCCAATATTCAGTAATGATAACGAAGCCCATATTGCCTATATCGCTCCTACTGGCTTTGGCAAAACAAAAGATTTCGTCATTCCCAACCTGCTGCATTATCGCGGATCGGCTATTGTTACCGATAAAAAGTACACCCTTGCTCATGTTACAGCCAAAGCCAGACGAAAAAAATTCAAACATAAAATATACCGCCTAGACTCATCTGGGAAATACGACAAGGAATTAGGAAAGCCATCAAGCTTTAACCCTCTTTGTGTCATTCAAAGAGCATGGGATCAGAAGCGCTACGGTACAGTTGTTTCTCTTGTACAAAAACTATCACTCCAGCTATTGCCAAAGCCAAAAGGAGAGAATGAAAATGACTATTTTCGACGTGGCTCTGTGAAGCTCATTATTTTTGGCGTGCTTTACCTTGTCAGTTGCGATGAGCC
>JAJDDG010000152.1 GCA_029260435.1 Phycisphaerales bacterium | reverse complement strand
TTCTTGCTGCCGGGCCTCGGCGGGCCCACGGTGCCACGGCGCGGGGCTGATCTGCCTCCGCGGGGTGTTCGCTTGGGCTTTGTCGCGAACGCGTCCGGGTTGTGGTCATTCTCCGCAACATTCAGCTTCTTGTTGATGAGGCGTTCGATGGCCCGGAGGCTCTTGAACTCTTCTTCATCGCAGAAGGAGATCGCGATGCCGGAGGAACCCGCTCGGGCGGTGCGTCCGATGCGGTGGACGTATGTCTCGGGAATATTCGGGATATCGAAGTTGAAGACGTGGGTGATTTCATCGACGTCGATGCCGCGAGCGGCGATGTCGGTCGCGACGAGCACGGGGAGCTTGCCGGATCGGAATCCGTTGAGCGTTCGGGTGCGTGTGTTCTGGTTTTTGTTGCCGTGGATGGCGTCTGAGGTGATCCCCGCGGCGCGGAGTGACTTGACGACCTTGTCTGCGCCGTGCTTGGTGCGTGTGAAGATGAGCGTTCGCCCGGTCTGTTGCGTGCGGAGGATGTGCTCGAGAGTGGATTGCTTGCGTTTGCGGGGGATCAGGTGAACGGACTGGGTGATCGCTTCGACGGGGGATGCGACGGGGGAGGACTTTACGAACTCGGGGGCCACAAGGATCGAATCGGCGAGTTTGCGGATCTCGGGGGGCATGGTCGCGGAGAAGAGCAGCGTCTGGCGGCGCGTAGGCAGGAGGTCGATGATCTTTCGGATATCGCGGATGAAGCCCATGTCGAGCATGTGGTCGGCTTCGTCGAGGACGAGCATTTCGATCTCGGCGAAATCGATGAGCCCTTCGCGGTAGAGGTCGAGCAGGCGGCCGGGCGTTGCGACGATGGTGTCGATGCCGTTGCGCAGGTCACGGATTTGCGGCGCTTTGCTGACACCGCCGAAGATCACGGTGTGGCGGATGCGGGTGTGCCGCCCGTATGTCTTGAAGCTCTCGAAGATCTGCGTCGCGAGTTCGCGGGTTGGGCAGAGCACGAGGGCACGCGGCGAGCGAGCGCGAGTCTTGGAGCGGTTGTAGCCGCGGGGGGCGGAGCGCTCGGCGAGACGGGTGAGGATGGGCAGCGCGAAGGCACCGGTTTTCCCTGTGCCGGTCTGCGCGCAACCGAGGACGTCGCGTCCTGCGACGATCAGGGGGATTGCCTTGGCCTGGATGGGCGTCGGGGTGGAGTAGCCCGCGTCGGCTACTGCGCGAACGATAGGCTCGGCGAGCCGCAGTTCTGTGAATTTCATTTGATGGAGTTCTCGGATCCGGAGTGAGCGGGCTTCCGGTGCCCTTTAAAACCGGAATGTCCCCGGACGCTGTATGCGTCCTCACAAAGCCACCGGCCCAATATGTATCTTCCGTGACCCTTTGGCGGGCTCGGAGATCGGCGGATGGTACGTGCTCGGAGTGGATAAGTCCATACGGGCGGCTATCGGGCATTCTGAGGGGGAGGGGCGGCTATGCGTCGGCGGAGTAGAGCCTGGCGACGCGGACCCCGGCTTCGCGGAGTTTGGCGGTTCGTTCCCAGAGGAGATCTTCTACCGAGTTTGCACTCAGGATCACGGCGTCGAGCTTCATTTCGAGTGCGGATTCGGGGGAGATGATGGGGTAGCCCCACATGCGGGTGCCGTGGCGGTGGGTATCGTCGTCGATGATGGCGACGATCTCGGCGTCGGGTTCCATGAGGACATCGCCGATCGCGCGAGTGTGGGTTCCTGCACCGTAGATAGCGATCCGGTTGAGCCCGAGGGAAGAGCAGGTAACGATTGCTTTTCGTGCGGCCTCGGCCCACCCCACTGCTGGCGAGGCGTATTTCGGGCCTGCGCCCCAGAGATCGATGAGATTGGTGAGTAGATCGAACGCTTCGGTGTGCTTTGCGTCGGTGTGTTGCAGATCGTCCATAGAGAGTCCCCACCGGCTCATCGCGAGTTCCGGATCGGAGCAGGTGACAGACGTCGCGAGCAGGCAGGCGAGTTTTCCTGCGGCTTGTCTTCCCGGGTGATCGCGGGGATCGATTGGGTTCTGCCAATCGAGATGGATTTTGGCTTCGGGTGCCAACCAAATCGATCGAAGCCACAGGATGGGGAGGAGGCACGCGGAGGGGCAGCCGATCAGGGTCACAGCGTCCGGAGGCTGGGTGAGCGTATCGATTCCGGCTACGAGTCGGTCGAGTGAGCCGTCGATTGGGAGGGGCCATTGCCCGAGTAGACGGGACCAACAACTAGCAGACGAGAGGGGGAGAGTGAGCACGGGGGTGTTTTTATCACCGGCGAGATTGATCGATATTGAGTCGTCGTGATGCATGATTATGTTGATTCCTGCAGTGCGTGCGGCGAGGCGTTTGCGAGAGTCTGTTCGATGTTGCGCCATGTGAGGAGTTGGTGCGGTTGCGTTGCGGCATTGCTCCGGCGATCCCAGATGGAGATGCGGCGGTCGATCAGAGCGTCGGTCGTTGGGTAATCGAATCTTGCTTGGGCGAGCGCCGCACCCCATTGATGAATCTGTTGATGTGAGGCCTCGATGACTCGGCGGATCTGTTGTTCGAGGGATGCACTACATCCGTTTGTGTAGACGAATAGATCCTTCAACGCGGGCGGGACGTGCTCTGCGAGGGGAGAAGCATCGCTGATGAGGCAGAGGTGCCCGGATGAAATTGCGTGACGTCCGGCGAGATGAGCCTGCTCGGCGGCGGGCGGGACGATTACTACGTGCGGCGCGTTGCACCGTGGGGTATGTTGTGCGTCGTCCGGGGTTGGCGAGAGCATCCACCCGCCCTGAGGACCAGCGATTGCAAGCGACCATCCTCGGTGCTCCGCGCCGGAATCGTCAAAGGCGGTAGAGATTGATTCGTACTGCTCGGGCGCAAGCTGGGTTGGGATAACGAACGCTGGCGATGATGTGGTCGGCCCGACCCAGGGGCCGCTCGGTATCGGGAGCGGGATGGTCGAGAGGTTTGCCCGTAGAGCCGCCCCAACAGGCGAGGGCGAAGACGCGTGGATCTCGTCGGTGAGTTGCTCGGCGAGGTGTTCGAGAGGCGAGGTTGGCGGACGGGTGCGGATTGATATGACGGGTGTGCTGTGTCCGCCTGCGGTGCGCCATGCGATCGATGCGAGCACGCTGCACGGTGAATCGATGCATTCGATCGCGTCGATGGGCGCGGATTGAATGAACTCCTGGACATGGTTCAGCGAGCGGATCGCGAAGCCGGCATCACCGGCGTGTGCGGGCAGGATCAGACGTCGGATATTCAGGCACCCTCTGCATTCGTAGGCGGGCTTAGAGAAGTACCCCATCGGGGAGAAGAGATGCGTGCGTATTCCGCGCTCGGCGTATCCGGAAGCGAGCTGCGAGACGGCACGGGCCAGGTAGTCAGTGGGGTCATCGGATTGGTGCATGAGGATGATCGCCTGCTTCATCGGATCACCTCTTGTGCTGCTACCGGTTCGATCCACTGCGCGATCGGGCCGCTGAGTTCGGGCATATCGAGACAAGATGTATCGTTGCGCAGCAAGTCTTCGCACCGGCACCATTCGGCGATCATGTCGTTCGCGATCGGGCCGGGTGCGTTGCGCGAGCGGCATCGGGCGATTGTGTTCTGGAATAGTTCGATGCGTTGCGCGGCGACACGGGCAGGGTCACACATGTGGAAGATGCGTTGGCGAGCGACCTTTCCGCGTCGTGCACGCTCGCTCGGCGGTTCGTCGAGGATTCTCGAGAGTGCCTGTTGCAGTGATCCCGGGTCGCCCGCGGTGAAGACGAAGCCAGCATCTGTATCGGCGACCATTTCTGCCATGCCGCCGTTGTCGGACACGACGACCGGTCGGGCGTGTGTCATTGATTCGATGCAGGTATTCGGGAAGTTTTCCCACAGCGAGGGGATCACGCAGATCGATGCCTGGGCGTACTCGCTTGCGAGCGCTTCGGGGCGGAGTCTGCCGAGGAATTGCACTGATTGGCGGTCGGCGGGCGAGAGTTGTGACTGGAGGTAGGCACGCATTGATCCGCCTTGTGGGGCGCTGGCGGTGTCTGCGCCAGCGAGGCGGAGCATCGCATCGGGGTGTTGCCTGCGCACCTCGATCCAAGCGCGGATCAGAGACTCGACACCTTTGCGGGGCTCGATGCGCCCGATGAAGAGGACATTCGGATCGTTCGATGGGGGGGGAGGATCGGCGGGCGGTGCGATTGCGTACGGGATGACGTGCGGGCATTCGGGGAGGGCGTAATGGTGGTGTGCCCAGGACGCGATGAATTGCGAGGGTGCGCCGATTCGATCTGCGAGGCGGATCGCCAGGCGCTCCGCGGTGAAGTACGAACCGAGTGATGTGTCCACCGCGCGCGATGAGAGCGAACGGAGTTGGTAAAGCATTTCGGATGGTGTGTGCAGATGCACGAGTGTTGGGACGCGCGGGCCTGTCCCTCTGAGCAAGAGCAGCGCGGCTGCGGCGGCTTCGCATTCGGCGAACTCCGCGAGATCCACTTCGCCTCGACGGGTGAGTTCTGCGATTTTGCGCCCGGCGTTGATCGAGAATCTCGCGGCGGCGCTGGTCCAGCCGCCTCGCCCGATGGCGAGGGGGACGCGGTGGATCGTGAGGGGGCCTTGGAGTTCCACGCGTGGGGAGGATCTATCGTGGGCTTCGGTGATGACGGTGACCCGGACACCGGCATCGATCAGCGCGGGGACGATCCATCGGGCGTATGTCCCGATACCGCCGCCGTAAAACGGGGGATACTCCCGACTTACAAGCACAAGACGGATCGGAGGGTCTTGCTGAGCGCGCACATACATGCCCCTCATATCGGAGGGGGGACGTGTGTGGCCGCAGTTTTTGCGCGGCGGCGAACGAATTGGGCATCACGCATTCAGCGTGAAACGCGGGCGACGGCGATCAGGTAATCGGGCCGGCGGTGGAGATCGTCTGGCGTGGTGATCGGCGGTTTTGATGGATCGATCCGCCACATGCCGGGCGGGAGATCGACCTCGAAGACGTCATCGATTGGGAGTTGTCCGAGGAGTATTTCGGTTTCGAATGTCGGCGATAGCGCCTGCATGAAGTCCTCGGGTCCGAAGTCGTGCACATGGAATGGGGTTGGTCCGAGTTGATTGGGTGTGCTGACGACCAGCCAGGCGCGTGGCTTGAGGATACGGGCGAATTCGTGAAGGAGGGCGTCGGTGTCTTCGATATGCTCGATCGTCTCGAAGCTCGCGATGAGGTCTATCGAGTTGGATTCGATCGGTGTGGAACATGCTGATGCGCAGAAGAACCGGCGCTGGTTGCCGGCGTGCCTCCGGTTGGCGTAGTCCACGGTGCGGGCGTCGATATCGACACCGGCGTATGTGATATCGGGGTTGATCGCGAGTAGTTCTGCGCCGTACCCGGTGCCGCACGCGAGATCGGCAACTGATTCACCACCGAGCGAATTGAATAACTCACTTGCCAGTTCGTACCTGCGGAGGTGCAGTTCGGTCCGGGCGGGCGGGAGCATCGGCAGGGTTGCGTCGTGGCGTTCGCTACGGTTCTCGACGAGCCATTTTGCGTCGTTGCTGGAGAGCCCGTCGATCTGCATCAGTCTGGATATGGTTTGGTCTGACTCATATCGCGTGTCGCCCTGCGCGTTGTACAGGCGCACGATCGGGATGCTCGCGTCCGGGTAGAGCGCGCGTGCACGGTCGTACAATTCCTGCTCGTAGCACTCTGAGCTGATCACGATTGCCCCGATGCCATGCGGGATTTTCCCTTCGACGGTTCGCTCGACACGGATGCCGCCGAGCGTGGGACTGCGGGGGTGATCGTCCAGGATGAGGGCGACTCTGATTGCGTGGTTCACCCACGGCTGACGGACGAGCGGGCGGGTGTGACGTCCTGCACCGAATAGCGCGATCTCACGAATCCCCTGCGCGGCGAGCCACTGTGCGGTGTGGGAGAGCACTCTTTGACGCATCGCTTCGTTTTGTTGTAACTCGGTCGAACGGGGTTTGCTCATCTGCTGTGCAAATGATTCGGGCGTCATGATCGCGTCTTTCTTCACTGTTTCATTCTTGATGCGTTGGCGTTTGTGCGCTGAGAATTAGGCTCTGGTCGGAATCCCGTGGACGGGGACTTCGAGTTGTTCGGGTGTATTGTAAAGCGGGAATATCGATACGCCTGCGTCCCGAAGTGGGGCTGTCTGTTGCCAGAAAGAGGGCTCGTAGCGGGGTGAAGACAGGATGATCGCCCCGAACTTGTCTGCGAGCCCGATGGCAGGGCGGATGACCGGGATGCCCGCGAGCGAACTACCCGGCTCGGCGTTGTCGTCGAGGATGGCGATTGGGGGACGAGTCGGGGATGCGTATTGCAGCAGGCGTTCGGTGTGCAATCCTGCGCCGTAGATGGCGTATGGGGTTGTGGGATCGAGTCTGGAGACTATTGCGGTGAATCGTTCCGGGGAGGAGAGTTCGGGGACACCCCATCGCAATGACATCACCTGTGTGCCATCGCTTCGCCATGCACGGGAACCTGCGAAGAGACGGAAATCTATTTCGTCTCCATACAGCACGAGTGCATCGGGGCGAGTGGCGGTGAGCAGGTGTTCGGGTTTGCGGCACTCGGCTCCCGGGATCGAGTCTGGGGGGAGCGTGGTTAACACATGCTCTCCGCGTTTGATGGCGGCGGAAGCGTGGTCGATGACTTGATCTCGATGCACATTTATTTTGGATTGATCCGGACAAGTGGTGATTGCGATCCCTGCATTGCGCAATGGAGCCACGCAAACATCTGCTGCAAGATCATCAGACGTGTTGCTTATCAGAACCGCGTCTGGATCCACCTGTTTGATTGCATCTCGGGGCGAGCACGCCGGGATCCCGAGCAATGTTGCTCCGCGGGGTGTCTCTGGTAGCAGGAATCCAGCAAATCGAGCGTTACGGGCTTTTGCTATCCATTCGAGCGACGCGAGGGATGTCCCCCGTCCGACAAACACCGCGATGCGCTGCCGACCCGCTCGGACCAACTGTTCGAATGCGTGCATGATGAACAGTGTCTGCCAATGAATGGGGCTGGTGTGCGATTCCAGGAACTGCTGCTCCATACGGCGGGACCACGTGGACACACCCCCGACCGAAGATCCGTGCGCCTCAACGCTGCTTACGACGCGCAGACGGGAGTTCCCCTCGATTGTCGGGGTGGTGTTCTCGTCGGCATCGCCCGGATAAATCCGAATGACTTTGGGTGTCTTTGCGATCGCGGCTGCCGCTCGTGCTGATGCATCGATCCTTATGCATCTACGCAGGATCCGGTGTTGCATCGCGATGAGCCCCGGATGCGGCTGCTGCATCGCATCGAAGATGTCCTCCAGCGACTCTGTGCGGAGCGGGGTTTCTCCTGCGTATGAGATCGCAGCTGAACGCTCCGCTGCCTCGTTGCTCGGCTTGTCCGCGCCACCGAGGCGGTTGATCAGGGTGAGAGCGTCTTCAACACCCGGCTTGTAATTGGGGTGCCACTGCCACGCTGCTGGCAACCAGAGGGGCCATGGATGCGGGTGGATGATGCACGTGGGGCACCCTGCGAGGATCGATTCCAGTGCGAGGGTCGAAGCCGTCGTCAGTACATATTGGCACGAGGCGAGGGTGCGTTCGAGCGGGTCTGTATCCGGTATGACTCCGAGTTTCTCGGCGATGCCGGTATCGATGCGCCATCGGATTTTGAGCCCACGGTGGGTCGCATGCTTATGGATCTGAACGAGAGACTGCAGCAATCTCGCACGCCCGCCGCGGGTGAATGCGGGTTGAGTCGCTGTCGCTACCAGAATCCCATCCGGTTCACGGTGTGTCTCGATGGTTGCAAAGCGAGACGCGAAGGCACCGAGTCGGGGCAGGCCGGCAGATACCGCGCGGTTACCCATCGCTCTGAGGATCGCGCGATCGTGCCGCCCTGCGGTGAGGACCACGTCGCCCGGCGCGGGACGGAGGAAGCGATGCCCGGCACGGGGATTGAGGAACGTGTTCGCGTACTCGGCGACACCATCCATCAGCAGGACAGTCGGCGTATTCGAGGCTCTTGCCTGGCGGACGATCCCTGTGACGTTCGCTTCGACACTATCTGCATGGACGAGTACGTCTGCCAGCGCCGCCATTTCCGGTGTCACTCTGATCGGGAAACCGGGCTGGAAGCACTCGAGTGCGGCACCCCACCCGAGCGAAGCCAGCTTTTCATGCACACCGTGGAAATGATGCATTCCGGCGGGTGGTGCGAGGAGCATCGCCCGGTGCTCTGAGTAGCTTTTTTGGTGCGAGACACTGGGCAAAGCGGTGCTCTCCGTGATCTGGTTCTCGGCACATTACCTCGGTGGACGGCACGATGCTGTTGAGCGTTTACATCGGTAATTGTCTCTGGCATTCGTGAACACGGGGGGAGATTAATCCGAGGAAACCCGTGCGGTACCGCTTTCAGGCTGTATTCAGTCCCACATCACCTATGACTTCGGCCCTCCCTCAATCATCAGTCTCGGCGAATGATTTGCTGCTCGCGCATCCGTCTCCATACCGGGTGGATCCGGCGCTGCTTCCGAAGGGGGTGCAGCGGACGATCTTTGAAGGGTGCATCCGCGAATGCCACGAACAAGGCTGGACGCGGATCGCAGTGTTTCCGGCGGGCAGGCACAGCGTGGAAATGATGTACCCCGCACGGCGTCGCGAGGAGCACTGCTCGCCTGTCGATCTGAATCGGGCGTTGGGATCTTTGTGTCACTATGTCACTTCGTAATGTAAGCGGGGCATGCGAAAGTTTATCGCTATCGAGATTGTGACGAGCGGATTTTCATGTGTCTGCTGATGCCCCGGCTGGAACATGCGCGGGATACAAGCGGTTGAAATGAGGCCCTGCTGCATCGAGAACAACTTGCTCCTGCGCGGGGGAGAGCCAGTTCGCATAATCCCCCACTATGCCCTTGCGGAAGAAGCTTGAGCGATCCTCATCGCCCCGGGGTCTTCCCGAGAGTCGCTTGAATGTAGCCGACTCTACGCACGTGCGAACTACGTCGAGTGCATCATCCGCATTGATGTGACGGAGTACCTTGCGGAGCACACCCGGTGTATCGGCGACGAGATCTTCGTATCTGATTTCGATGTAGTTTTTGAACAAATCCTCGGCACGCGAAGCGGCCTGCGTTACATCGTGCCAGAAGTCAACACACCATCCTATTACTTCATCGGGGATACGTCTGTTTTGCAGACACTCTTCGTGGTGTTTCCTTTCAACCTCATCGCTCGATGGATGAGCCTGTGTGTACTGCACAAACAACGAGACCACCACATCACGAGGATCACGGACGAGGTGGATCAAGGGCACATCGCGGCGTTGTGCGTGATACCGTTCTATCGCACTCATAGAGCAACCGGCATACGGCGTGCATTTCTCGCCGACGATTCTCTTTCCGGTCTTCGCCCTTGTCCAAGACAAGACCGATTCGTGGATCGATTCGGTGAGCGAGATGATGTCGGTTTCATTGTTCGGCTCGGGCAGATTCATCAGCTGGTGAAGGAACTGCGCGTAGTGATCGATGTTGAGGTGGTAACGCTCCCGCTCAAAGGGGATGTACTTGTTCCCCCACGGGCGAGTCTCGATGCAATGGATCTCTGGATGAGCGCTCAGCATGAACTGCATCCATGTCGTTCCAGACTTTGGCGATGCAAAGACAACAAACCCGAGGCTTGAGGCGGCGCCGGATACATCTGGATGTTCTCGGGAGTCCGACATTCGCCCCATTATAGTCGGATCTTCTGCTCCGTTTCACAGCCTTGGGTAACACGCAGGCTCGGGGAACGGTCGGCGGCGGAAAGAGTTCACCCTCCATTCATTATCACACCGATACGTTGTGGTGGCAATGGATACTCTCGAATCACTCGATCGTCAGCTCCTCGACCTGCTCGCCAAACGCGTGGGGTTGCTTTCTGATGGTGAAAGCACATCGGATTCCGAACTCCCGGGGCACGTCTGGCGCGCACTTGATGTACATACTCGCGCGGCGGCTCGTTCGACAAACAAGCGTTTCGAGCAAGCTCCGAGGTCGATCACGATCGTTGGCGGGCACGGCATGATGGGGCGGTTCCTCGCGGATCGATTTACGAAGTACGGACACCGCGTTCGCTCGCTCGATACAGCAGACTGGGATCGAGCGGACGACCTGTTGAGCGGTATCGACCTCGCGCTTCTTGCCGTTCCGATCGGATCAACCCGCGAGGTGATCGACCGCGTGTGCGAACACCTTTCGGTGGGGGTGTGTCTCGGCGATATCACGAGCACCAAGACGCCCTATGCGCAGCAGATGATGGATCGCCATCGCGGCCCGGTGCTGTCGTTGCATCCGATGTTCGGGCCCGGCGTGGAATCGTTTTTGTCGCAGCGTGTGATCGCGTGCCGTCTACGGGATGCAACCGCTACGCGGTGGATTACCGATCTGATTGAAGCGGACGGCGGGATTGTGATCGATGCCGACCCCGAAGAGCACGACAGGATGATGACCTCCGTTCAGGCGATCCGACACTTCGCGACAATCTGCCTCGGGCGGTTTCTCGCGGACGAACCCGGTGCGGCGAAGCGGTCGCTGGAGTTTGCCAGCCCGATCTACCGCATCGAGCTAGACATGGTTGAACGCTTGTTCGCTCAGGACGCTTCGCTCTACGCCGACATCCTGCTCGCCTCGGCGGATCGGCGTGCGGCGGCTGGACGGTTCGCTGCGCTCGTATCGGATACCGCGTCGATCGTGGCCTCGAATGATCGGGATGGGTTGATCGAGTTGTTCGATCGGATCGGTGGCGCGTTGGATGCGGAACCTGATCGGGCACTGGGTGAGAGTTCGTACCTCGTCGAGGCGTTGTGCTGCTACCTCGCGGCTCGGGATGCGGATTCGTCGTGAGCTTCTGGAGCGACATCGATCGCCCGCCCTTCGGAGAGAAATATAAGCTGCCCGGAGACTCGATCGGCATCGATCGCGAGTGCCTGCGCCGCTCCACGCATGTACGCCCTCACCTGCGGCGAATACCGCTCGACGAGCATGCTCGGTTCGGCGACATCTGTTTTAAAATCGATCGCCCGTGCACTCACGGGTTTGGCGTTTTGTAGTCCTACTACAAGGCGATCGATGAATCCCGTATCGGTGGTGCGATTCTTTTTGGGCGATTGCAGGAGGTAGCCCCACTCGTTTCGAACGATGATCTCGTCGCACTCTGCGAAATCATTTATTGCCGGTTTTTTGAGAGCGTTATTCACTTCCGGCTTGGCAAGCCACGAATGCCACTGCTCGAGCAAGATGTTGGCCTGCTCGGGCGGGTACCCGAGGGAATCTGCATCGCGGAGGCATACCTCATCGGATGGAAGACCGTCGTCGATCCATGTGATGCGTTCCATCCATCGGTGCACGAGTGACCCACGCTGCATCGCTCTCCGTCTTCCCATGTCCAGCGTGGACGCGAGCGGTGCGCTGCGTGCAGGAGCCTCGGCGGAGCCGGTCTGCCACGCGATCGCATCGGCGGGTGTGATCTCCCAGAGCACCTCCGCACGCGGGGTCACATCATCTGCAGGCAGTTCGTTCGCTACATCCTTCCACCATTCGCCGGATGTGCTGTTGAACAAGATCCCGTCGGCGGGCTCTTCGATATTCGCATTCCCTAACGCTCCCCTGAGGATATTTGCTGCACTTGCGCCCGTGTGCTTCTGCGGCTCGATGATCATCTCCAGCACATGCGCAGCGCGTGTCATTGAAACGTACAGCACGCACAGTTCTTCGATGTGCATCCGCTCGGTGGTGTATTGAAACAGTCCGTTGAGGACGGCTGACGAGAGTCTTGCCTCCTCGCTCGGATACAGGTTCGCGATTTCGATGGGCGAGAACACATCCGGGCGGCGCGTCAGCACGCCGCCGTGCTTGAGTTGCCACCGTGTGTCCATGTCGGCGAGGATCACGCAATCAAATTCCAATCCCTTTGCTCCGTGCACGGTCATGACTCTGACGGAGCCGCGCGATGGCTCGTTGATGCGGCGCATTTCCGCCATTTCGACAAACTCACCGGGTCGCGTGCTTGAGCGGGTGTCGTACTCTCCTGCGAGTTCGAGGAGCTGATCGTATCGAGTCCGATCTCTGGGGGAGATATGCGCATCACACGACAGCATCAACCAGCGCAAGACCTGCTCGTAGCCTTCGTCCAGCAATCTTGCACGGATTGATTTCCCGACGCGCCGCCCGGCGGATGCGTCGCGGGGGTCATCGATCCCGAGCACACTCCCGAGCACGCTAGTCCCGACATGGAAGAGCGCGATCGAATCACCCGGATGATCCGCGAGTTGCAGCACAGAGAGCGCTACGCAGACCGCCGGTGCATCGGTGATCGGGTTGCCGCCTTCCTCGACCGCGTCGATCCCGAGTGCCCGGATAGCGGTCACGATCGCGGGGATGCGGGCTCTGCGACGAACCAACACACCGATCGAACAGTCCGGCGACACGTCCTTTGCCGACGCCACTCGCTCGGCTGTGCGGCGCACGATCGCATCGATTCGGCCTTCCCCTTCGAGCGGTCCTGCTTCGATCAGGCGCACTTCACCGCCATCATCGGCCATGTTTTCTGCTGATTCGTGGTGCTCGAACGATTCCCCCCACTCCTTTGCGCCTTGAGAATCGCCCAGCCCTGGCATGTCCGTGAGCGACTCGAATACTCTGTTGACGGCATCCATCACGAGCGGTGCGGATCTGTACGATCGGCTCATCGAGTGTGTGAGGGCTTGGGGCCAGAGATGCGTGCTTAATCCGGGCAACAGATCCCGCTCGGCGTCGCGCCACGCGTAGAGCGATTGCTTGACATCCCCGACGACATAGACGCTGCGGCCGCCGCCCGAGCTGATCAGCTCTTCCACGATTGGGCGGAGGAGTTCGAACTGCGCGATTGATGTGTCCTGGAATTCGTCGAGCAGTACATGATCGACGTCGCCGTCCATCCGGTAGCGCAGTTCGAGCAGATCGCCGCGTTCCTCGGCCTCTGCAAGCAGGACCGGCATATCGTCGAACATATACACGCCGCTCTCGGCCTTTGCATGGCGGTACTTGTGAAAAAAACCTTCCATCAGCTCGCGCACGGCGAGATTGTGGCGCAACACATGGGTCCGGATCCCGGACATAGCGGTCGCAACAATATCCCGGAAGACCTCCCGTACGTCTTCGGAGATCTCAACCCTTGAGAATGTTGATTCGCCGGCGAGGACCTTGGCACCCAATCCGCCTTTGAGCAATTCTTTCCATTTTTTATCGACGAGCAACATTCTTGCGGAGCCGAAAGCGTTCGTCCATGCCTTGACCGGGGTGGCGGCCTTGGTCAATGGTGGGTGCAGCTGTTCGATACGTTGGCAGAGTTTTTCGATCGCCTCGGGCTCTGTCGATCGATCGCCCGGCTCGACTCGCTCCCAGACATGCGGCACTGCGCGCGTTGCGAGATACGCGGTGTACGCCGTGGCGACCGCGTTCGATATCTCGCGGTGCACGCTCCTGCCGTACCCTGATTTATGCAGGATATGCATAAACGCGAACAGGTCGTCCTTATCGCTGTTGGCGAGTACTCCGTTGACCGCGTCGGATCGCAGCGCGTCGTCCTCTTCGACGTCGGCGAGTCGCCATCCTTCGCTGAGTCCACATTCGCCCGAAGAGCGGAGCACCATCCCGACGAGGAGTGCATCGATTGTCATGATCCGGAGATCACCCAGCACATCGCACACGCCTCGCAAGACATCTGTGCACTGCGCCCGGGTGATGCGCATGCCGAGTTCTTTGGCAAGATTCTGTGCGGCGTCCTCGCTCGCTGCGGCGGCGGATAGTCTGGCGATGATGCGGTCGCGGATTTCACCCGCGGCTTTGCGTGTGAATGTGGTCGCGAGGATCCTCGGTGCGATTCGGGCTGCGCTTGCTCGATCCCCCGCGCCGAGCAACAGCGAAAGGTATCGATTGGTGAGCTGGAATGTCTTGCCTGTTCCAGCCGATGCGAGCGTGATTTCGAGAGGGTGGCCGCTCATGCGTCCTCCCTGTCGGGGTTGCTGTGTGTCACGGTGATCCCGGACAATGCGCCGATCGATCTGGATATTTCGGCGGCTCGGTCCAGGTCGCCCGGGTCATCGAAGCGCCCTTCCCTGATGGCTCGGATCACGGCGCTCGCGGCCTCGTCTGCGGCCTGCAGGTCCGCGTCATCCCATTCGGCCTTGAGTAGCTTTACTCCTTCGGCGCGTCGCGGCAGTGCGACATACGCGAGTTCGACCTCGGTGGCGTTAGCGAGAATATCCCGCGCCAGATGGCGGTAGAGCGGGAGTTGAAGATCGGTCCAGCCGCTCCTGTTTCGATGTGTTTTCTCTGGTGCATTCACCTCCCGACCCGACTTGTAATCGATGACACAAACGGCCCCGGTCTGCCCGTTTCGATCGATCCGGTCGATCTTCCCGCGCAACACCATCACTTCGCCATCCACAGTGATACCGGCGGTATCCCCCTTCGCCTGCCATTCGACGTGCTCGATGGTCCACCCCTGCCTCGCACGCGAAGCCTGCCATGCCGCGAAATCGCTGAGTCTGAATTCGAGCAATCGGAGTTGCAGCGCGACAGCCGGGAGGGGATCGGTGGCGAAGTATGTTTCGCGGATCCTGCTCAACTCGCCCTGCACATACTGATCCACAACGCGCTCGTCACGGGAGTCCTTGCAATCGCTTCTCCCGAAAGATTCGAGCACGCTATGGACGATGTTGCCGTATTCCATCGGACCGATTTCGTTCGCGGAATCGGTCGCCTCGCTCAGACTCAGGACGTGCTGCAGGAAGAACAGGTAGGGCGAGCGGATGTACGTCTTGAATGATGTGACGCGCATGCTGCTGACGGGATCGTGCTCGACACACGGCAGGACCGGGAACGGGGAGATGCCTGAAGGCGGGACGGGGTCGAGGGGCTTGATTGTAATGGTCGGCGTGGGCTCTGGGATTGTGGCGGAGGCTCTGCGCATCCGCGATGCGAGCGAGGCATCATCACAGCGCAGCAGCAAGCGGCTCGGTACGAGGGGGCTACCTGATTGATCTCTGCGTGCGGAAACGAGGGTGAGATGGTCTTTGGTGTGCGCGATCACATGCATGAGATAGCAGTCGCGCGCGAATCGAGAGGCATCATTCGCGAGATGGAGTGCTCCTCGAACCCCGTCGCTCAGCAGCGCGTCGTGGCTCTTGGGTCCGGGGATGTACTCGTCGTTCATCCCGGTGATCGCGCAGATTGTTGCGTTGTCCCACGGCAATTCCAGCCAGCCGAGAATCTGTACGGCGTTCGCATCCTGCGGTGGGGCGGTGTTCGTGCGATCCAATTCTTCCGAAACCATGCCGAGATATGTCACGGTATCCACAGTGGAGCTGACTTGCGACAGTGTTGACGCGAAGCGGTCGATGATCTCCACTACCGTGCCGCATGCCTGCGCGGGCTCCTGATCCGCATCGGTATCGAGATCAGCGTACAGCGATTGCAGGATTGAGATGAGCGCCGAACCCAGCTTCTCGCTATGCCCCGAAGCACTAATCAGCGGCATCATGAGATCATCTATGACACTTGCAACCCGCGTCAGCATTTCTGCGTTTTTGTTCCTGGAGGGGCGCTTCCACTGCTGTGGTACTCCCCTTGGAAGAAACTCCGACTGGAACACATCCAGATGTTCGATCCAATGAGCCTGCGGAGTGCCGAGCGATGCATCGACGTATTTTTCGATGTCGGGGTGTCGCACGAGGGCGGCGTATGTTTCGAATGTGTGCTCGGCGATATGACGAGTGAGACAATCGATGAGCACACCGATGCGCGACCGAGACAATGCTCGACCTGTCCATGTACGGAGGTTGATATCAGGATATTTTCCGGCCTCGCGTTCGAGCAGGGTG
>JAJDDG010000151.1 GCA_029260435.1 Phycisphaerales bacterium | reverse complement strand
ACCTGGAAGATCGTGAAGCGCCTCCACGCAGGAAACGAGCCGGACGGGCTCGCATGGTCACCCCGAGGCTAAACGCGAACTCATACACAGCTACACAGACTCCGCCTTATGCCCGGAAGCGACTATGTGTACGCATTGCCGTGCCGCTCAACGACTCGTGCGGCGCCACGCAAGATAAGCACGCATCATTTTGTTCACGTCATATTCACGCGCCCACAAGCCTCGCACAACATCTTCGCGGGCATCCTCACCGGCAAGCGTGCGGTACCACCCCTCGGCCATGATCTTCATCCCCCCCTCGTTGGGATGCAGCCCATCATCTTCGAAACAACCGGGATACGCCCGCCGTGTCGGCTCCCAGACGTCCGGCCCCGCCTCGATGTATTCGATGCCCCGCGAAAGCAAACGAGCGAGCGCGACCCGCTCATTCCCGACCTCCGGCTCAACCGGCTTCTTGTAAATATGAGTCGCGATGTAGACCCGCTCCATCCCGTAGGCATGCAGCCTTTTGCCAAGCGCTTCCAACGCGTCGGCCCCGAGTTCGGCACCCGCCATATCGTGCGCAGCTTTCACCGGCCCACGCTGATCGCCCGTCAGCTGCAAAGACTGCTGACAGATAACAATGGTCGGCCGCGGTGCATCGCCGAGGAGCCGCGGATCGGGGCCCAGAAAATCCCGCTCCAGAGCGACGATCGTTCGGGTGTGATCCTGTGAACCGGTTGCAGCGATCCACGTCTCTACCGGCGCACCACCGATCACGGAGTTCACAACGAAATACTTCCGTTGCCCACCCGCGTGAGCGTCAAGCATGTCCTGCAGCATCTCGGGCCATGCATACGACGTCGAATACCCGTTCACTAAAATCGATCGGGTATCTCCGCCCAGCACGGAATCCGCTGCGCCCTGCACCCCACCCGTTCGGTAACTCGACCCGCATGAACCGAGCACCAGCAGGGCAACAACAAGAATCACACGAAGAATGTTCGCCATTGTTTCGATTCCTTATCAGGCAGTTGATGAGCCGGATCATCCTACCTGTCGCCCATTCAAATCATCTGAAATACCGCCCCCTTACACCCGACCATTTTCAGCCTCACTCTGGAGAGACCCACCGCTACCATCCTCTTCATGATCATCAACGTGAAACGCGTCTACGCCGAACCCGCCCGCTCCGATGGCATGCGCATCCTCATAGACCGCCTCTGGCCCCGAGGCTGCACCAAGGAAGCCGCCGCGCTGGACCTCTGGGCCAAAGACATCGCCCCCTCAACCGATCTCCGCAAATGGTTCCACGCCGATACCGCCCAATGGCCCGAGTTCACCAAACGCTACAAAGCCGAACTCAAGGCCAACCAACCCGCTCTCGACGACCTCATCGCGCAGATAAAAGCAACGCGCAAGAAAACCGTCACGCTCCTATTCGCATCGAAGGACGAATCCCTCAACCACGCCCACATCCTCCGCGACCGTATTACCAAATCCCTCTAATCTTCGTAGCTAAAATACAGTAATAACAACACCGGAATGACAACCAAGACCGCTATCACAAAGCCAATCGCCAATCGAAAAGCAATGCGATCTCCCTTTGACTGATCATGCGTTTTGTGCGCCATGTAAGACTGCTCTCGCTTCCAGCCACTACGCCCACCGCCACTCCTCCGTTCGCCATTTCCTCACAAAAACGTCACGCGCAGCGTTACATAAAAACACCTCCCCCCTCTTCCCTGATGCCTGATGCCTGATGCCTTCTTCTACTCCCCCACCGCCACCCGCAATTCCTCCGCCAGCATCTCATCCCCATCAAACCACTCCACCTTCCCCTTCTTCAGCCGCAACCCGACCCGCACCGCCCCGTCTTTCTCTTCAACCTCCACCGCCCGACCCTCCCGCGTGATCGCCCGCCATCCGAAATCAAACCGCACCCCGCACATCACCACCCCCTTCACCAGCTCCCGCCGACCGACATGCACCCACACTTCATATGACGATATCGCGCTGATGCCAATCGCCAGCACGCCGATCGTCGCAATCCGTCCCCACGGAATCGGTGTCCCACCTCCCCGCCGCGAATTCACAGCCATCATAATCCCACCCACAAACGCAACCGCCGCGCCCTGATACACACGCGCACCTATACCCCCACTCATCCTTCGCACAACCACCACCGCATCCTTCGCCGTCGCATCCCTGAATCGACCAGCCATCGCGTGCCTCCCAAATCAGTATCCCACATCTTCGGGTGCCGTGGTATACGCCAAGGCGTAAACCACGATCTCCGGGTGCCACGCTTTGGCCCGGAGGGCAAAGCGTGCTTCTCCCGTGCCACTGGTCCGCCGCGGCGGACCAGTGCTCCCGCATCACCCTCCCCCCTTCCTCACAAAAGCGTCGCGCGCAGCGTGACATAAATACAATCACTCTTCATCCCACGGAAACGGAGCAACCTCGATCATTCCTGCATACTTCTCACGAAGCTCCGCCAGGCGCCCAGGAATGTCATCCCACAGTTTGAGATCAAAGTGCTTCCGCATCGCCGCGAGTGCCTCCAATTCATAACCCTCTCGCTCATATGTATCGTGCATCATCCGCACGAACTCTTCCATCGGCTCGTAAACCATCTGCTCAAGGAAAAACCACCCAACCTCACATCCAAGGCACAGGAACTCGTGCAGCGTCTCTCCAACGATCCGATTGCCCTCGTCCTCAGGCTCTGTCATCATCGGCACCGTCATCACGATCGGTGTTGCATCCGGTAAGTCCAGCGTCCCGTAGTGAACCCCATCACCGCCGGTCGATGCGAAGGGCGTACTGTTCGTCGGCGTCAGGTCATATCGAATCAAATCATCCCAAAACAACAGCCCTGAATACTCCAAACCCTTTTCAACAGTCTCGCCACACGGCAACTCCGTACTCTTTACATATGCCTTGAGTTGCTCGACCGTGATGTCCTTCACTTCGCAGCCATCTTCCCCAAATACTTCGCGATATCAAAGTCCACAAAGTCCGCATGGTGGAAAATAATACTCTCGATCGACCGCTGCACCTTCTCCCCCTCGTGCGAGTGCGTCGCAACAATATGCATCACCTCCGCCGGAATCCCGTGCT
>JAJDDG010000150.1 GCA_029260435.1 Phycisphaerales bacterium | reverse complement strand
ACCCAAAGAGGAGAAAAAGTGTTGAACCCTCCGTCACCGTCGATGGCGACGATCCGCGTGATGCCCTGATTATCAAGCGAACCGGTGATCACGGCCGCAAAGCCTCCGGGGTTGATACCCCACTGAACGTTCAGTGCGCCTTGGTTCAGCACATCATCTCGCTCGCGCCTGGTTGAGTCTCAGAAGCGCCCCTAGGATTTTCTGTTCCACCTCTTGGCGTCGAACATACAAAGGATGAGCCTCGCCATCGCCAGTCTCGGGCAGCGGCTGCCCAGCACCCATCTCCTCAAATACGTCCGCCCATTTGTTTGACCAGCAGCCCTGTGGATCAACCGCCGCGTACGCTGCGAGAACGGCCTCATCAAGCGCACGGTGCGCCAGGCGGAGCCACATAGGCCGCTCGTTATACAAGTTAGTCAGAGTGCGCTTCTTAAGCCGCTTATCCTTCGCCGCAGCCGCATCAATCGCGCTTTGTCGGATTAACCGCCGAGCATCCTCCCCGCTCACTCGTGCGACATCATCGAAACAGTCCTCACTGTCGATCCGCTCCGCGATCTCATCAATCCACTCGGGCGGGTTGAGCCAGCGCTCACGCTGCTCGTTTAACAACTGCGCCGCATCGCCGATCGCGTCGTGCAGCGGGCGCAGCGCATCACCCTCCGCCGGCTCTGTCCCCGGCACCCATGAGAAGGGGAATGTCTCGAAACATGTAGTGGGGGTGTAGCGGGGTCGGCTTTCTAGTTGGGTGCCTTGGCGTAGGGCCCATAGTTCGTGGATGCTGCTGTGCAGTACACCGAAGAAATAGTCGTCTGAACGGGCGAAGACAGTAGTTGCATGGTCTGGAAGTGTCGGTGCAACCTGCCATGTAAATACACGATACTTTGCAACATTACCAGTTGCCATGAATCGCGCGTGTGGTTCTATTCCGGTTCGCATTGACGGACCAGGACGCATATGCAGCCACCATTCGTCGCGAGTTGGTCTCCCGCGTTCACGAGCCGGGCGGACGACTCTCTCCACATAGTCAAACACAGCTCCGAACGATGCCGCGTCGCTCATCGGTAGGTCAACACCAAAATCAATTATCCACTGTCCACGTCGGCGCCGAACAATATCGGTAGCAATGATCTGTGGGCGTACAACAGACAATGGATTCTTACCGTTCGGCGTGGAGACTGCGAGAAGTTTCCGTGCTTCGTCAACAGGAATGGCAAACGGCCCCCCCTTCATGTCGCCGATAAATCCTAGATTCTCGTTCTCGGAGAGCACGGTCGCCAATCTTGGATCGATGCCCTGAGACAAGCTCGCGGTGATCGTTTGAGCATCGCGACCGTTAAGCTGGACGATTGATTCTGGATCTCCTGTATAGCAGACAATAGAGATATGGACGGCCGCGCCATCCAGCATCCACTCCTCGTCGGTCCAAGCATCAAATATCTGGGCATGCTTCTGAATCCGCTCCAAGACCACCCGAGCCTTGGAGTTTCGAATCGCCTGTGTGGAAAGAAGCCCGACTCGTATCTCCGGGCGCGACTCGACATATTCACGACCGAGTTCGATCCAGTAACAGCAAAGGTCACTAAACCCCGGGATACGTTCCGAATAGGTAGCATATAGCGATTCGACATACTTGTCGCCGAGTCCCCTCGGAGCATTTTCGTACCGAGGAATGGTGGATTCCCCACGATGAAGTCTGCGTCGGGCCACTCGGCCTGACCTCGACACACTGCGCCCTCGCACCATGACGGGATCGGCTCTCCATCTTCATCCTCCCACGCGAGGATCGCATCTCGGTTCTCGATGGTGTCGATCGCTTCGAGCACGGGGTTCTTGGGAGCAGCGAAGCCGTTGTCGCGCATCCATTGCAAGTAACCAATCCATATCACTACTTGGGCGAGTTCGGCGGCGTAGGGATTGATCTCGATGCCGTAGAGTTGGGACGGTCGAACCTTGGGGAGCAAACCGCCTATTCCGATCACTTCGTCGGATGCGGCGACGATCACTTCGCGTTCTAGATCGAGAAGGGATTGGATCGCGACATAAAGGAAGTTGCCAGAGCCGCAGGCAGGATCCAGCACTCGAACGGACGAGAGGCGCTCTTGGAATCCATCAAAGAAATCGGCGATCTCATTGTCGGCCTTGCGCTTCGTCGCAGAGGTTTTGGCTTTAACTCGTCGTTCGAGCTGCTCGGCAATCTTTTCTTGCGTCTCATCCCACTCACGGCAGAGGGGGCGGACAATCACAGGATCGATGACGAGCATGATGTCATCTCGGCTGGTGTAGTGGGCTCCGATCTGAGCCCGCTTGGCGGGATCTAGGGATCGCTCGAAGAGCGTACCGAATACGGAGGGCTCAACCTTGGACCAGTCTTTGGCGGCAGCTGTGACGAGTGAATTAATCTCGGGTTCAGAGAGCGTCAGAGCGGGAGCGCCGTCAAAGAGCCCCCCATTGAAGTAGGCGATCTCGTCGATTCCAAAGTCCCCGCCGGTCTTCATCGCACCAAAGAGCGCGTCCATCTGGGACTTGAGTCGCGGCGGATCGTGGCGATACTTGCCCAGCATCTTTTCGAACAATCCCTTGGGTAGCAGTTCGACGTCCTCCGCAAACAGGCAGAACATCACCTTCATCAAGAAATGTGCCGCTTCGTGTGGGTCATGACCACGGGTGCGCAGTCCCTGTGCAATTGCACCGATTGCCTCTGCAGCTTTCTTGGTGACTTCCTCAGGTGTCTCGTCTGGACGAAAAGACTCGGGGGCGGTGAAGACCCGACGGAGGGTGTCGAGCGCCCCCTGCTTATCGAGGTCCGCCAACTCGATCGCGTGCATCTCGGGCTTGAACCCGGTGAAGTTGGTGTGAATCTCAGTGCGTGCGATGTCCGACACAATCAACAGAGGTGGATTTCCGAGCTGATCCCGGTACTGCTTGACCTGGCGATATGCGTCTGCAAGGTCGGCGTACTTCCCCTTGCGTTTGTACTCCCAAACAAACCTGCCCTTGTACCAGACATCAGCGAAACCACGCTCCCCCTTGGAACCCAAGGATGCTGCACCTGAAACTGCAACCGATTTCTCAAAGGTAAAGACCTCGCCGGTTGGATCGAGTTCCGCCGGGGTCTTCACGCCTAGCAGTTGACAGAGATCGAGGAAGTGCTCTTGGCTCGCAGCTTTCTCAGATAGCTCGGCGCGAGTCCACTTCTTGATAAATGTTGGTAAGTCCATACGTATCTGGACTGTACCACAACCCTAACAATCCAATTTATGCGGCTTTCAAGCCGAGGATCTGTACTGCAATGCAACTATTCGAATCCCTAAACTCAAATCGAAGCCAGCCGTTTACGGCTGGTTTTTTTCGTGCGCGAGGAGACCGGATTTGGGGTCTGGGCGTGTCTGAGCTTGCCGGGGCTTGTGGAATGAAATAAAGGCGTATTGTGCTCTAGGCGTGGGCTTTGTTGCGGCGGCGTCCGGAGCGGGGGGCGCTCTTCTTGCTGCCGGGCCTCGGCGGGCCCACGGTGCCACGGCGCGGGGCTGATCTGCCTCCGCGGGGTGTTCGCTTGGGCTTTGTCGCGAACGCGTCCGGGTTGTGGTCATTCTCCGCAACATTCAGCTTCTTGTTGATGAGG
>JAJDDG010000149.1 GCA_029260435.1 Phycisphaerales bacterium | reverse complement strand
TGGTTCGCGGTGCCTTGGCCGAGCGGCTCGAGCGCGAGCCTGGCCTTGTGGTGGTCGGTACCGCCGGCACCGCGGAGGAGGCGCTGCGGAAGGCGCGTGAGAGCAAGCCGCATGTCGTCCTCACGGACATCGACATGCCCGGACTGGACTGTTTCGAGGCCGCAAGAACGCTGATCGCTGCACAACCGGACGTGCGTGTCGTCTTCCTCAGCGCGTTTCTTCATGATCGGTATGTAGACGAGGCGCTGGCCGTCAAGGCGCACGGCTATCTGACGAAGAGCGAGTCGCCCGAGAGAGTCGTTGAGGCGGTTCGCGAGGTCGCGGCAGGGGGGGCGTACTTTTCCGCTGAGGTCCGTTCGCGGATCGTCGTGGAAGCCTCGGGGGCTCGACTGCGAACGGGATCGACGTCCAGGGTGTCCAAGCTCACCCCCCGCGTGCTGGAGGTGCTCCGCTACATCGCACGCGGGCTGGGCAAGAAGGAGATTGCGGCTATCACGAACCGTAGCGTGAAGACCATTGAGCATCATACGACCCGGCTGATGAACCGACTGAACATCCACGACCGAGTCGAGCTGACGAGGTTCGCCCTGCGAGAGGGCCTGGCCGAGAACTGAGGGATGCCGCCAGAAGGACCCGACCCGTTGCTCGTCCCGATCGGCGGGGGGATCCGTTTCGTCCCAGCGTTTCTCCTTGTTGACGCGCTTCCCATGCGGACCCGATTATCGGCACCCGGTCGGTCTCAGGTGGCCCGCCCCGATGGCCGATCCAAGAGAAATCGAGCCGCAATCCTCTCGCTGGACGCTGGACAAGCGAGCAGGATGTGCTATAAACGAGTGTCGCAAACGAACGGATCCCCGATAGCTCAATTGGTAGAGCGAGCGGCTGTTAACCGCTAGGTTGTAGGTTCGAGTCCTACTCGGGGAGTTTGGCGTTCTTCGTCTACGTACTCGAGAATCCCGCAGGCCTGCGCTACACAGGGCAAACGGATGACCTTGAGCGGCGAATCGGCGAGCACAACGACCCAGACCACAATCCGCGGAAGTTCACCAGCCGGAATCCGGGCCCGTGGACATTGGTCTACTCCGAGAGTCACGAGTCTCGCTCCGAAGCGATGCAACGAGAGCGGTGGCTGAAGTCCGGATCAGGTCGGCGCTGGCTGGACGAGAGAATTGGTAGAGCGAGTCCGCCGCAGGCGGATTAACCGCGAGGTTGTAGGGGAGCCTGTCCGCCGAAGGCGGGAGTCCTACTCGGGGAGCTTCGAGCGACCCGCAGGTGCTTCCGCGGGTTTTTTCGTGCGTTGTTTGGAGTTGTTTGGCTGGATTGATAACATCGTTCATCTAACTGGATGGTGTTATGACTACTGCGCTCTGCCTGTACTGCGGAAATCTGAAACACGGAGCATTTCTCCCGTGTGGCGGGTGCCACTATGAAGCCTCCGGTAACAGACAACTCGATATCGCATTTTCGGACCATTATCTAACAGAAGACACACTGCGTGCCTTTGGCAGAGTAATCCAGTGTTTGTGCAAGAATGCAACTGATGATGTGGTCGCCGGATGGGCGTTTATGCGCCACATCTCGGAGTATTACCCGGAAATTATATCATTTGACATTCCTCGCAAATTCGCAAGCCAAGTGAATGACTTACTGGTATGCACGCCTGTGCCGGAAGTGGTTGTTGAAGACAGTCCGAGACTGGACTCTTTAGAAGAAGCCACGCTCGATTCGATGTTCATGAGTCGGGTGCGACACCACAAAGCCACTTGTCAAAGTTGTAATCATGTTCAGTCGTTTCCGGTTTGGTCTAGAATCAGTATCGGCCTTGATTCTTGGTTGATTCCGATGATGACTTCGGGACAACTTTTTCAAAGTGTCTGTAGGAGTTGTGGAATACGGCAGGAAATGCCCTATGACACGTTGTTTTTGCATGCAACTAAACAGATTGCCATTTGGTTGCATGATCAGACAAGTGATCCAGAAATGAATGTTCCTGTTCCGGACGCACGCATATACGAGGCGCTTGAACCCAGCTTTGATTGTCGTGAAGCGCAATATCTCCTTGAACTTTTGGAAAAATTCCAGATGTACTTGAACGGGCATGATGATATTCTCGTCGAGCTTGTGAAGACTGTTCTGTGCATCAGGAATGACATCGATTTAGGATGTCTGATGCTCTACAAAGATACGGTAAACCACATGGTGACAGGGAAGGAGCTTGTGTTCCTCTGTTCTTCAGAGGAAGGAGCAAAGAAGATTTCGTATTCTTTGCGGGAAGGTGGTGAAACTCTTCTTCAGATAGCGAAGCAAGTGCGCCAAGTGTTAGCTGAAATGCCTGTCGGTTGGCACCAAGTCAACAAAATGTTCGTAATGTCGGCAATGGAGGAAGCCGGCATCATGAAGAGATTAGATATCTAATGGTGTAGGGCAATACATACACGACCATGTACTCCCGCTCACTACCCCCCCCTCCCCCTAAAAATACCGCCGCCGCATACGCAGCGCAACACCCACCAGCCCGATCAGCACAGGCACCTCAACCAGCGGCCCGATCACCGCCGCGAACGCCGCGCCATGATCGATCCCGAAGACACCAACCGCAACCGCGATCGCCAGCTCGAAGTTGTTGCCCGATGCGGTAAATGAAAGCGTCGCGCACTTGGGATAATCCGCCCCCGCCTTCTTGCTCATGAAGAACGTCACCAGGAACATCACCACGAAATAAATCAGCAGCGGCACCGCGATCAGCACCACATCACCCGGCTGCTCGATGATCTTCGCACCCTGCATCGAGAACATCACAACGATCGTAAACAGCAGCGCGATCAGCGTGATCGGCGAGATCTTCGGGATAAACACCTCGTGATACCACCGCTTGTCGCGCACCTTCACCAGCACAAACCGTGTCAGCATCCCACCCAGAAACGGAATGCCAAGATAGATAAAGACACTCTCTGCGATCTGCCCCATGCTGATCGCCACCTCGCTGCCCGCAAGACCAAACAGCGGCGGCAGCACGGTAATAAACACCCACGCGTACACGCTGTAAAACAGCACCTGAAAAATAGAGTTGAACGCGACCAGCCCCGCCGCATACTCCGTGTCGCCGTCCGCAAGATCGTTCCACACGATCACCATCGCGATGCACCGCGCCAAACCAATCATGATCAACCCGACCATGAACTCCGGCTGATGCCGCAGAAACAGGATCGCCAGCCCAAACATCAGGATCGGGCCGATGATCCAGTTCTGCACGAGCGACAGCCCCAGCACGCGCATATTCCGGAACACATCCCCCAGTTCTTCGTACTTCACCTTCGCCAAAGGCGGATACATCATCAGGATCAACCCGACCGCAATCGGGATGCTCGTCTGCGATCCCTCCGGATGAAGCGAACCGATCCACTCGCCGAACTCCGGCGCAAAGTTCCCGAGCAGAACACCGACCCCCATCGCGAGAAATATCCACAGCGTGAGGAACCGATCAAAGAAACCAAGCCGCTTTGGGTGAGAACAGTTCACAGGATCCTCGCTCCGTCAATCTCACGCCCCTCGCCCATCCGGCACC
>JAJDDG010000148.1 GCA_029260435.1 Phycisphaerales bacterium | reverse complement strand
GCAGCGGTTGCGCTCGCGGCGGTGGACGATGATCTGCGCGAGGACACGCTTGCTTCGCTTGATCGGCTCCGCTCGATGGGGTGGACGCCTCACATCTTGTCGGGCGATCATCCGGAGATTGTTTCGCGGATTGGTGCGCGGCTGGGCATTGCCGAGGAGCACTTGATCGGCGGGGCGTCTCCCGAATTCAAGGCGCGGTATGTCGCGGGTCTTGCTGCGGAGGGCCCGGTAGTGATGGTGGGTGATGGTGTGAATGACGCGGCGGCGCTGGCGAGCGCGAGGGTGGGAGTCGCGGTGCACGGCGGCGCGGAGGCATCGCTTGCGGCGGCGGATGTGTATCTGGATCGGGAGGGGCTCGCCCCGCTGGTCGAACTGCTGATGGGGACACGGCGGGCGTTTGGCGTGATCCGGCGGAATCTGGTGGTGTCGCTGGCATACAATGTGGTCTTCGCGTCGTTGGCGGTGGCGGGCAAGATTGACCCGCTGGCGGCGGCGGTGCTGATGCCGATCAGTTCGCTGTCGGTGGTTGTGTTGTCGTTTCGCTCGAAGACGTTTTAAGGGTCGCGCATGTCTGTGCTGTTTATTGTTCTGCCGCTCGCTCTGCTGATCGCTCTTTGTTGGGTGATCGCGTTTGCGTGGGCGGCGAAGCGGGGACAGTTCGACGATCTTGAAACGCCCGCGATGCGGATGTTGTTTGACGACGATGACGATTTCGAGAGCACGGATGGACCGGCACGCCACGCGGATTGAACGGTCGCCGATTTCGTCGGTCGTTGGCATCGAGGTAGAAGCCGACGTACTTGCGGTACTGCTTGGATGGCTGGTGCCAACTGATTCGTATCGTTGTTGAGGGGGAGTGGGGGGACATGCCCCGGGCGGGTGTACGACATACACTGCTTTCTGGCAATCGGAATAGAGGTAGGTCGAAGTCTCTGTTGACTATCTACATATGTTATTTCAAGGCAAAAAATGGCCATCAAGCAGAAAGATCTTAAACTTCTTTGGGGTAGGGCTGGCGGTCGATGCTCCAATCCTGACTGCCGCAAAACCCTGTTGCCAAATATGAAGAAGAGTGGCGACACGGTACTCGGAGATATGGCCCACGTGATTGGTCGACGGCCGGAAGCCGCTAGAAGCGATGAGTCCGTAGGTGAGGATGACTCATATGAGAATCTCATACTCCTCTGCACAGGATGCCACTCGTTAATAGATAAGGCACCAGCAGATTTTTCGCGTGAATTACTGCTTCAATGGAAGCGCGATTGGGAGAATGATGTAGCCCAGGCGCTCCTGTCTAAGAGTTCCGTTCAAATGGCTGAATTTTTGGAGATGCGGCTTTGGAGTTTCTTTAATTTCAGCGTTCTGCTGACTCTATATGAGCAATGCTGTCCAATCAAAGCAGCGCAATTCAATATCCTTGAACTGCAGCAAATAGGAGCAGTCAATAAGTCGGGACATCCGCAAAAAGGCCAGTTGGAGCGCGGCTTATCTCGGACAGTGTTCGAGACATGGGATCAATCAATCGTCCACGAAATGCATCGCCTTTACTCAGGTATGACCGAGGAATTGCTTCGATCCTCGACGCCTGTGGATATTGATTCATTATGGGGTATACGCCTGCTTCGAGGTCACTTGTTTCCTGGAGCAATCGCATTCACAAATCGAAGATTCTTCTTTAAAAGTATTCCTTCCAAGGATAATGAACCAGAGCGGAGGCAAGTAAGAGCGCGAGCAAGAGGAATCGAAATTCGATTTCAAATCGATACATGGGGTATTTACAGCAACTCGGCATTGACACTGCACTTTTGCGGCCAAGGTATGGCTGCGGCTTTATTGCTAATTCGCGATATTGCTCGACCAAGCGAACCAGATTCCAATCTGCGGCTAGTTGTTACAGCGACGCCCATAGCACTAGGGATCGGATTCTTCCCACCGTTTGACCGCACTCCAGAGATCGCTTTGCAGCGCATGTATCAGGAAGAGGAATAGACAGGATTCCGGTAGTCATCCGGTACACGACATCCTTTTACCGGATTCCGTTGCCCGTCATCTCCCCGCCCCTCCCATAAAAAAACCCTCGCAGACGCGAGGGTTGATGAACGAGGCGGACGGGACTCGAACCCGCAACCACTGGATCGACAGTCCAGAACTCTAACCAATTGAGCTACCGCCCCAAAGGGGTTTCCGCCGCTCCGGCGTGAAGCCGAACCGGTAGACGGGGAAAGGTACCTGCCCCGCTGGCGGTGTCAAGTCGGGCGGGCGCGAGATCCGTGTTTTCGGGCCCGTGAGTATCGATTCCGGGCGATCAGAGGGCTCCCCGGGTGGTGGCTATTTCCCCTCGAACCACGACTCGGAAATGCCCGACTCGACCACAAGGGGCACGTCCAGATCCATCGCCCGCTGCATCCGATCCACCGCGTATTCGCGGAAGACTTCGGCGTGCTCGCGCGGGCATTCGAAGACGAGTTCGTCGTGGATCTGCAGCAGCATCTTCGGCGGACGCGGGTCGTTCCACGTCGCTTCGAGTTCGGCGGTCGGCGCGGGGTCGGGGGAGTGGGGGGGGAGTTGTTGGTGGATGTGGATCATCGCGAGCTTGATGAGGTCCGCGGCGGATCCCTGCACGACCGAGTTGATCGCGGTGCGCTCCGCCATCGAGCGGCGGTTGGGGTTGCTCGATTCGATCTCGGTGATCGGTCGGCGGCGCCCGAGCATTGTTTCGACGTACCCGAAGCGCGTCGCCTGGGCGATGCACTCCTGGAGGAAGGTGTTGATTCCCGGGAAGCGGGCTTTGTATTGGTCGATGACTTCTGATGCCTCGGTGTTGCTGATGCCGAGGCGTCGCGCTAGCCCGTAGGGGGTGACGCCGTAGACGATCCCGAAGTTGACCATCTTTGCGCCGTCGCGCTGCTCCTTTGTGACATCACCGGGCGGAACATCGTGGATCTGCGCGGCGACGGTTCTGTGGATGTCTTCGCCCGAGCGGAAGGCTTCGATGAGGGCTTCATCTTTGGACAGGTGCGCCAGGATGCGCAGCTCGATCTGGGAGTAGTCCGCGCTGATGAGCACGCACCCGTCTTCGGCGATAAACGCCCTGCGGATCTCGCGCCCGACATCTGTTCGGATCGGGATGTTCTGGAGGTTCGGGTCGCTGGACGACAGACGCCCGGTCGCCGCGACCGCCTGATGGAACGATGCGTGGATGCGTTTTGTGTTCGGGTTGATCGCATCTTTGAGCGCGACGAGGTACGTCGAGACGAGCTTTGTCAGCTGGCGGTACTCGACGATCAGCCTCGGGATTGGCGAGTCGATCTCGGGGTTTGCGGCGAGTTTTTCGAGGACTTCCACATCGGTCGAGTACCCGGTTTTGGTTTTCTTGAGCGGCTTGATGCCCAGGCCGGGTTCTTCGTGGTCGTCTTTGTTGAACAGCACACCCGAGAGCTGCTTGGGCGAGTCGGGGTTGAACGGGCGCGGGGCGGCTTCGTTGATCTGCTCGCGCAGCTCTTCGATGCGCGTGCGCAGGCGCTCGGCCTGCTTGTCCAGTTCGTCCGGGTCAACGCGGATGCCGTTCCACTCCAGCTCCGCGAGGACGGCGACGAGCGGCATCTCGACATCCGTGTACAGCTTGTCGAGCTTGAGCGCTCGCACTTCGGGCAGCAGCTTGTCGTACAGTTGGAGGGTGATGTCCGCGTCTTCGGCGGCGTAGATGCTCGCGGTTTCGAGCGGCACATGATCGAATGATTTCTGGTTCTTGCCGGTGCCGATGAGTTCCTTGATCGGGATGCAGGTGTGCCCGAGGAGGTCCAGCGCGAGGTAGTCCATGCCGTGCGAGGAGCGGGAGGCATCGACGACGTAGCTGGCGACCATGGTGTCGTGCGCGATGCCGCCGAGGTTGATCCCGTGCTGGCGGAAGACGAGCAGGTCGTACTTGAGGTTGTGCCCGATCTTCGCGCGCGCGTTTGATTCGAGGACGGATCGCATTGATTCGAGCACGGTTTTCGTATCGAGGTGCGATTCCGGTTCGGGCGAACGGGTGGGGATGTAGTACGCCTCGCTCGGCTTGAGGCAGACGGATATGCCGCAGAGGTCGCAGAGCAGCGGGTGGAGGGAGGTGGTTTCGGTGTCGATGGCGAGCTGATCGGCGGCGGCCATCCGCTTGACCAGCGCCGCGAGTTCCTTCTTGGTCTTGATACAGGTGTACGTCGCGCCGTTGGGGGCGGTGATCCTTGGGGTGTCGTCCGCCTGATCGAATAACCCGCCAAAGCCGGAGGGATCAATGGGTGTTGCAGACTTTGAAGAAGCCGGGTTGGTGGTTTTTTTGATGAGTGATTTGACATCGTCCTGATAGCGGGAGAAGCCCAGCTCGCGCAACAGCGGGATCAGCGCGGCGAGTTTAATCTCGCTGGCGAGGGCGGTGTCGAGCGGGAGTTCGGAATCCGGCGCGTCTTTGCGCAGTTCGACCAGCTCGCGCGAGAGCGGGAGGTGGGCGGCTGCCTCGATCAGGTTCTCTCGGCGTTTGCCCTTGATTTTGCTGGGTTCGCGCTGCGCTTCTTCGAGGACGGCGTGCATCGAGCCGTACTCGCTGATGAGCTGCATCGCGGTTTTGGGGCCGATGCCCTTTGCCCCGGGGACGTTGTCCACGGTGTCGCCCATCAGGGCGAGCATGTCCACGACCTGCGGCGGGGTGATGCCCTTGTCTTCCTTGAGCTTCGCTTCGTCGATGAGTTCGTCTTTGTGGACGTCGAACATCTCGACGCGCCCCTGCTCGAGGAGTTGCTGGAGGTCTTTGTCTTTGGAGACGATGCGGATGGTGACATCCGGGTGGTCCTGCTTGAATTTCTCGGCGATTGTCGCGATGACATCGTCCGCCTCGAAGCCCTCGGCGCCGATGATCGGGATGCCGATCTCGCGGAGGATGGCGAAGCAGCGCTCGACCTGCGGGCGGAAATCCTCGGGTGGCGCCTCGCGGTTGGCTTTGTACTCGGGGTACATCTGCGTGCGAAAGGTGCCCCGGTCGCCCGAGACATCGATCGCGACGGCGACATACTCCGGGTCGTAGTCGCGGAGCAGCTTGAGGATCATGCCGACAAAGCCGTAGGTGGCGTTGGTCGGTTCTTTGGTGACGGGCGATGTCATCTGCGTGCGGATGGCGTGGTAGGCGCGGAAGAGCTGCGCGAAGCCGTCGATGAGGTAGAGGGTTTTGTTGTCACTCATTGCACACAACCCTCCATCGCGTCGGTTGCGTACTCAAGTAGTTCCGGTCGCGCTGATGCATTGTTCTTGATGAACCGATTGACGATCTGCACGACGCGATTCGGATGATCCATCTGCTGATGTCCTAGGCCGTGCAAAGCACTTTCCTGAACTGCGATATGATCGATCGCGAGTGCACGCTCAAGCACAGAAAAAACGGGGTCGATGAGGTGCGGTGTGACAGAGTCTGTGGCATGTTCGATCGTATCCATGTCCCACAGCATGTACGTGGCGACATTGATCGGTGCTGCCCCCGGCTCATCCAAATGAGATAGGTGCTCGCTGCATTCTCTGGCGAGCAGGTCGGCATAGAGTGTGTATATAGAATTGATCCAGCGGATCTGAATTTCATTTGGGACACATGCGTCCAGCGCGCAGTGCGAGTACTCGCTCCCGACCCCATTCAGAAACCATAATCC